>CBFGON010000034.1:0-23568 GCA_965650395.1 uncultured Qipengyuania sp. | reverse complement strand
GCGATACGGTGCAGGCGCTGGGCGATGCGGCGGGAGCAATTCCGCTTTGTATCGCGCGCGCAGGGACGATCAATCTCGTAGCACGCGAGCTCGGTTATTCACGCAGGCCAGCCGTATTCGCTCGCGAATTGCGCAAGGCGTGGGAGCGGGGCGAAGAAGGCTGGGTCCATTCACCGCTTTACCGGCTGGGCGAAATGCCAATCGTTTCCTGTCTTTCAATCGGCCCTGACAGTCACGCGGTAGCCAGAGTTTCGGGCACATTGAAGAAGCGGATCGGGCGCTATGCCTATGTCGTGGCCATGTTGGAGCAGATGCGCGAATGGCCACGCAATCCGATGACCATCCGCGGAGAAACCAGCGAGGGCATTGCGTTCCAATGCGAGGCGGAGGCGGTAATCGTCTCGCACGGCGCACTCTATGCGGGTCCGTTCCGCCTCAGCCCCAAGGCTGCGCTGGCGGCGGAATCGGTTGAGCTGATAACGCTCGAACGTTCGACGAGACTGGGCACCATCGCGCTCAGCACCGCTGCCATGCTGGGCTTGCCGGTCGAACGGTTCGCCAATGCTGAAATCCGCAGCTGCCGGCGCATCACGTTCGACCGCTGCGTGACGCCAGTGCAGGTGGATGGCGATCACATGCCCGATTGCGCCTTCGCCATCGCGCCCAGCGGGATCGTGCTCCGCTACGTCGTGTGACCCATTCCCGTGCGACTGCGTCATACAAAATCGCAAAAATCGCGCGTTGTCTTGGGGATGTAACAGCAGAAGGGTCTTAGCGGCCAATTCAATTGTGAATTGTGTGGAGGCCGCATGTGGCTTGACTGGGGATCGTTGCCGCCAATCCGTCGAGGCCTGCTCACCTCGCCCTTGCGCGAATGGCAGGCGCGCCGCGCGATCGAGACCGGCTGGGGGCAGTGGTACGAACAATCCGCGGACCTTCCCGCCCGGCGCGAAGGTCTGTTTGTTTCGCTGACGTCGCACAAGCCGCGTTTCGGTACTTTGGCGCTGACGCTGCGCAGTCTGCTGTTGCAGACATTGCGACCTGAAGGGGTGCTGTTGTGGATCGGCAAGCGTGATCTTGCGGCCCTTCCGGAAGAGATCGTGGCAATGCAGCCCCACGGCCTGCGGATCGAGATCTGCAAGGATCACGGCCCGCACACCAAATATCACCACGCGCTGAAGCGCTATCCCTTTGCCGACATCGCCATCTGCGACGATGACACCTGGTATCCGTCCGACTGGCTGGAGAAGCTGGTTTCGGCCAGGCAGCGCGGCGTCATCGCCTGTCACCGCGCACATCGCATCGCGCTCGATAGTGCGGGCGTCCCGAAAGGATATCGGCACTGGGATCACGATGTTCGCGGCCCCGATGCGTCGACCTGTCATTTCGGGACCGGCGTCGGCGGTATCCTGCTGCGTGCCGAACTGCTCGACCAGCGTGTTCTCGACATCAAGACGGCACTCGAGCTGTGCCCTACGGCCGACGATATGTGGCTCTATTTCATGGCACGGCTGGCCGGGACGAATTTCTGCCAGAGCGGCTGGACCACGCCGTTTGTCACCTGGAGCGGATCGCAAGGATCGGCGCTGTGGAAGTGGAATGTGGCGGCAAGCGGTAATGACATAAGCCTTGAGGCGATGCTGGACCGCTTCGGCCACGACATCGCCGTGACCGAAGGCTCGCTACCTTTGCTGGCCGCCTGAACGGCCGACAGCCGATTACTTCTTCGGTGTTTTCGCCGGTGAGCGCAGCCGACCGCGGTGTGCGTTCATGTCGAGCACTTCGCCCGGGCCGCTATCTTCATTCTGCAGCAGGCCGAGACGGCGTGCTACTTCCTGATAGGCTTCGCTTTCACCACCCAGATCGCGACGGAAGCGGTCCTTGTCGAGCTTTTCGCCGGTGTTGATGTCCCACAGGCGGCAGCCATCGGGGCTGATTTCGTCGGCCAGGATGGTGCGGCTGTAATCGCCATCCCAGATGCGGCCGAATTCCAGCTTGAAATCGACCAGGCGGATGTCGATTGCGCTGAACATACCGCACAGGAAGTCGTTGATGCGGATGGCCATGCTCGACATGTCCTGCATCTCTTCATGGCTGCACCAGTTGAAGCAGGCGATTTCCTCTTCGGAAACCTTCGGGTCGCCCAGCGCATCGTCCTTGTAGCAATATTCGATCAGCGTGTGCGGCAGCAGTTCGCCTTCCTCGATACCGAGGCGCTGGCTGAGCGAACCGGCAGCGACATTGCGCACCACCACTTCGAGCGGGATGATCTCGACCTGCCGGACGAGCTGTTCGCGCATGTTGAGACGGCGGATGAAATGCGTGGGGATGCCGATGTGCGAAAGGCGCGTGAACACATATTCGCTGATGCGATTGTTGATCACACCCTTGCCGTTGATCGTGCCCTTTTTCTGGGCATTGAAGGCGGTCGCATCATCCTTGAAATACTGGATGATGGTGCCCGGTTCGGGCCCTTCGTAAAGGATCTTGGCCTTGCCTTCGTAGATCTGGCGGCGACGTGCCATCGGATGCATTTCCTTCGCGCAAGAATAGATGCGCCCCGGTGGCGGGAATCGTGTGAACCGCTGGACCGGGGCGAGGGCTGTGCGCTTACCGGAAGCGCAAGGCGAAAGCAATTGCCGCACTTGCGAAATGCTCCTAGGGGGCGCCGATGGGGGTATATGTCAGGCGATTGCCGGAAAGCGATTTTCGCGGCGCAGTCGATGCGCTCGCGTGGCTGCGCATCCTTGTCTATGAGCAATGGCCCTACCTTTATGCCGGCGATCGAGAGTCAGAGCGTGCATATCTGACCGAATACATCACCAATCCCGGCGCGCTGCTGGTGGTGGCCTATGATGATGATCGCATTGTCGGGGTGGCAACGGGTTCGCCCTTGCGCAGCCAGAAGCCTGAATTCCGACTGCCGTATGAGCGGCGCGGGATGGATACGGGTGCGCTGTTTTACCTTGGCGAGAACGTGCTGCTGCCGGAATATCGCAGAAAAGGCATCGACGATCTCATCTTCGAGGAGCGCGAGAACGCGGCCCGAGACTGGGGGGCTGACTATGCCTGCTTCTGCGCGGTCATCCGCGAAGAGGGGCATCCCGCGCGACCGGCCGATTATGTTTCGCCAGATGCCTACTGGCGTTCACGCGGATATGAGATGCTGCCCGGTGCGGTAACGCTGTGGGACTGGGAAGAGCATGACAGCAACGCGCCCACCTCACATCCCATGCAATGCTGGATTGGCGCGCTCTGAACTAGGCTTTGCGGCGGCTTCGTCGATTGCGCATCCTTTCGAGATTGCGTTTCGCGGCGGTGCGCGTTTCAAGCAGGAATGAGGTCAGCCCCGCTACGAGGAAGGCCATCGTTACCACCCAGGCGATTGCCACCAATGTGCCCATGGAAGCGCTGACGAAGGCGCTGACGAACAGCAGAACGATCACGATGCTGATGGTCAAGGCAGCCGCAGTGCTCAACATCACGGCGCGCTGGGCATGGATACGCCGCTTCTCCAAAGCGGGGATTTCGTCCATCATGTCGCCTGCTTCGCCACGCTCGTCTGCCGCCAGAGTGCGCTCGATCTTGTTCGCCACCCAGATCAACCGGTTGGTCATGACATTCATGACCGCTCCGATTGCCGCCAGCAGGAAGGCCGGGGCAAGGCTTAGCTGCACGACATGCTGGACCCGAGCGGTCGAACTGGTGCGCTGGATGATCTCTATGCCCGAAACGCCGGAAAGCAGGTCGAAAAGCACGATCAATCGTTCTTGTAAGGGTTTTTGGGGCTCTTGAGCACCACGCGCACCGGCACGGCATCGAACCCCAGCTTGGATCGGATTCCGTTGACGAGATATCGCTCATAGCTCTTGGGCAGCATGTCGAGCCTGGTGCCGAACACCACGAAGCGCGGCGGACGGATGCTGGCCTGCGTGATGTACCGCAGCTTGATCCGTTTGCCCTTGGGCGCGGGCGGCGGATTGGCTTCCAGGGCATCGTCAAACCAGCGATTGAGCGCGGCGGTGGGCACACGGCGGCTCCATGCCTCGCGCAGCTCGAACGCGGCGGAGAGCATGGTGTCGAGCCCCTTGCCGGTCTTGGCAGACACGGCGAACAAAGGCACGCCGCGGACCTGCGCCAGCCCTTCGTTCAAGGCTTCGCGGATGCCGTTGAACAGTGATGAGGCGTTTTCGGCGACATCCCATTTGTTGATCGCCACCATCAGCGCGCGCCCTTCCTCAAGCACGTGCGCGGCGATCTTGAGATCCTGATGTTCGAGCCCCTTGGTGGCATCGAGCAGCAGCACCACGACTTCGGCAAAGTCGATTGCCCGGCGTGCATCGGCAACGCTCAGCTTTTCCAGCTTGTCGACCACGCGCGCGCGTTTGCGCATCCCGGCGGTGTCGATCAGCCGGATTTCGCGCGTCTCGTTCGCCTTGGGATCGAACCATTGCCAGTCGACCGCAATTGAATCGCGGGTGATTCCGGCTTCGGGACCGGTGAGAAGGCGATCCTCGCCCAGCAGCCGGTTGATCAGCGTGGACTTGCCGGCATTCGGGCGTCCGACGATGGCCAGTTTCAGCGGGCCTGCAGGAGCGTCCTCGTCATCGCTGTCGAACTGCTCTGCTTCCTCGGCCTCTTCGGCGCGTGCGCCGATGATCGGCCACAAACCGCCGAACAAATCGGCCACGCCTTCGCCATGTTCGGCTGAAATGCCCAGCGGCTCGCCAAGGCCCAGGCCGTAGCTTTCGAAAATGCCCGCTTCGCCCGCCTTGCCTTCGGCCTTGTTGGCCACCAGCACGACCGGAACTGCCTGCTGGCGCAGCCAGCGCGCTATTTCCTCGTCCAGCGGAGTGATGCCGGCGCGAGCATCGAACACGAAAAGCGCGGCATCAGCGCCTTCCAGGCTGACTTCGGTCTGCTTGCGCATCCGGCCCGGCAGGCTTTCGGCATCCTCGTCTTCCCAGCCGGCGGTATCGACAATCGTAAATTCGAGCCCGGCGATCTCCGCATCGCCCATCCGCCGGTCACGTGTGACGCCGGGCTGGTCGTCGACCAGCGCCAGCTTCTTGCCCACCAGCCGGTTGAACAGCGTGGACTTGCCGACGTTAGGGCGACCGATGATGATCACAGTGGGTTTGGTGGCGCTCATGCTGGCGCGGCAAGTGGCCCTTTGCTGCGCAATTGGCAAGGGGAGAGCGAGAAGGGGAATTTTAACCATGCCGGCATAGGCTCGAAACCCATGAAAGCCTTCAGCGTCCCCTTGGCCCTTTTCGTGCTTACGTTGGCAGTACCAGCGTCAGCGGGCGGGCAGGAAGGCGAGCTGGCGCCTTACCTTCAATGCGCACCCTATGCGCGGCAGGTTTCAGGTATCGAGATCTATGGCGACGCGCGCAATTGGTGGGAACAGGCGCAGGGCCGCTATGCCACCGGGCAGACGCCGCGGGTGGGGGCGGTGATGACCTTTACACCGCATCGCGCAATGCAATTTGGCCATGTCGCCACCGTCAGCAAAATTATCGATTCGCGGCACGTGCTGATCGATCATGCCAATTGGTCGCCGGTCAACGGCCGCCGCGGACAGGTCGAGAAAGACGTGCTGGCGGTCGATGCTTCACCGGCCAATGATTGGAGCGAAGTGCAGGTCTGGTATGCGCCGATCGGAGATGTCGGCACGACGCGCTGGCCAATTTCCGGCTTTATCTATCCCGACAACGCATCCGTGGCCCGCACCAGGATTGCCGCCGTTCCGCCGCCGCCGCGTCGTGAAAGCTCGAAGGCGTTCCTTTCGGCCTTCGCGGAATATGCGCAGTAATCAGCGAGTAGCGATCCCGTTCGAATTTCGCATTTCGCGTCTTGCTGGCAGTTGCCTTCGCCCCGCACTCATGGATTTTCCTACAGGCTTGGCTTTTGCTAACGACCGGTCGGCACTTTCACTGCGTTGGTTTGGAGATGCTTCATGCGCCAGCTACCCCCTTACCCCGGTTTGTAACCTTGGCGCCGAGAAAACTGTTTAACTACCTGATAAATATAGAGTCGTCCGGGCACGACCATGTAGGATTCAGGTGACACGCCTGTAACCTGGTGTCACCTTGTCCCGGCCTTTCGGTAGCGGGCCGGCCTGAATTTCGGGATGTGGCCTTGTTCGCTGGCGAGGCGAATCCTGAATTCAAACCGGGGCTGCAGCGATCAGTCCGCCTTGTTGACCGGCGCGTCCTCGCCCAGGTCTTCGAACCATGCCTCGACCGGGCCGCTGAGCTTGAGCGTTAGCGGATTGCCCTTGCGGTCCATCGTCTTGCCTGCCTGTACGCGCACCCATCCTTCGGGGATCGAATATTCCTCGATATCGGTGCGCTCACGGCCCTTGAAGCGGATACCCACGCCGCGCTTGAGCACTTCGACATCGAAATGCTCGTTCTTGGGGTTGACCGACAGGCGGTCGGGCGGGGTGTCAGTCTTGATGGTTTCGCTCATGATGCGCGCCACTAATCGCGCACGCCGCCAGTCGCAAGATCAATCCGGCGGAGGCGGGGTTTCAATCGGACCCCGCCCGGGATTGTCGTGATCGGGCTGGACCGGCTCGATACCGGGCGGTTCCTGCATCGGTGCCTCATCCGGAAGGCTGTCAGGAGGCATTTCCGGCGGAGCACCGGGGTCGATGAAATCGGGATCGGGCTGGGTCGCCATGACGGCTCTCCTTGCTGCATGATTGCATCGGTAAAACGGTTTGACGCAATATACCGTTCCCTCGACCGTCGCCGCGCTTGCCCTTTTCGCCGCACGCGACTAGAGGCGCACGCCTATACGCGTGGCGGCCTCCCGCCAACGCGCAGCTTCGTTCGGGTTTGCGGGCGTGGCGGAATTGGTAGACGCGCTGGTTTTAGGTACCAGTATCGAAAGATGTGGGGGTTCGAGTCCCTTCGCCCGCACCAATTACGCCGCGCGCACGGACCACACGCCAATTGAACATGTTTTAAGGTCACGAGTTCTCATCACCATGCAGATCAAAGAAACCACCAACAAGGGTCTGAAGCGGGCCTATGCGATCACCATTCCGGCCAAGGACATCAGCGGCCGCGTGGAAACCGAGGTCAAGAAGATCGCCCCGCAGGTGAAGATGCCGGGCTTCCGCCCCGGCAAGGTGCCTGCAAATCTGGTGCGCAAGATGCACGGCGAACAACTGCACGCGCAGGCCGTGAACGAAATGATTCGCGAATCGGTCGACAAGGTGATGGCCGAGAACAAGCTGCGTCCGGCCATGCAGCCCAAGATCGAACTGGGCGAAGGCTATGACGAAGGCAAGGACGCGACCCTGACCGTCGAGCTGGAAGTGCTGCCCGAAGTGAAGGCGCCGAAGGTTGACGATCTGGCAATCGAACGCCTGACCGTTCCTGTAACCGACGAGGAAGTGATGGAAGCCGTCACCCGCCTCGCTTCGGCGAACAAGAGCTACAAGGACGCGCCGAAATCAAAGAAGGCTGCCGATGGCGACCAGCTGATCATCGACTTCGTGGGCCGCGTTGACGGTACCGAGTTTGAAGGCGGCAAGGCAGAAGACGCTGCACTGGTGCTTGGCTCTGGCATGTTCATCCCCGGCTTCGAAGACCAGCTGGTTGGCGTGAAAACCGGAGATGCCAAGACCATCACCGTGACCTTCCCGGCCGATTACCAGGCAACCCACCTTGCCGGTAAGGATGCTGAATTCGATGTCACCGTGAAGCAGGTGAAGGTCGAAGGCGAAGCGACGATCGACGATGATTTCGCCAAGAACTTCGGCCTCGACGGTCTCGACAAGCTGAAGGAATTGATGCGGGGCCAGCTGGAGCAGGAAACTGCCGGCCTGACCCGCACCCAGATGAAGCGTTCGCTGCTCGATCAGCTTGCCGCCGGCCATGATTTCGACGTGCCGCAAGGCATGGTCGATGCCGAATTCGACCAGATCTGGGCCCAGCTCCAGCAGGAAGCAGCGCGTTCGGAAAATCCCGAAGCGATGATGAAGGAAATGGACGCCGAGAAGGACGATTATCGCCACATTGCAGAGCGTCGCGTGCGCCTCGGTCTGCTGCTGTCGGAAATCGGCCAGGCGAACAACGTCAACGTCACTTCGAACGAAATGAACATGCTGATCCAGCAGGCGGCACAGCAGTATCGCCCCGAAGATCGCGACCGGTTCGTTCAATACGTCCAGTCGGAGCCGATGGCAGCCGCCCAGCTGCGCGCGCCGCTCTATGAAGACAAGGTCGTCGACTTCCTGTTCGACAAGGCTGCCATCACCGACCGCGAAGTGACGCGCGAGGAATTGGAAGCCGCGATCGAAGCGGAGGAAGACGCCGAAGCCGCCAAGCCGAAGAAAAAAGCGGCTGCGAAGAAGGCTCCGGCCAAGAAAACGGAAGCGAAGAAGCCTGCTGCCAAGAAGGAGGCTGCTCCCAAAAAGGAAGCTGCGACCAAGAAGGCTGAGCCCAAGAAGGCTGAACCCAAGAAGGTTGCCGCCAAGAAGGACGACAAGCCTGCCGCCAAGAAAGCTCCGGCCAAGAAGGCTGCTGCCAAGAAGTAAGCCTGGCTTTCAGCGAAAGATTGAAGGGCGGCGGGAGCGATCCTGCCGCCCTTTTGCTTGGCACTTAGTCGGCCGAAACCGGACGCCATCTCGCAAAGGAAGGCGTCGGCAGTTTGGCACTGCGCACGCGCTCGTATGCCGCGCCAAGCTGCAGCACTTCGAAATCGTGCCATTTCGGGCCGAAGAAGCTGATCCCCACTGGCAGCCCCTCTACATCGCCCATCGGCACGGTCAGATGCGGATAGCCCGCGATGGCGGCGGGCGAACCAAAGCCGATGCTGCCATTGAAATTATCACCATTGACCAGATCGGTCGCCCATGCTGGCCCTTGGGTTGGTGCGACCAGCGCAGCCACATCATGCTCGGCCAACAGTCTGTCGAGCGTCTCCTTGCCCGCTATGCGAACCGCATTTGCACGTGCCGTTTCGTATGCGGCGCGGTCGGTTGCTGCCTCAGCCTGTTCAAACAGGTCCTGGCCAAACCAGCGCATTTCATCGTCGGCATGGGCCGCATTGAAGGCGATAAGATCGGCAAGGTTGCGCGGCATGTCATCGCCCGGAAGGCTGCGGAGATATTTTCCCATCTCCTCGCGCAGTTCGAACAGCAAAACGGTAAAGCTGTCGTCATACATCTGATCGGCAGGCTCGAACTCCACGTCGACCAGCACGGCACCGGCTTTCCGCAGGTCCGCGAGCGCCGTTTCGAAAACTGTGCCCACATCGGCTCGATTGCCGACCTGCTTGCGCATCACACCGATACGCACGCCCGACAGCGAGAGATCGGCAAGTCCGGCGATGAAGTCCTTGCGCAGGGGGGCGTCGGCAGTTGCCGGATCGGCAGGATCGCGCCCGGCTATCGCTCCGAGCAGCAGCGCGGCATCCTGCACTGTTCGTGCCATCGGGCCAGCGGTGTCCTGCGTGCTGGAAATCGGCACGACATGTGTGCGGCTGACCAGCCCGACGCTCGGCTTGAAACCGACAATTCCGTTGATGCTGGCAGGACAGGAGATCGAGCCATTTGTCTCGGTTCCAATTGCGGCCCAGGCAAAGCCCGCAGCAACCGCAGCGCCACTACCCGAAGATGAACCGCATGTATTTCTGTCTGTTGCGTGGGGATTGCGGGTCAGCCCGCCTACGGCGCTCCAGCCGCTGGTCGAGTTATTGTCGCGGATGTTCGCCCATTCGGAGAGGTTTGTCTTGCCCATGACCACACCACCAGCGTCGCGCAGATTGGCAATCAGCGGTGCGTCACGGCGGGTCCAGTTGTTTGCCAGGGCAAGGCTGCCCGCAGTTGTCGGCAATTCGCGCGTTTCGACATTGTCCTTCACCAGCACCGTCCGCCCCGCAATCGGTGTCCGGCGCCCCTTAGCCGCCCGGATCTGTTGCTGGATGTCGGGTGCGACCGCAATCACCGCATTGATGCCTTCGGGTCCGTCGTCGCGCCGCTGGATTTCAAACGCATGTTGCAAGGCATCCGCCTCGGCCTTGTCGCGGATTGGCTCGAACCCGAATGGCAACGCGACTTTTTCCGGCACTATCTCGACGACGGGCAGGGATTCCTGTGCCGAAAGCGGGCTGGCAAAGGCGATGAGCGCCACAGCGCCGAGCAACTGTCTGTTCATCGCGCCACCATGCCAGCGGCATATAGCAATTCAAGTGCGCGTCAGAAATCCCCGCTGATGGACAGGCGAAAGATCGGGCCGATGCGGCGGTTGACGTCCTCATGGAACAGCACGTCGCCATCCGGCCGCGGGCTTTCGTAAACTGTTCTGACCCAACGATTTCGCGCACCGAGAAGATTGACCGAGCTGGCTTTCACCGTCAGCCCGAAGACATCCTTGTGCTCGATGAACAGCGCGTCGAAGAAGGGGCCTTCCCATTCACGCCCTTCTTCGTAGCGGCGCGAGTATGGTGCGGGATCGTTGTGGTTCAGACCGGCGCCCCAGGCCCAGTCGCTCGCCGGAATGTCGTGCCGGAAGGCGATGTCGAGAAAGCCCTCCTGATCATTCGAGAATCCACGCTCGATTCCGGTGAAGGGATCGGTGACATACATCCAGCGTTTGATCGCCTGAATGTCGAAGCGCGCACCCTTTACACCTAGCGGGTCGAGCTTGAGCGTTGCATTGGCCTCGAGATGCAGGCGGTCGGCATCGCCGATATTGCCGCGCGCCTCGCCGCCATCGGCGAGCGGGAACCAGTCTATGAAATCCTCGAACCAGGCCTGCTTTGCTTCCAACTTGATCGAGCCCCAGGCGCCAAAGCTCTTGTTCGCCTCCAGTTCGATGTTCCAGCTCTGATAGGGGACCAATTCGTTGTTGCCGCCGTTCTCATTGTCATCGTTGAGCGAGACGCTGGCGAGGAAATCACCGAACGACAGCTGGCTGACGCGGCGTGCCAGCGTCAGCGAAAGGTCGAAACCTTGCGATGGTTTCCAGGTCGCCGCAAGCGATCCCTTGGGACGCTTGAAGCTGCGCGAATTTGCCGCCGATCCTGTCTGCTCGATGGTCGAGAATTCCATTGCCCCGATCGCCTGGACCGAGAGCGTCGGCGATAGCGCACGGGAAAAGCTCAGGCTGGTCTCGTAGCGGTCTTCCGTCACACCGCCATTACCGCCGGGGAACGGCAGATTTACGAATTCGCCTTCTGGAGACAGTTCGGCGAGCGAGGACGAGCGGTCGAGCCGGTTGAACGCCGCTTCGCCCGACAACTGCCAGTCGGAATTCCACATCTTCCAGCTGTATTCGCCGCGGGCAATGCGCTCGCCTTCGCCATTTGTTTGCGCGAAGCGAAATCCGGTGGAAACGCTGCCATCGTCGAAACCGTCGATGACCGTCGCGCTGAAATTGTCCCGTTCATACCGTTCGAGCCCGATCAGCTTGAGCTTGCCCGGTCCCAGCGGAAATTCGAAGTCGGCACCGATCTCGTATTCAGGCCCGTCTTCATGGACGCGGGAATCGCGTGTTCTGACCGATCCATCGGCCCGCGTGGCGATTTCCGGCAGGCTCTGCTTGAGGAAATCCTCGCCATAGCTGAGATTGAGGTTGGCCACCGTACCACTGCCGAAATCGTAGGAGAAATTGGTCGCCAGTTTCGGATTGTCATATTTGCCCGAGAACTTCGAATATTGCTCTTCGATTAGTTCGCCATCGGCATCGGTAATCAACACCTGCCCGTCGGCCCCGAACCGATCGTTCGGGTTCGACAGCGACACCGTGTAATCGAGCGCGCCATCGCTGCCGGTCATCGAAATCTCGCCGCCATAGAGCTGTGCTTCGGTATTGTAAGGGCGGAAGCCCGTGTTCCAGCGAAACTGGCCCGAAACGCCACCAGTCTTGTAGACGACATTCGCGACAAGCCCGGTGAGTCCGGGGATATCAAGGGTATTGCCATCGACCATTTCGATCCGGATCACATCGCCAGCCGGGATGCGTCTGAGCTGGTCTTCAACCGATTCGGATTTGCTGGAAAAGCGCGCGCCGTTGACGACCACGTTTTGGGTCGCCTGCCCAAGTCCGCGCAGACCATTGTCATCGCCGCCCGCGATGGCAAAGCCGGGAATGCGAGCTACCATGTCGAGCGCATTGCGCGGTGCGAACTGGGAGAAATAGGTTGGCTCGTACACCCGCGCACCAGTGGTCGAAGCGGTAGCTTCGACGGCAGCATCGGCACCGTCGCTCGAAGCCCCGTCCTGTGCAAGGGCAGGGGTCGCAAGCATGGCGGCAATGGCCAGAGTGCTGGTGGCAAGGGCTTGCGATCGGGTCATTGTTTCTCCTCGTTTCCGATCCTCGTTTACAGTTGTAGCCACATTGCCGAACGCACGCTTCGACGGATGCGCAATTCGCGCCGATGAATGACTCGGCAGTCCGACGGACAGCGGAAAATCCCCGACGATGATGGATTTATAGGGAAAAGGTCGGCGCAAACGCTTGCGGATGAACCGCTCGGTCACGAAATTGTGTGAATGGCATATATCACTGCGTCCGGGCAGTTCCTTCCTGGCGAACCTGTACCGAACGATCGCATGGCCGATTACATCGGGCATCTGTCACCGCAGGCGGAGCGCATGGGAAGGCTGGTCCTGCGGCAGAATCGCATTGCTACTCGCCACTATGCAATGAAGCCCGACGGCTCGACCGACTGGACCATTGCGCGGATGTTGGCAGAGGCCAGCCGCAATGCGCTGGCCGATGCAGAGATCGACCCCAAGGCCATTGGCTATCTTGCCACATCGACCACTCAGAATGATCTGATGGTGCCGGGTCTGGCAAGCCAGCTGCATGGCGAACTCGGTCTTCCGCCGATTGAAACTGCAAGTATGCAATCGGTCTGCGCCAGCTCGATGATGGCTCTCAAGAGTGCCTGGCTGCAGATCAGGGCAGGCGAGCATCGCGCTGCGCTGGTCGGAGGCGGCGAGTTCGCCAGCCGATATTTTCGACCTGGCTTCTACCACGGCACAGACAGCATGCTGGAGGACGGGTCGCTACCGTCCGACGCGGGTTTTCTGCGCTGGACACTCAGCGACGGGGCGGCTGCTGTGCTTATCGAGGATCGACCCGCCAGCCGGGGTCTGAGTTTGCGGATCGATTGGGTATCGCTGCGCAGCTTCGCCGACCGATTCGAACCATGCATGACTGCCGGGGCGGTGCGAGGAGACGATCGGGCGCTTACCCCTTGGTCACATCACACCGACATTGGCGCAGCGGCACGGGCGGGTGCGTTCCAGCTAAGGCAGGACGTCGATGCGCTCTACCGAATGTTGCCGGTCTGGCTGGGCGAGTTCATGCGGCTGGTGGACGAGGGCCGGATAGAACCCGACGCAGTCGATTGGTTCGCAATCCACTATTCCGCCCATTCGCTGCGCGAGGAGATGGTCCGGTTGGCGACCAAGGCGGGATGCATGATTCCCGAGGAACGCTGGTTCTCCAATCTTGCCACCAAGGGCAATGTCGGCGCCGCCTCGATCTTCATGATCCTTGATGATCTGCTGCGCAGCGGCAATCTGGCAGAAGGGCAGCAGGTGCTTTGCGCCGTGCCCGAAAGCGGCCAATGTGTAATGGCATATGCGGGCATGACCGTGGTCGGTCCGTAAGAAGGGAGTGACGCTGAATGAATGCCGAAACAGGACGGCCCGATGCGCCGCTCGCCAGAACGCACCGCCAACTGGCGCAAGTGTGGATCGATTTCGAAAGCGCGCTGATGACAGTGCCGCTGGTTGCCCGTCTTCATGCGCGGAAGTGGCGGGTCGAGGACTACCGAAGCCTGTTGCTCAATCTGCGCCAACAGGTGATCGAAGGCAGCCGCTGGATCAGCCGCGCGGCCTCCAGCCTTTCACCATCGCATGAGGAATTGCGCAGCATGTTTCTGGAGCATGCGCAGGCCGAGCACCGCGATTTCCGTATGCTGGAGGACAATTTCGTCGCCGTGGGTGGTGCCCGCGAGGATATCTTGAACGCGAAGAAGAATGTCGGCTCCGAGGCGCTTTCGGCGTTCATGTATCTTGCCGCATCGAAGCCCGATCCTGTTGGTCTGCTTGGCGCTATGTTCATCATCGAAGGATTGGGTAACAGGATTGCCGGGCCGTGGTCCGAATTGATCCGCGACCAGCTGGGCCTGCCGCCTGAAGCTGTCAGTTTCTTCCAGTACCATTCGGACAATGACAGCCACCATCTGGAGGAATTCGACGAGGCGATGGCGCTGGCGGTGACCAGCGACGCGGTGGGAGAGGATATTGTCCGCCACGCGCGCATCGTGGCGCGTCTCTATCGCCTGCAGCTGGAGGAAGTGGACAATGTCTAGGCGGCCCCTCGCCGGGCGTCCCCATCCGGCGACGGCGCATGACGAGCCGATCGTCCATGCCTTCGGAGTGCACGATCCCGCCGATCCCGATCCCTGGGCGGCGCTGGCGATGGATCGGTCCTTGCCATTTTTCCCTGAAGCAAAGGCGGCGCTTTTACGCGATCAGCGTTCGCCCAGCCGCCAGTTCCTGCTGCCTTTCGTCCGCCCGCTGGCGCGGTTGACAATCATTCTGGCGCAAATGTTCAAATCGGTTTTCCCGCGCTTCCCTCATGCCCCGAAGTTCCTCCACTGGATGATCGCCACGGGGATGAAGCGCTGCCTGACGCCCGATGCCAACTGGCTGATCCTGCGCCATTTCCATCTCGGTTCGCAGGTGCTGCGGTTTATCGCTGACAACGCCACGCCGGGCTTCAGGCCGGTGCTGGAGCCGATGGACCCCACGGACATCGACGGGGTGCGCGACAATCTGTTCCTCAAACACGATCTCAACATCTACAACTTCCTGATCCAGTTGAACCACGAGATGGACCGGCGCGGTGTCGAACTGGCGAAGCGCGATGTGATCGACTTTACGGCCATCGATCCTGAGGCCGTGAAAATCGACCAGATGCCCAAAGGCTGGCTCAACAAGATCGATTTGCAGACCGCAATCGAGCTTTACACCCCCGCCTATGCGTTCTGGCTGACCGACCGTGATTTCTGGCGCGCGGCCAACAGCCTGCAACTCGACGAAACAATCGGGCTCTATTGCGCCCGGCTTACGGGGGAGGAAAAGCATCTGGCCATGGTCACAAATGCTCATCCGCTGGTCCCCGAGAGTACGCTGAAAGCGGGGTTCCGCCTGATGCTGCACGGATTGTCCACCGAGGTGCTTCATGGCTTCCTGTGCGAACTGAAGGCGCGGCACGAGGCGGAGCGGGGAAAAGCCGCGCCTGCAGGGGCCTGACCCCCTTGAACATCGGGGCAGCTATAGCGACATAGGCGCACGATATTTTGACAAGAGGATTTTCATGATCGACCTGTTCGGAAGCGACGCTCACGGTACCCAGGGCCAGTTCACCCGCGATCCCATTACCGGGGCGTTGGTGCCGACCGTGGTCGAACAGTCGAGCCGGGGCGAACGCGCCTTCGACATCTTCAGCCGCTTGCTGCGCGAACGCATTGTGTTCGTCACCGGGCAGGTGGAAGACACGATGGCATCGCTGATTGTCGCCCAGTTGCTGTTTCTCGAGAGCGAAAATCCCTCCAAGCCGATCTCGATGTATATCAATTCGCCGGGCGGCGTGGTGACCGCCGGCATGGCGATCCATGACACCATGCAATACATCAAGCCGCGTGTTTCGACCGTTTGCATTGGCCAGGCAGCTTCGATGGGCAGCTTCCTGCTGGCTGCGGGCGAGCCGGGCATGCGTATCGCGCTGCCCAATGCGCGGATCATGGTTCACCAGCCATCTGGCGGCGCGCGCGGCATGGCGTCGGATATCGAAATCCAGGCTCGCGAGATCCTGCGTATCCGCCAGCGGATGAACGATCTCTATGTGAAATATACCGGCAAGTCGCTGACCGAGATCGAAAAGGCGATGGACCGTGACACTTTCCTTGAAGCGGATGAGGCGATGAAATTCGGCATCGTCGACAAGGTTTTTGAAGCCCGTCCCGAAAGCGAAGGTGATGACGAGCCGACCAAGGACGAAGACAAGGGCTCGGGCGGCGCGCCCGAGTAAGGACTGACGCCGGGTCCGTCCCGGCACAGGGCTGTTGCAATATTGTCGTAGGATTTGAGCAACCTTGCCGCTTCAGCTTGTGGCAAGAGGTGTGTGGTATCTAGATATTGACCCAATCCCGCACCGGCTTAAAACCGGTGAATCCCAGGTTACGGGGCTGCGGGGCAGAGCAGGATATGACGAAGTTGAGCGGAACCGATAGCAAATCTACGCTGTATTGCAGCTTCTGCGGCAAGTCGCAGCACGAAGTGCGCAAGCTGATCGCAGGCCCCACCGTGTTCATCTGTGACGAATGCGTTGAACTGTGCAACGATATCATCCGCGAAGAAACCAAGGCCGGCATATCGGGCAAGAAGGACGGCGACGTCCCCACGCCGTCGGAAATTTTCGGGCAGCTCAACGATTACGTGATCGGGCAGGACCGCGCCAAGCGCGTGCTATCGGTTGCGGTGCACAACCACTACAAGCGCCTCAAGCACAGCGGCAAGGCCGGCGATGTCGAACTTGCCAAATCCAACATCCTGCTGGTCGGCCCTACCGGCTCGGGCAAGACGCTGCTGGCGCAAACGCTGGCACGCACCTTCGACGTTCCCTTCACCATGGCAGATGCCACCACGCTGACCGAAGCAGGCTATGTGGGTGAAGATGTCGAAAACATCATCCTCAAGCTGCTGCAAGCGTCCGACTATAATGTCGAAAAGGCACAGCACGGCATCGTCTATATCGACGAAATCGACAAGATTACCCGCAAGGCGGAAAATCCCTCGATTACGCGCGACGTGTCGGGCGAAGGCGTGCAGCAGGCACTGCTCAAGCTGATGGAAGGCACGACCGCCTCGGTTCCGCCGCAGGGTGGCCGCAAGCACCCGCAGCAGGAGTTCCTGCAGGTCGATACCACGAACATCCTGTTCATCTGTGGCGGCGCCTTTGCCGGCCTCGAGAAGATCATTGCCGACCGGCTGCAAAAGCGGTCGATCGGGTTCGGCGCGCATGTCGCCGATCCGGACAAGCGCCGCATCGGCGAATTGCTCGAAAAGGGGGAACCGGAAGATCTGCTCAAATTTGGCCTGATCCCCGAATTCGTCGGTCGCCTGCCGGTAATCGCGACACTGCGCGATCTCGATATCGAGGCGCTGGTGACGATCCTGACCGAGCCCAAGAATGCACTGGTCAAGCAGTACCAGAAGCTGTTCGAGCTAGAAGACGTGGTGCTGACCTTCAATGATGATGCGCTGCGCACAATCGCCGAACGCGCTATCAAGCGTAAGACCGGTGCACGCGGCCTGCGCTCGATCGTCGAAGGTATTCTGCTGGATACGATGTTCGACCTGCCCGACATGGACGGTGTGACCGAGATCGTGATCGACAAGGACGTGGTGGAAGGCAAGAAGGAGCCGATCCAGGTCCACGGCGGCAAGAAGGCCGAGAAGGAAGAGGCGGCCTGAGCCTGCTCAACAGCAATCTTTCAATTGGTGCACCGCAGGGCATTGTTCTGCGATGCATTTTTTTGATCACAAACCGTTTTAATTGCATTTCTTGTGGCAAGAATTGTTGCGGTTGGTCATGCGTTGGATAGAATATTAAGTTATATGGTTAACAATAATATTCTTTCATCTCGACTTAAAATCTCGTCATCCTGTCGTAATTCTCATACGCAGAAACGAGGTTGTCGATTTTGTCATACGCTTCCTGATCTGATCGTATTATTCATGCTGCGTCGACTTTAGCCGACCTTTGAAAATCAAAACCTCTGCTCAAAGCCCTGACCTTGCGGGTCGCGGCAAGCCTATGCGCTTGCGTTCAACCGCAGGAGGCCCCTGATGCCACAACATGGAACTTACCCGCCGGAAATCATTCCGCCGCGGTCGCGATACTTTGACGAAGGCCGTTTCGGCCGGATGTTCGGCAAGCTCCCCCCGTTTGCCAGCGATAATCCAACCACCCGCCATGCTCTGCTGGAAGTCGGCAAGGTCGGAGGGGTTATGGATGCACTGGAGGATCTGACTGCAGACCCCGTTGATCTTATCGCCGACGCCAATCTCTCGGCACGCAATCCGAACAATCCCAACCTGTCTGCCGGCATGACTTTCCTGGGCCAGTTCCTCGATCACGACATGACGCTGGACATCACCTCCAGCCTCGAGCGGCAGGTCGATCCAGAGATGATCGCCAATTTCCGCACGCCCAGTTTCGGTCTCGACAGCGTTTACGGTTCGGGGCCCAACGGCAGTCCGCAGCTTTATGACCAGAAGACCGGTGGCGGCATTTCCTTCCTGGTCGAGAAGCTGGCAAATAACGGCAAGCCGGATCTGCCGCGTAACAGCCAGCTGACCCCCCTGATCGGCGATCCGCGCAATGACGAGAATGTAATCCTGTCCCAAATGCAGGTCGCATTCCTCAAGTTCCACAACGCGGCCATTGATCATGTGCGCGATACGCTGAGCCTTACCGACGGCGCGTCGATCTTTGCCGAAGCGCAGCGGCTGGTGCGCTGGCACTACCAATGGATCATCATCCACGAATTCCTCGCCAAAACATGTGGTCAGGATGTGGTGGACGACGTGCTCCAGAACGGTCGCAGGTTCTACAAATGGAAGAACGAACCTTATATCCCGGTCGAATTCTCGGTTGGCGCCTACCGCTTCGGGCATAGCCAGGTGCGCCCCAGCTACCGAGCGAATCTGACCGGCAATCCCGGCAATAATCCGTTCTTTGCGATGATCTTCAAGGACGTGCATTCAAGCACGACCGATCCGGACGATTTGACTGGCGGATTCCGGGCGAAGCGGCGGTTTGTCGACTGGCGGACATTCTTCGACTTCGGTGACGGCAATGTACGACCGAACAAGAAGATCGATGCGATCCTTTCGACCGCACTTTTCCGCTTGCCATCTTCAGTCGTCGCCAATCCAGACCCGGCGACCAATCCTCAGTCGCTGGCACAGCGCAACCTCCTGCGACACCTGACATTCTCCTTGCCGTCAGGGCAGCGGGTGGCCGCCGCAATGGATCTGCCCGTGCTGTCGCAGGGGGATCTGTCGGTGCTACAGCCTTGGGGGCTCGATGATCGGACGCCTTTATGGTTTTATGTGCTGCGCGAAGCGTCGGTGGTCGAGAGCGGAGAGCGGCTGGGACCGGTCGGCGCACGGATCGTGGCGGAAGTGATGATTGGCCTCATCGAGGGCGATCGGACCTCCTATCTTTCGCAAGACCCGACATGGGAGCCGACGCTGCCGACGATTGGGGGTGCGCGGGATAATGAGGACTTCCTCATGATCGATCTTTTGAAGTTCGCCGACGTCGCCTGAAACGAGGATCCGCCACGAACGCAAATTCGGGTGCATCGCCAGGGCATTACACTGCGTGATGCGCCCTAATTCCTCGGGCTGGCTAATGGGAGGCTAGCATTCCACCACGCACAGGCGGACCACTTCGACCTGTATCGTTGTATGACCGATGCGGTGGTAATGGTTCAATTCCTCTGCCACTTCGCGCAGGAAGGCATCGCCGGGATGCCCGCCGGGCATGACAAGATGCGCGGTCAGAGCGGTTTCGGTGGTACTCATAGGCCAGATGTGGAGGTCGTGGATCTCGCTCACGCCATCAAGTCCGCCGAGATAGCTTCGTACAGCTCCTTCCGAAATGCCCTTGGGCACGGCCAGCAGGCTCATCGAGAGACTGTCCTTGAGCAAACCCCAGGTTCCCCATGCAATAACCGCCACGATCACAAGGCTGACCGCTGGATCGATCCAGTGCGCGCCGGTCATCAGGATGGCCCCGCCCGCCAGCACTACTCCCAGGCTCACCAGCGCGTCGGCTGCCATATGCAGGAAGGCGCCGCGTATGTTGATGTCGTGATGGCGGCCGCGCATGAACATCATCGCTGTGCCGGCATTGATGACGATGCCAATGCTGGCGACGATCACCATCGTCATGCCCTGCACGGGTGCAGGCTCGGCCATACGGTTGAGCGTTTCGAACAGGATGGCGCCGATTGCCACCAGCAGCAGTCCGGCGTTGGCGAGAGCGGCCAGTATGGTCGAGCTCTTGTAGCCATAGGTGTAGCGTGTGTTGGCAGGCCGCTTGGCCGCTATGCTGGCGCCCCATGCAAGCAGAAGGCTTAGCACATCGCTGAGATTGTGACCGGCATCGGCAATCAGCGCCATCGAGCCCGACATCCAGCCATAGACCGCTTCGACAATCACAAAGCAGGTGTTGAGCACGATCCCGATCAGGAAGGCGCGACCGAAATCGGCCGGGGCATGGCTGTGTCCATGCCCGTGATCATGTTCCCCTGTATGTGCGTGGGAATGCCCCATACTAACCTGTCAGTCCGTCCGTGGTTTCATCTCTGGCAAGCTGGCTTGGCGAATTTCAGGCTAAGAGCCAAGGAAAAATCAAAGTAAAATCAGAGTGATACGAAATATCAGCACTGCAATGTTATATCATACATAGTTGGTGGGCGAGTCTAAGTCCATGATAATCGGGTGGTTGACCCGCAGGTGGGCGAGGAGCGGCGCTCAGTTGTAAACGCAAGCGTCGAGCGCATCGCGCCGGACAACGCCGATGCGCGAGGAAATACGGTTGCCGTGGCGCGCCAGCCAGCCGCCGGGATTCTTGACCGAGCGTTCCTTTGGTAAGGGCAGAGCAGCCGCCATGCGTGCCGCCTGTAATGGCGTCAGCGATGCGGCGGACTGTCCGAAATAGCGTTGCGCGCCAGCTTCCACGCCATAGGTACCGATACCCGTTTCGGCGACATTGAGATAGACCTCCATGATCCGCCGCTTGCCCCAGATCTGTTCGATCAAGACCGTGAAATAGGCTTCCAGCCCTTTGCGGAAGTAGCCGCCGCCTTGCCACAGGAACACGTTCTTGGCGGTCTGCTGGCTGATGGTGGAGCCGCCGCGAATGCGCCCTCCCTGGGCATTGCGCTCGATTGCCTTCTCGATGGCCTCCGTGTCGAAGCCGCTGTGGGAACAGAACTTGCCGTCTTCAGCGGCAATGACTGCACGCACCATATTGCGGTCGATACGGCTCAGCGGCTCCCAGTCCTTGGTGATGCCATTGCCGTCCATGATCATGGTCGCGGTGACCGGAACTGGCACGAATTTGAACAGCAGCACCAGCCCCAGGCTCAGAGCGAGGAAGCCGACGAAAATTTTGGCTAGGATGGTGACGAAACGACGCATATGCGCCGCTTACGCAAAAAGGGCGCGAGGGGAAATTCCCTTCGCGCCCTGTTCTGTGGTTAGCCGGGAGGCAATTAAGCCATGCCGGGCACGAGCCGTTCGCCGGCAATACGTTGCATCGCCTTCTGCAGCTTCTCGAAAGCGCGCACTTCGATCTGGCGAATGCGTTCGCGGCTGACGTCGTAAACCTGGCTCAGCTCTTCGAGCGTCTGCGGATTATCCGTCAGGCGGCGCTCGGTAAGGATGTGCTTTTCGCGATCGTTGAGGCTGTCCATCGCCTCGACCAGCATTTCGTGGCGCACTTCTGCCTCTTCGGCTTCAGCGACCGTTTCGTCCTGCAGCGGGCGATCATCGGTCAGCCAGTCCTGCCATTCGCCCGAACCTTCCTCGCCGTTGCGCATGGCAACGTTGAGCGAACCGTCACCGCCCATCAGCATACGGCGGTTCATGTTGATCACTTCCTGCTCGGGCACGCCGAGGTCGGTTGCAATCTTGGTCACATCGTCCGGGTGAAGATCAGTGTCTTCATAGGCGTCGAGGTTCTTCTTCATCCGGCGAAGGTTGAAGAACAGCTTCTTCTGCGCGGCGGTGGTGCCCATTTTCACCAGGCTCCACGAGCGCAGGATATATTCCTGGATGCTCGCCTTGATCCACCACATCGCATAGGTCGCCAGACGGAAGCCGCGATCGGCCTCGAACTTCTTGACGCCCTGCATCAGGCCGACATTGCCTTCGGAGATGAGGTCGGAAACCGGCAGGCCATAGCCGCGGTAACCCATGGCGATCTTGGCCACCAGGCGCAGGTGCGAGGTGACGAGCTGCGCTGCAGCTTCGGTGTCGTCATGTTCCTCGTAACGCTTGGCGAGCATATATTCCTGCTCTTGCGTCAGCACGGGGAATTTCTTGATTTCCGAGAGATAGCGGTTGAGGCTCTGCTCCCCGCCAAGCGCCGGTACGCTTATGGATTTGGTCTTACTCACTGATACCCTGACCTTTCTTGCGTCGACCGCTCTTGCCGGACCCCTGATGGGCATCCGGTCATTTGGGCCACTTGGTTACATATAGCAGGACGCGGCCAATTTTGCATCCGCGTTTCATCGATTTCAACGTGCGGTTTCGTCGATAAGTTCCCGCATATCGGCGGGCAGTTCGGCGCAGAAATCCAAGGTTTCACCACTGATAGGATGTCTGAATCCGAGCCGAGCCGCATGCAGCGCCTGACGCCCGAAATCGAGACGATCGAGAAGGCTGCGCAATGCTTTCGGGGTGCGTCCATAGACAGGATCCCCCAATAGCGCATGGCCGATTGACGCACAGTGAACGCGGACCTGATGCGTGCGCCCGGTTTCAAGGCGGCATTCGAGCAGCGCCGAATGATCGAGCCGTTGCAAAACCTCGTAATGCGTCACCGCGTGCTTGCCGCGGGTCGAACTGTCAGGCAGCACCGCCATTTTCTTGCGATCCTTGTCCGAACGCCCCAGCCGGCCCGAAATCGTGCCTGAGGCCGGATTGGGATGGCCTGCGCAGACGGCCAGATAGCGCCGGGTGATCGAATGATCGGCGAACTGCCTGGCCAGCCCTTCGTGCGCCGCGTCGGATTTGGCCACCACCAGCAGACCTGTTGTATCCTTGTCGATCCGGTGGACGATGCCGGGTCGCGCCACGCCGTTGATGCCTGACAATCTGGCCGCGCAATGGAACAGCAGCGCATTGACCAGCGTGCCATCGGGATTTCCCGCGGCGGGGTGCACCACCATTCCCGCAGGTTTGTTGACCACCAGCAAGTGGTCGTCCTCGAACACGATGTCGAGCGGAATGTCCTGCGGTTCGGCGGCAAGAGGCTCAGGCGGGGGCAGGGCTATGGCAAAGCTTTCCCCGCCTGCAACCTTGGCAGAGCCGGATTTCGCGGACGTGCCCGCGACCATGACTGCTCCGTCGGCAATCAGCCCCTTGATCCTTTCGCGCGAAAGCCCGGTTGCTTCGGCCAGGGCCTTGTCGAGGCGGCCGCCCGCATCGATGCTGCCGGTCAGTTCTTCGCTTGTATCCCTCACCCGGTCCAGATGGCGCTTGCTGCTGGCATCGGCAAGTGGGCAATGCCGCGTTCCGAGTGCAAACCTTACCTCGCCAGCAAACGCTGCCACACTATGCCGAAATGCAAACCGGTTTGCCGCCGAAACGCGCAAAAAGGTGACACAGGGTGACAGGCATGTCACCCGAACCCTACATAATCGCAAAAAGTAATGATATATTTATCAGATATTTAATGAGCGTTGCGGGTTTCAGGGTTACACCTGGGGGTAAAGGGG
>CBFGON010000033.1:0-23972 GCA_965650395.1 uncultured Qipengyuania sp. | reverse complement strand
TTGTTTGCTCCATGTGACAGCGAAAAGAAGATGACCAAGGCTGCCGAAGGCGAGGCCGATTTGGCGATCTTCGATCTCGAGGATGCGGTGGCGGAAAGCACCAAGCCAACTGCGCGTGAGGCCATTCGTGCATTCCTGCTCGCGACGGGGGAGGCCGAGCGGGCGAGGCTGTGGGTGCGGGTCAATCCGCTGGACGGTGATCACACCCGTGCCGATCTCGCAGCGATCATGCCGGCGCGGCCGGGCGGGATCATGCTGCCCAAATCGCGTGGACGGCACGATGTGGAGGAACTTGACCGGCTCCTCACCGCGCAGGAACTGGCGCATGGGATTGCGGCAGGTTCCACGCCGGTGATCGCGCTCGTCACGGAAGTGGCCGCAGCCATGTTCACCACCGGTGATTATGCAGGTGCGCCGCGCCTGATTGCCATGACCTGGGGTGCGGAAGATCTGGCAGATTCAATCGGCGCATTGTCCAACCGCGATGCCAATGGCGAATACAGCTTCACTTACGAGCTGGCGCGCAGCCTTACGCTGCTTGGCGCAGCCGCTGCGGGCCTGCCCGCAATCGAAACGATCGATAGCGACTTCCGCAATCTTGAAGGGCTCAAGGGGCGCTGCGAAAAGGTACGGCGCGATGGCTATCGCGGGATGCTGGCGATCCACCCGGCGCAGGTGCCCGTGATCAATGCCGCCTTCACGCCGAGTGCAGAAGAAATTGCCGAAGCACACGAGATTGTCGCGCTTTTCGCGGCTAACCCTGACGCTGGGACTATCGGCCACAACGGCAAAATGCTCGACAGGCCGCATCTGTCACGCGCGCAGCAATTGCTGGCGCAGCTGGACAGCTAACCGAGCTTCGCCACCTCGGCGAGTACCGTTTCGGCATATTCGGGGCGGCAGATCAGCAGGTCGGGCATGTAGGTGTCAGCCTGGTTATAGACCAACGGGCTGCCATCGATGCGGCTTGCATGGAGGCCATGTGCCAGCGCAACTGCGGCAGGTGCAGCACTATCCCATTCAAACTGGCCGCCGGTGTGGAGATAGATCTCCGCTTCGCCGCGCACCACAGCCATCGCCTTGGCACCTGCGCTTCCCATAGGTACCAGTTCCGCACCGATAGCATCGGCCACCGCCACCGCTTCAGCAGCAGGGCGTGTGCGGCTGACGACCATGCGAGGGCTTGCAGCAGCAGCAGGCACGGCAATCGGCGTGTCAGTGCGTAACACGGCGCCAAGGCCGGGCAGGGCGACAGCGCCCGCTTCAGGTCGTCCGTCGACGCAAAGCGCAACATGCACAGCCCAGTCCGTACGCGCTTCGCCATATTCGCGCGTGCCATCGACCGGATCGACTATCCAAACGCGGCGTTTCGATAGGCGCACGTCCGTGTCCTTGCTCTCTTCCGACAACAGCCCGTCCTCTGGGCGCTGCTGGCACAGCGCGTGGCACAGGAACTGGTTCGCCGTCTGGTCGCCCGCCTTGCCGAGGCTCTTGCCTTGGAACATGCCGCTTTCCCGGACTTCGATCAGGATACGACCGGCAACCTCGGCGAGGTGAGCGGCGAGTTCGGCGTCGGTCATTGAGCGTCCCTGGACTGCAAAAGAATTCGGGGGCCGCATGGCAGACCGAAGCCGCCTTGCGAACCCCCGAATTATTGCGCCTGCGAAATCAGGAGGTCGCGGGACGGCGTGCGTAGAAGCCGAAGCCTGCAATGATGGCATAACAGACTGCAGGCAGGATAAGCGCAGTCGCTAGGCTGCCGCTAGCGTCGGCCAGCATGCCGGTGAGCAGCGGGATCACCGCCCCGCCGAAGATGGCAATGTTGATGATGCCCGATCCGTCCGCCGCCTTGCTGCCCAGCTTTTCGCAAGCGAGGCTGAAAATGGTCGGGAACATGATCGAGTTCATCAGGCCGATGGCGAGTAGGCTGTAGCCCGAAGTTGTGCCGGTCGTATTGGTCGAGATCATCAGGAGCGTGATCGCGCCCAATGCCACGCCGGTCAGGATAAGGCCCGGGCTGAACATCCGCAGCGCCAGCGAACCAATTATGCGGCCCACCAGTGCGCCGCCCCAGTAATAGGCGATCATGTGCCCGGCGGCCTGTTCTTCCAGCCCCATGACGTTTTCCTGCATGAGGTAGTTCACGATCAGCGATCCGATGGCGACTTCCGCACCGACGTAAAGGAAGATGCACAGCGCACCATAACCGAAACGCGGGCGCTTCAGCAGTTGGAAGCCGCCCGAGATCGAGGATTGCTCGTGCTTTTCGCCCTTCAGCCGGTTGCGGAACATCCACACCACGGCGGCAATCACGGCGAGCGCAGCGGCGAGGCCGATATAGGTACGCACGATGGCGGCGCTCTCCGCGGTGCGATAGGCGTCGAGTTCCGCGCCCGATAGCTCCGCAGCGGTAACGCCCGCAAGGCTGCCGAGGATCAGCGTTGCGCCGACAATGGGGAAGATCGTCGTGCCGGCAGAGTTGAACGCCTGGGCAAAGGTCAGGCGGCTATGCACCGTCTTTTGCGGACCGAGCAGGCTGATCAGCGGATTTGTGACCACCTGGACGACCACCACGCCGCTCGCGAGAATGAAAAGCGCGAACAGGAACAGACCATAGGTCGCGGTTTGGCTGGCAGGGATGAACAGCAGGCATCCCGCCATCATCGTCAGCAGGCCGACCACGGCGCCACGCATATAGCCGATCTTCTTGACCAGCTGTGCGCCCGGAATGCCGATCACCAGATAGGCGGTGAAGAAGCAGAACTGGATCAGCATCGCCTGCGTGTAGTTGAGCGTGAACAGCTCTTTCAGTTTGGGCAGGATGACATCGTTGAGCGAGGTGATCCCGCCGAAGATGAAGAACAGCGCGAAGACGAAATAGTTCAGGCCCGGCGCGTCGATCGGCGTGCCTTCCTCCTCGATCGGGTTTGAATCGGTGCTGGTCGCGACCCCGGGTGCTATTGCCATTGTCTTTTATCCTCTCAAGCGACCGGCTGTCAGAACGGGCCGGTGCAATCCCTGTCCGCAACCTGCGGCACTATGCGGATGCTTTGCACGTCGAATACGAATGCAGCCGTGCTGGCAAGCGAAAAGCCCGATACGGCACCTTCAGCAAGGCAGGACAGCGGCACTTCCATCTCGCGCCATCCCTTGCCTTCGGCCAGCGTAAAGCTGGAAGCGAGGTCGAGCCCCGGTCCGGCATTCTCGCCGATGGCGGAGAGCGTAACCATGGCGGAGGGATGGGCCGCTACCTGGTAACGCATCGCCAAGGCCGCGGTTTCGGGGAACGCCTGCGCGTCCCACAGGAAGCGCATGGCTGCAGGGCCGTTAAAGGAAATCCGCCGGGCATCCTCCTGCGCCGTCGCATCGAACGCGGTGATCCGGAATGCCGGCGCGGAGCCGAGAAGATTGGCGAGGCCATTGTCGCTCGACCATGCAGCGATGCCCGGTTTCAGCCCTTTGTCGAAGATCACCAGCCCATCGGCGGGATTGATGCTGCCGAGTGAACACTGCGTATTGAGTGTGGGCACCGATGGCGGTGCGGTATAGCTTCCGCCGAACCCCAGCGCGAACAGCGTATCGCCACCGGGCTCGCAGGCTGCCGGCCATGCGAAAGAGAGCCTGCCGGTGAAATCGCGCGGCGATTTCCCGCTCTTGCCCGCTACCAGCACGTCGGCAAGGCCCGCGCCTTGCGTTCCGGGCAGCCACGCCGCCACGAAGGCGTCCGAGGCCTCCATTTCGGGGCCGGTAAACATCGGCCGGCCCGACAGGAAAACCGACACGGTCGGCACGCCCGCCGCCTTCAGTTTTGCAATGGTACCGAGGCCTTCGCCCATATAGTCGAGATGCGGGCGGTCGCCCTGGAATTCGGCATAGGGTTCCTCGCCATAGATCACGATGGCGACATCAGGCTTGGCAGCAAAGCTGCCGTCGGCGGACAGTGTGGCGTTGCCGCCTGCCTGCGCAACTGCCTGTTCGATGCCTTCCCACAAGGTCTGGCCGTTGGGGAAATCGGCGTGGGTGACGTCGGTGCCCTGCCAGCTTATCGTCCAGCCGCCCGATTGCATCGCCATGCTGTCGGCACCGGGGCCGGTAACCAGCACCTTCGCGCCGGGCTTCACTGGCAGTATCGAGCCATTGTTCTTGAGCAGCACGAGCGATTTGGCGACTGCTTCGCGGGCCACGGCAAGATGCTCGGGCGCTCCGACTGCGGCCAGCCTGGTGCGCGCGGTTGGCGTATCGTCCATCAGGCCTAGCTTGTATTTCACGCGCAGGATGCGGCGCACTGCATCATCGAGGCGCGCCATCGGGATCCGGCCTGCTTCTGCATGGGCCAGCAGGCTTTCGTAGAGCCCTTTCCAGCTGTCAGGCGCCATATAGAGATCGAGCCCGGCGACGAGCGCTTGCGGGCAATCGGTCGCCTGGCAACCGGCGATCTGACCGTGACCGTTCCAGTCACCCACCACCAGCCCTTCGAATCCCATGCGCCGCTTCAGCACGTCTGTGAGCAGCGTTTCATTGCCGTGGTTCTTGGCACCGTTCCAGCTGGAGAAGCTGGCCATTACGGTCAGCGCGCCGGCATCGATGGCGGGCGGGTATCCGGCGTTGTGGATGTTTACAAGCTCGCTTTCGGGAATGCGCGCATCGCCTTGGTCCTGCCCTTTTTCCGTCCCCCCATCGGCGAGGAAGTGCTTCGCGGTAGCAGCAACCTTGTCGGCATCCAGTTCCTTGCCTGGTGCCAGCGCGCCCTGCAGGCCGATCACCATCGCATCGGCATAGGCGGCGACGATGGCGGGATCGGAGCTATATCCTTCATAGGCTCGGCCCCAGCGCAGATCCTGCGGCACTGCCAGCGTGGGAGCGAAGGTCCATTCGATGCCCGATCCGGCAATTTCGGCTGCGGTTACAGCGCCGATCCGGCGGATGAGATCGGGATCGCGCGCCGCACCCAGCCCAACATTGTGCGGGAAGACGGTGGCGCCGGGGACATTGTTGTGACCGTGCACCGCATCGACCCCGAACAGGATCGGGATGGCGATGCCATTGGCCGCAGGTTTGGATGAGACGGTGCGGAATTCGCGCACCAGCCGGTCCCAGTCTGCTGCACTGCCGCGTTCATTACCATAAGGTCCGGAATTGCCGCCCGCGAGGATCGAACCGAGCGGATATTTCTCCAGATCGGCGGGAGTGATCGCCGCGATGTCGCCCTGAACCACCTGGCCGATCTTCTGCGCCAGCGACATTTTCGCAAGCAGGGCGTCGATCCTGGATTCGGTCGCGGCATCGGTGATCGCCGCGGGACTGCGTGCCGAAGGCCAATTGACGGGGTTTGCGCGGGCCGTTTCGGGAAGCTCCGGAGCAGCGATATGGGCGGCGGCGGGTTCCCCGGGAGCGCCGAGCGTCGAACATCCACCAACGGCCAGTCCGGCGACCGACAGCAACCAAAAGGCCTTCATCGTCATTCCCTCCATCGCTCCCGATTATTGAGAACGTTATCAATGTAAGGATTGGCATGGGCGGCAGGCAAATGCAACCCGCTAAGCCTGCAGCATTGGCTGAGTGCGCTAACCGCTAGAGGCGGGTCGCAGCAGGGCCGGTGGAACCGCGCACTACCAGTTCGCCATCCATCACCACCGGTTCGCTCGGGAGCTTCTGCTTGCGCGAGGTGATAAGCAGCTCGACCGCGCGCGACGCCGTGGCGGCGACCGGCTGGTCGATGGCGGTAAGCGGCGGCAGGGTAAAGCGGACAATCGGCGAATTGTCGAAACTGACCAGCGAAAGTTGGCCCGGCACATCGAGCCCGCGCTGGCGTGCAAGTTCGAGTGTGGCGAGTGCCATCTGGTCACTGCTGGCAATGATTGCGGTCGGCTGGTCAGGCTGGTCGAGCAATTTGGCGGCGGCTGCCATACCGCTGTCGAAACCAAAATCGCCGCGCTCGCACAATCCTTCGGTTGGAAGTCCGGCAGTAGCCATTGCTCCCTGCCATCCGTCGATACGCCGGTTGGAGAGGCTGAAATCTTCCGGCCCGGCGATAAAGCCGATACGCCTGTGGCCGAGTTCGACCAGATGCTCGGTCGCGATCCGGGCATTACGGGTATCGCCCATGGTCATCGGTATGCCCGGGCCCGGCTGGTTCGACCCGATTCGCGCAAACGGGATGTGTTTATCGGCCAGCAGGCCGGTGATCAGCGGGTTCTCCGAATGTGGCGGTGTAAGGATCACGCCATCGGGTTGCAGGGCTGCAATCGCCGCCAGCAGCTCGCGCTCGACATGATCGGTGTGCGTATCGACCAGTTCGATCAGCATGCGATAGCCATGTTCAGCACAGGTCAGCATCCCGCCGAGCAGCATCTGGTCGACCCAGTCGCGCCCTTCGCGCGCCTTCCAGTCGGCAATGGTCAGGTCGCGGTCGTTGATGGCGAGGATCAGATAGCTTCGCGACCCGCTCATCCGCTGTGCAGCAATAGAGGGGACATAGCCGAGCTTGTCGATGCTTGCCTGCACCCGCTCCTTCATCGCGGGTCGGACATTGGGCTCGTTATTGATCACGCGGCTGACGGTCTGCAGCGATACGCCTGCATCCGCAGCCACGTGCTTGATGGTGACGGACTGCCGTCGCCTGCCCATATCCGGTCTTCCTCCCGCCCAGTGCCCCGGTAATCGAAGGGGCCGGGGTTTCAAATGCCCTTATTGGCCTTTCGTTGATCAGACGCGCGGTTTCAACACAAACGAGCCCCGACCGCTTAGCCGGGGCCCGTCAGCAATTCGCCTGCCACCCGCTTCCTCAGAATTCGAAGCGGGCAAGGAAGGTGTAACGACGGTCGTTGCGGAATGCCGAACGAACTGCACGGGTTCCGTCGAAATCGATCACCTGGCTGGTGCGGGTTACTTCATCGAGCAGGTTCACGCCCTGCACGCCGAGCTTGATGTTGTCGGTCACCGACACGAATAGCGACGCGTCGAGTTGGCCGGTATCTTCCATCCAGATGGGGGAGAACGGGAAGATATCGTCGCGCGGGGTCAGCAGGAACGCCGAGCGCCAGTTGTAAGCGACGCGGGCAGATACCGGGCCCTTCTCGTAAAATGCCACCGCGTTGACGGTATGCTTGGACACCCCGGCAAGCGGCTGCAGATTGGCGAACGACCCGGCAGCGTCGGCGTTGAGATTCTCGAAATTGCCGGCATCGACATAGGTATAGCTGAGCTGCGAGCCGAAACCGCCCAGGATGCCTGGCAGGAAGTCATAGGTCTGCTGGTAAGCCAGTTCGAAGCCCTTCAGCGTTCCGCCTTCGGCGTTGAACGGTCCACGATATTCGACGTCCAGTGTTCGGCCCGAAGTGGGATCGGTGTACTGGCGGACTTCCGCGCCATTGTTCACCAGCTTTGAAATGTCTTTCATGAACAGTGCGCCGGTCAGCGAGCCGACCCGACTGAAATACCATTCCAGCGAAAGGTCGTAATTCCACGATTCGACCGCGCGCAGCGTGGGATTGCCGCTACTGATGGCGAACAGCGGACCGCTTTCCAGCGTGCCGCCCTGCACCAGCGCGGCAACATTGTTGCCGATCCCGCCGCCAGCGCGATAGGCAGCCTGATCGGGGCGCGAAAGCCCCTTGGAAACGGCGCCGCGCACAACGATGCCCTGGCCGAAGTCGAACTTGATGTTGAACGACGGCAACCAGTTGTCGAATTCCGCCTTGACCTGATCGGCGATGACCGTGCCGGTGTAGGCTGCGGCAAACTCGCCCAGGCGTGCGGGGCTGAGTTGGCAGTACTCAAGGCCCGGCACCGCAACCGGCAGGCCCGTGACGGGATCGATCGGCCGAGCATCGCACCGACCCTGCAGATCGGCGGCAGTGATTTGTGTGCCGGCCGGGAAGCCCAGTGCCTGCGCATCGGGAAAGCCCAGCAATCCGTTCGTGCGGATGGCGGTATTGACATAACGCAGGCCAATATTGCCATCGACATCGATTCCGCCACCCAGCGTCGTGCCGAAATCGGCGCGGACATATGCAGCCTGGGTCGATTCCTTGGCGCGGGTGATTTCGGCCGGGCAGAAGGGATCGCAGTCCACCACCGACCCATCGAGCAGCGTGGCCTGGCGGGTGTAGATCGGGCGCCATGCGTTGGGGGTCAAAGTCGATGCGGTAATCGCGGCCGCTTGATCTTCGATGGCACCGGAAAGGTAATCCTCGAGGAAATTGTCCCCACCGATGAAATAGGCCGAATTGCCGCCCAGCGGGCCATCGACGTCACCGCGCTGGAACCCGTCAAACGGATTGCGAGCGCTGGACGATTCCGGCTGGTCTGCGACATAGACACCGCCGCAACCGTAATACTGGAAATCGCCGCAGTTCCAATTTCCGCCGCGGCCGGTCCAGGGTGCGCCCAGATTGCCCCAGTTGCCGAAATTGGTGTCGCGCGTAAGGCGGGTGCGGTCGGACCAGCGGGCACCGAAACGCACGCCCTTGAGGAAGCCTTCGTCGCTGACGTCATAGTCGCCATCGAAGCGCAGACTGGTGAGGTCGCCGGTGTTGCGACCGGCACTGTCGAGCAGGAACCAGTAATAGGTCCGTCGCGGATCAGCGAGGAAGTCGGCCGAAGTAGTACCGTCGACCGGATCGAGGAACTGAACCGAAGGCACACCTGTCGCATCGCTGATGGCAATATCGGTAAAGGTCTGGTTGGCCCCGATGATCGCGTCATAGTTCTTGTCGGACGAGATGTGCTGCACCTCGAAATTGAAGCGCAGGCGATCGGAAGGAGAAAGGTCGAGATCCAGCGAGAAGTCCTCGGTGGTGGCGTCTTCCTGCCGCTGGAAGCGCAGGAATTCTGTCGGAATGCCGTTCTGCCACGGCGTATAGGGGATGGTCTGCGTCAGAATGCCGCCGGTGAACTGGCCATTGCCGTCGAAGGAAAATTCGGTCCCGTCGCGCGGGCGCGGGAACAGGGCATCGTCGTTGACCTGGGCAAGGACGGCGTGTTCGTCGATCGAGGCTTCGGTCTCGGCACGCAGATATTCGAGGGTCAGGAGCGCTTTGCCATCGCTGCTTTCCCATTGCGCAACCGCTGAATAAGCGCGGCGATCACGGGTCAGGTCGGTGGTGCGCACACCGGCACCCTTGGGCACTACAAGCGCATCGTCCGGCGGAAAGTTGGTTTCATCGAAGCCGCCTTCATCCCCGAAGCCGCCTGACGTTACCGGGCGCACGCGAAGGCATGGCCCGTCCAGCGTCGCCGCGCGATAGCAGGGGTCGGTGATCTGCGAGGCATCGGTGCGGGTGATCAGCTCCTGTTGGGCATAGCCAAGCTGGATGCCGAAGCGCCCCATTTCCGTATCCCAGCTGTTCGAGACAAGGCCTGAAAATCCGGGTGACCATTCCTTCGCCAGATCGCCGTAATTGGCCTCGATCGTTCCGGCGATCTTCAAGCCGTCAGTGTCGAGCGGCTTGCGGGTGACGAGGTTGACCGTTCCCGCAATGCTGCCTTCGACCATATCCGCAGTGACGTTCTTGAAAACTTCCACCCGTCCGAGCAGTTCGGGAGAAACGTCGTTGAAGGACAGCTCGCGCCCGCCGGTGGCTGAAAAAATATCGCGGCCATTCAGTTCCGAACGGACAAACGGCAGGCCGCGGATGATAACGCCGGTGCCTTCGACCGAGAAACGGTCCGGATCACTGGGCTTTTCGAACCGGCTGATGTTGATGCCCGGGACGCGCTGCAATGCTTCTGCCACCGAACGGTCGGGCAGGGCACCGATGTCTTCGGCAGTGATTACATCAACGACGGTGTCCGCGTTTTCCTTGATCGACTGCGCATTGGCGAGCGAGGCGCGATAGCCGCTGACGATGATGACATTTTCGTCGTCCTCCGGCGCGGCAGTCGTTGCCTCGTCTTCGCTCTGGCCGTCATCCTGCGCCATCAATGGCTGCGCGGCAACGAGCGCAAGGCCAGACGCGGTCGTCAATGCGGCGACGCGGCGGGCAATCGGCGTGACACGGTTGGTGGTGCCTGACATGAATCCTCCCTGATCCCAAGACTTTTGAGCCGGATCGAATCCGGTCTTGCGATTGGTATTTATCGCCACTTGTGAGCGTTCACAATAGTCAATATGAACGTTCACACAAAACAGTGTCGGACTGGCAACACCCAGCCGATGATGTCATGGGGGCGGGAATGGCAATCGAGCATATCGTGATCGTGGGTGGCGGCACTGCCGGGTGGATGGCGGCGGCGGCGCTGTCGCGGCTTCGAACCGGCAATAATGTGCGCATCACGCTGGTGGAATCGGAGCAGATCGGCACCGTTGGTGTGGGCGAGGCGACAATCCCGCCATTCGTCGGCTTCAACAAGCTGCTGGAGATCGACGAGCGCGAAATGATGGCCGCCTGCCAGGCCAGCTTCAAGCTGGGTATCCAGTTCGTGAACTGGCGCCAGCAGGGTGACAGCTACATCCATCCCTTCGGAAATTACGGGTACGAGATCGACGGCGTATCCTTCCACCATCTCTGGCAGCGGTTGCGTGCCAGTGGCGACAGGCGGCCGATCCAGGCGTTCAACCTCGAAACGATGGCGGCCTATTTCGGCAAGTTCGCGCGCACGGAAGATTACCAGAAGGGGCAGGACCTGCCTCCGATGAACTATGCCTATCACATCGATGCCGGGCGCTATGCGCGCTTCCTGCGGGGTTATGCAGAGGCGCGCGGCGTGGTGCGGCAGGAAGGAAAGGTCGCCAATGTCGAGGTCAATGGCGAGACGCGCTTCGTCGAATCGATTATGCTCGAATCCGGGGTGAAAATCGCGGGTGACCTCTTCGTCGATTGCTCGGGTTTCCGCGGGCTGCTGATCGAGCAGACGCTGGAGACCGGATACGAGGACTGGACCCACTGGCTGCCCTGCGACCGGGCCGTTGCGCTGCCGTGCAATCGCGATGATGGCAGTGGCCCGCTGCCCTATACCAGATCGACAGCCCATTCGGCCGGCTGGCAGTGGCAGGTCCCGCTGCAGCATCGCAATGGCAATGGCCATGTCTATAGCAGCAACCACATGAGCGATGACGAAGCGCATGCGATCCTGGTCGCCAATCTGGCGGGCAAGCCCACTGCCGATCCCAATTTCCTGCGGTTCGTGACCGGCAGGCGGAAGAAGTTCTGGAACCGCAATGTTGTGGCCATTGGCCTGTCGGGAGGGTTCATGGAGCCGCTCGAATCCACCTCGATCCACCTGATCAACACCGCCGTCACCAAGCTCGTCTCGGTGCTTTCGCTGGGCGGGATCACGCAGGTGCAGGAGGATGCGTTCAACCGTCTTTCGGGCAAGGAATATGCCCGCATCCGCGATTTCCTGATCCTGCATTACAATGCGACCGCCCGCGACGATTCCGAGTTCTGGAACTATTGCCGCACGATGAGCGTGCCCGACACGCTGACCGAGAAGATCGAGCTGTTCCGCGCCAATGGCCAGATATTCCGTGAGGACGACGAACTGTTCACCGAAACCAGCTGGGCGGCGGTAATGATGGGGCAGGGGATAGTCGCCGGGGGCAGAAATCCCATGGCAGACAATATCGGGTCCGAGGTTCTCGGCAAGGAAGTGGACGGGATCGAGAAATCGATCCGCTGGCTGGTCGACCGCCTGCCGCAGCACGGCGAATATCTGGCACAATATTGCCCCGCGCCCGCCTGACGCTTGTGGTGCAGGGCCAGTCGCACTAGCGCTGCAGCCATGTTCGATCCCCACGCCTTCCGCAATGCGCTCGGTTCCTTCGTGACCGGGGTGACGATCGTCACCGCGCGGGACGAGACTGGGGCGCCCTTCGGCCTTACTGCCAACAGTTTCAATTCGGTCAGCCTCGACCCGCCGATGGTGCTGTGGAGCCTCTCGCTCTATTCGGGCAGTCTGCCCGTATTCCGCAATGCAGAAAGCTGGGCGGTGCATGTGCTGGCGGCCGACCAGCAGGCCATGTCCGACCGTTTCGCCACGCCCGGGGTCGACAAATTCGCGGGGCTCGAACTTGCCGACGGTCCGGAAGGCGCACCGCTGATCGACGGTTATGCAGCGCGCTTCGGCTGCCGCGCGCGCTTCGAATATGAAGGGGGCGACCACGCCATCTTCCTTGGCGAAGTAGTCGATTTCGACCAGCGCGATGCCGAACCGCTGATCTACCATTCGGGCCGGTACGGCCGCGTCATGCGCGCACCCACGGGTGCCGATCTGGAGCATGAAGGGCTGGCCGAGAAAATTTCCGGCGAGCTTGCCCTTACGGCGCGCGGGGCTGAACTGCTGTCCGCGCTGGAGCGCGTTGCGAAGCGCTAGACTCGCCTCGATTGCGCCGATACCCGTTGCGAAACGCAACCAGGGGAAGAGGCTGCCATGAAGACCCGCATCACCGAAATGTTCGGTATCCAGCACCCGATCATCCAGGGCGGGATGCATTATGTCGGCTTTGCCGAAATGGCAGCGGCAGTGTCCAATGCAGGCGGCCTCGGCATCATCACCGGGCTGACACAGGGCACGCCCGAAAAGCTGGCGAACGAGATCGCCCGCTGCCGCGACATGACCGACAAGCCGTTCGGCGTGAACCTGACCTTCCTGCCGATGGTCAATTCGCCCGATTATCCGGGCCTGGTGCGCGTGATCATCGAAGGCGGGGTCAAGGTGGTCGAAACCGCGGGCAATAATCCCGCGCAGGTGCTGCCCTATTTCAAGGACGCCGGGGTCAAGGTAATCCACAAATGCACCAGCGTGCGCCACAGTCTGAAGGCGCAGTCGATCGGCTGCGACGCAGTATCGGTCGACGGTTTCGAATGCGGCGGCCATCCGGGCGAGGACGATATTCCCAACATGATCCTGCTGCCCCGCGCGGCGGACGAGCTGGAAATCCCGTTCGTTGCCAGCGGCGGCATGGCCGATGCGCGCAGCCTTGTTGCTGCACTGGCGATGGGCGCGGACGGGATGAACATGGGCACCCGCTTCATCGCCACGCAGGAAGCGCCGGTGCACGAGAATGTGAAACGCGCCATCGTTGCCGCCAGCGAGCTCGACACGCGGCTGGTGATGCGCCCGCTGCGCAATACCGAACGGGTGATGACCAATGAAGCGGTCGAACGCCTGCTGGAAAAGGAACGCAAGCTTGGCGCCGATCTCAAGTTCGAGGACATTATAGAGGAAGTCGCGGGCGTCTATCCGCGCATCATGCGCGAAGGCGATATGGATGCAGGCGCCTGGTCCTGCGGCATGGTGGCGGGCCTCATCAATGACATCCCGACCTGCAAGGAACTGATCGACGGTATCATGGCCGAAGCCGAAGCCATCATCCGCCAGCGCCTGACCGGCTTTCTCGACGCCTGAGGATCACACATGCTCCAGACTGCAAATCGCACGGCCTACAATGCGGATCACGAGGCCTTCCGCGACACGGTCCGCAGGGTGCTGGCCGATCATCTCGAACCTTTCCTCGACCAGCATGAGGAAGAAGGTATCGTCGGCCGCGAGGCGTGGAAGGCCGTGGGCGAAGCCGGAATGCTGTGCCCCACCGTGGCTGAAGCGAATGGCGGGCTGGGCCTCGATTTCGGTTTCAACTGCGTGGTCAACGAAGAACTGGCCTATCTCGGCACGTCGGCGGGCTTCACGCTGCAAAGCGACATCACCACCAATTATTTCGAGCGGCTGGGGACCGAGGAACAGCGGCAGAAATATCTGCCCGGAATGGTCAGCGGCGATATCATCACCGCCATCGCCATGACCGAACCCGGCGCGGGCAGCGATCTTCAGGGCGTGCGCACCACCGCCGTGGTCGATGGGGACGACTTCATCGTCAATGGCTCCAAAACCTACATCACGAATGGCCAGAACGCCGATTGCGTGATTGTGGTGGCCAAAACCGATCCTGCGCAAGGGGCCAAGGGCACGTCGCTGATCCTGGTCGATGCCGGCACACCGGGCTTCGAGAAGGGCCGCAATCTCGACAAGATCGGCCAGCACGGAGCGGATACATCGGAACTGTTCTTCTCCGATGTGCGCGTGCCGCGGGCGAACCTGCTGGGCGGTGAAGGGCGCGGTTTCATCCATCTGATGGAAGAACTGCCGCAGGAACGGTTGTCGATTGCCGTCACCGCGCAGGCAGGCGCGCAGCGTGCATTCGATGAAGCGGTAAAGTTCACCAAGGACCGCAAGGCCTTCGGCAAAACGGTGTTCGAATTCCAGAACACCAAATTCGTCCTCGCGGACCTGAAGGCCAAGCTGCAGGTCGGCTGGGCGCATCTCGACTGGGCAATTGCCCGCCATCTTGCGGGCGAACTGACCACCGACGAAGCAAGCGCGGCCAAGCTATGGCACACCGAACTGCAATGGGAATGCTGCGATGCAGCGCTGCAATTGCATGGCGGTGCCGGATACATGAACGAATATCCCATCGCCCGGCTGTGGCGCGATGCGCGCGTTCAGCGGATCTATGGCGGCACGAACGAGATCATGAAGGAAGTCGTCAGTCGTTCGATCTGACCCGCATCGCTTAAGTGCGGGCAGTGTTACAACCCGCGCCCGACGGTCACAATCGAGTCACATCACTGCGCCATCGCATTCCCTGATACAGGGGATGAAGGGACGCGCGTGTGGACGTGACGACTATTCTGATGACCGGCGATAACGGGGCGGAGTTCGCCAATTTCGATCACGGCGAGAGCCGATTTATCTTTGATCGCCTGACCGCGAACGGCCCTCAACGGCTGCTCGAAGGGCGCGTCTGCGCTTTCGTCGATTGGGTGATGGAGGATCTTTCGGGCCTCGAGATGTGCCGCCGCCTGCGCGCCGATCCGCGCACTGCGGACGCACATATCACCATGGTGCTGGAAGGCTGCGATGCGGAAGACAAGCGCCGCGCGCTGGCCGCAGGCGCGGATGATTATGTCATCGGGCCGGTTGATCGCACAAGCGTGCTCGACCGGGTGATGGCACTGGGAACGGGGCGAACGGCACTTGTTTCGACCCGTCCGCTCCATCTCGGCGAACTCGAGATCGACATGCCCGCGCTGCAGGCACGCTGGGCGGGCAAGCCGATCAGCCTGCGTCCCAATGAATTTCGCCTGCTGCGCTATTTTGCCGAGAATGCCGACCGTGTGCTGACGCGGCAGGATCTGATCGACGGGCTGGGCAAGCAGGAGCCGCCAATCGACGAACGTACCGTCGATGTCTGGATTGGCCGTTTGCGGCGCGCCTTGCGCGGGGTGGGGGCGGGTGAACCGATCCGCACAGTGCGCTCGCTAGGCTATGTGTACGACAGCCACTGATCCGCGCCGCCGGACATAAAAGAGGGGCCGCTTTCCAAATGGAGAGCGGCCCCTTTCCAGTTTCGCTGAGGGGGAGGCCTCAGAACTTGAGCGAGGCACCCAGGCTGAGGCTTCGGCCGACTGCGTAGCTGCTGATTTCGATCCGTTCGGTGCCGTTGGTCTGGAATTCCTCGTGATCGCGGCCGGTGAGGTTGCGCGCCTCCAGCTTGAGCTCCAGCTCTTTGCCGAACAGGTCGAAACCCTGGCGCACCACGAAGTCCAGCGTCAGGCCCGGATCCTCGATGATGTCGGGCAGCGGCCCGGCACCGCGGCTGGTCACGCGCTCGCTGGCATAGGTCAGCAGGAAGGTGATCTGGCTGAGCTTGTCGATATCGTCGAGACCGAACTGGAGGTTGACGATATGGTCCGACTGGCCGGTGAGCGACACGCCATCATCGAAGAAGTTTGTCGCGGGCTGATCGGCAAAGGGGAAGACCTGCGCAATATCGTCCGCGCCGACTTCGATCTTCGACTTGGTGAAAGTGTAATTCACCGCGGTCACCAATTGCTTGCTGGCGAACCAGCCGCCGAGGTCGAACAGGTCGTAATTATACTGGAACTCGGCCTCGGCGCCGTAAAGCGTGGCTTTGGGCGCATTGGCGAAGCCCGAAATCTGCTCATTGTCCGAGAAGCTGGAGAAGACCTCGATCGGCTTGTCGATATCCTTGTAGAAGCCGGCCACGCTCGCGCGGCTGCCTCCGCCGAGGTAATATTCCAGCCGCGCTTCGTAATTGGTCAGCCGGCTGTCGACGAGACGCGGGTTGCCGTTGAACTGGCGGTTGGTTTCGGGGTCGAAATAGGTCTGGTAGATCAGCTCGCGGAACTGCGGCCGGGCAATCGTCTTCGATGCCGAAAGGCGTGCCTGCAGGCTGTCGGTCATCTCCCAGGTCAACGTTGCTCCCGGCAGCCAATAGTCGTTCTCCAGCAGCGTGCCGCTGCCCGAACCGAGCGTTTCGGTGAAGACTTCCACCGGGGTCACCGACTGGCTGGCCTTTTCGTAACGCACGCCAAGGTCGATTGAGATGCGGTCCATCGGGACAATACTGGCCTTGGCATAGGCAGCATCGATTGTGAGCGCCGCGGCGAAAGCCGGGTCCGACTGGGTGGTTTCGAAGATATTATATTCGAACGGCCCCAGACCCGCGGCTTCCTGCGCCGGACGGTCATAGCCAAGGTCGATCAGCGCATCGCCCAGCAGATTGTCGGGCCGGAACACGCCGAAAGCATCGGGATAACCGGTCGAAGCGCGAATATCGAACTCGCGACGGGTCGAGAACCGATCCGTATCGGTATAGGCATAGCCGATCGTGGCGTTGAGCCAGTCGGTCAGCTGGTAGCCGACATCGATCCCGCCATACCACAGATCTTCCTTGAGGTCGGAAAAGGCCACGATGGCCCCGCCGCGCTGCGGATCAAGCGTGTTGAGATAGGTATCGCCGAAGGGGTCGTTCTCATTGTTGGTGCGGACATATTTGAACGTCCACTCGAACGGTGCCTCGCGCTTGGTCTGGGCATAGCCGCCGCGCAGATCGACCGAGAGATCGCCGAACTCCAGTTCTGCCACGCCCTGGCTGTTGATCAGCTGGCGTTCGTACCAGGCGGTGTTCTGGATCAGCTCGTCATCGCCATCCTGAAAGTCGGTTCCCGAGGCGAGCGAGGCGCGCTTGAGCGTGTCGTGGATATAAAGATTGGTGAAGCGGAACTTGTGTTCACCCACTTCCAGACCGAAACCGAGCATTCCGTTGACCAGAACACGGTTGTCAGTTGCGAATTCAGTGAAGTCAGTGTCCAAATCAAGCGCTTCATTGACAGCTGTCTGCTTGGTTATGAAGCGATTGCGCCACTTGTTACTGATCGAGGCGGTGGCGATCACGCCGAACTGGCCATCCGAAAAAACGTCGAAAGATGTGCCTGCAGTTAGCCCTGCGGTGTAATTTGCGGGCAGGTCCCCGATCTTCTGCAGCAGCATCAGATTGGGATCGTTGAGATCGTGCAGGATAGCCTGCTGGTCGACGCCTTCGTCACCAATTCGCGCGCCGCTGTCGAAAAAATCCTGCAATGCCGAATAGTTAGATACGTCTCGGCGTCCCTGGTCGTACCCCGCCCAGTCATAGTCGCCGCCGAAATAGGTATGGCCGGGGCCGAAGGTGGTTTCGCTGTCACCACTCAGCGAACCGCTGATGCTGACGAAGCTCTCGGTCGGGATCGCCTTGGTGGTGAGGTTGATTACGCCACCACCGAATTCACCCGGGAAATTGGCCGAGTAGGTCTTCTGCACCAGACTCGAAGCGACAACGCTGGTGGGAAAAATATCGAGTGGAATCACACGGCTAAGCGGTTCTGGTGAAGGGAGCGGCAGGCCATTGAGCAGCGCCAGCGAGTAACGGTCACCAAGCCCGCGGACATAGACGAGGCCATTGCCCTGCGTCGAAAGCCCCGTAACCCGCCCGAGTGCACCGGCAATGTCGTCTTCACCGGTGCGCGCGATAGTCGCTTCGTCGAGTACGGTGACAACTTGCGGCGAAGCGCGCGTCACATCGCGATTGCGACGGCCGGTGACGACGATTTCGCCGCCAGGGATCGAGATATCGGGCTGCGCTTCCTCTTGCGCCTCCTCGGCGGGCGCTTCCGCATCGGTCGGCGGAGCGGCCTCTGCCTCCGCATCCTGCGCAAGCGCGGCTGCGGGATAGGTCAGGGCGGTAGAAAGCAGGAGCAGCCCTGCAAGCTGCTTGCCAGTGGACATTTGGATGACCCCCTCAATCAGGTCGGAATCGGAATACGGAGGCAATGTCTCCGCACAAAGTGGAGGCGGGGGCCGCGTATTGGCGCGTGCCCCCCGCCTGCTTGATCGGCTCAGTTGTAAACCGGCAAGGTGGTGCAATCGGTCACGGCGGCATCGAAGGTCACCGTTGCGGAGTTACAGGTCCAGCCGTTTACCCAGGTGCGGTTGTCGGCCCAGACTGCACCGATGTGGGCGGCTGCCTCGAAGAAGGCCGCCCAGCTGGTCACGTCGAACACTGGAACACCGTCTTCATTCGTGCCGTTCACGAACAGGCTGGAAAGCGTGTTGGTGAAAGCCGAATTGTTGTTCGTACCGCCGTTGAACACAGTCTGGATGTCTGCCGCAGTCGCCCCTGAGCTGTCGCGGAAGGGGGCGGCGCCGCAATCGAGAACGAGCGAGTCGAAGGCAACCGGCCCAGCTTCGTCCGGGCCGGTGGCGCGGAAGAGTTCTTCCTGACCATCGATGCGCAGACACGGCGTGCCCTGACGCGACCAGATCACGCTGTTGGCGATCGAGTAGTCGGCGAAACCGCGGATGCGGACCACCTGATCAATCGCATTATTGTGCACGAATGTGGCGTTCGAAATACGGGTGTTCTGGCGCGGGGCCGAATCGTTGAAGGCGTTGTCGGAATCGGCCTCGATGATCGTATCGCCAGCACCCGGGCGCTGGATGGCGACGACGTACTGCATGTTTGCCTTAACGCCGGTGTCAGTATCAAGGGCATCGTCTTCGGCACCAACTACGATCAGACCCTTAATGTTGACGAGCCCGCCGAAGAATTCGACGCCGTCATCAGAACTGTTGTAGCTCATGATGTTTTCGAGGACGGTACCAGAACCGATACCGCCAGTGGTCAGCGACTGGAGTTCGCTGTCGCCCGAAAGGACAAAGCCCGAATAGCGGATCTGGACATACTTCATGCTGCCCGAGCTGTCGCCCGGCGTTGCACCGCCGAAGATCGCCGGGTCAGCTGCGCCTTCGACCTGGCGTTCGCAATTGACCGATCCGGGCGTTGCGCCGGCTGCGATGCAATCGGTCACAGGAGCGCGGCCTGAAAGTACGACACCGCCCCACTGGCCCGACGAGCTGTTGGTATTGAGCCCCTGCACGTTGTCGCGGCTGGTAAAGATGATCGGCATGGCAGCCGTACCGTTCGCCTGGATGGTGTTGCCGCGGTTGACGTTCAGGAAGCTCGATCCCGAAGCGTAGATGATTGCTCCCGGTTCGATGGTCAACTCGACACTGGTATCCGCAAGGCCGTCGCTGGAATCGGCGGCGGGGCCGCCATCGGTGCCTACGTCAACACGGCCGTTCATACGATAGGCCAGACCCTTGATATAGGGAAGGGTGACGCTGGTGTTGAAGCGCGCGGGCATCGTGCAGACGCGGTACTCGCCGGTGGGGCCCGAAATTGTGCCGCTGTCGGTCAAGCCCTGCGGGTCGCTGATCGTCGGGCAACCTGCGGCCGCAGTGACGGTCGACGACGTCGGGGTTGGTGTCGGGGTCGGTGTGGGCGACGGGGTAGGGTTGTTGATGATTACGTCACCGCCGGTACCCGGCGAAACGATTTCGTCGGCGCCGCAGCCGGCAAGAGCCAGCGCGGAGCAGCCAAGGACAAGCGAGTGTTTGAAATTGGTCACGGGTACGGTCCCCTCAAAAAACCGGGTGAGTCGAATGCGAATTCGTTGATCGCGACTCGCCCGCTAGGGATCGGATGTGACAGTTTGTGTCGCTTCGTGACCGTTATGTTGCAGTTTCAACAGGAATCGGGATGGGCCGCGAAAATGTCGTTTGCGCCCATTCTGAAATTCGAGATTGCAGAAATATGACAATGTTACGGTTTTATTGCAGTTGGTCGTACCCCACGATATTCTCGCACCATAGTTTGGGAGAGAATGAATGCCGTTCACTAGCTTTGCCGCTCTGATGTCGATGGCCAATGGACCGGTCGTGGTAGTGACCCCGCCGACTGATGCCGAGTTCGAAATCGGCTATGAGCAACTCGCCACTGGCGACAATCAGGCGGCAATCGAGGAAATCGAAAGCGGCAAAGTGCTGGCCGAGGATGATCCGGCCCGGCTCATCAACCACGCAGTCGCTCTCGCGCGCGCGGGCGAATATGACGCCGCACGAGACAAGCTGGAATTCACCGCGCGCTATGCGGAGCGGCTTGAGCTGGAGACCGCGACGGGTGACTGGGTCGATTCCCGTGTGCTTGCACGGCGCGGGTTGGCGCTACTCGATGAAGGCAAGTTCGAACGTTATGTAGCGCTTGCCCAGCGCTGAGTTTTGTCAAAAGTTTGCCGACGGCCCGGGCTCCAAACGGCGTCCGGGCCGTATTCCTGTGGAATTCAGGCGATCTTTACCCTATTCAGCTTACTGTCACCCGGCTGTCATGTAGTGTGACCAATGGGGTCGCACGGAGGGTGTTCGACTATGATTCGCGCACGCTTGGTGTTCGCTGCAGGATGGGCCTGTGCAACACTGATCGCCGCTCCTGCAAGGGCGGATGTCATGGTGATCGATGCTGACGGAGCGCGCTGGGTTGCCGGCGGAAGCTCCGCGATGGCAACTGCCGAAATCATTCCGGCCACAGAAGCGCTGGCAGAAGTGCCTGCCGAAGTCTTCGTACCCGACATTGCAATTGCCGATCCTGCGCTTCACGCGATCGGGATTCCGGAGATATACCGCGCCAAAGTGGCTGAGCTCTCCGCCCGTTTCGATCTCAGCCCATCGCTGATTGAAGCGATGGTATGGCAGGAAAGTCGATGGCGCCATAATGCAGTCTCGCCAGTCGGGGCGCAGGGGTTGGCACAATTAATGCCGGGCACCGCACGCGAACTCGGCGTCGATCCGCGCGATCCCTTCGCCAATCTCGAGGGCGGCGCGCGCTATCTGCGCGAGCAACTTGACCGCTTCGATGGTAACCTTGAAAAGGCGCTTGCCGCCTATAACGCCGGCCCGGGCCGCGTGGAGCGCTCAAACGGGATTCCGCGTATTCGCGAAACCCAGCTATATGTGGCCTCGATCATGGGCCGCCTTGCCGATCATTCACGGGAGTAGAACCACTTGAAATCGCTTATCGGCCGCATGACTGCACTGGCCCTGCTTGCCTCACCGACAGCTGCTTTTGCGCAAGTCCAGCAGGATCCTGCCGGCTCGGGCCCGATCGTTAATGCGCTGAGCTGGCTTCAGGGCACGCTGCTTGGCAATGTCGCGACTGCAGTGGCCGTGATGGCGGTGGCCGCGGTTGGCTTCATGATGTTGACCGGCCGTCTCAACTGGCGCTTCGGTGCTACCGTGATCATCGGTGTGTTCATCCTGTTCGGCGCGGCATCAATTGTGGCCGGTATCCAGGGCGTCTCGGCAGGCTGACATGACCGCATTGGTCCGCCACCCCGTGCACAGAGCGCTAACCCGCCCGCAGATGTTTGCGGGGGTGACGTTCAACTATTTCATCATCAACGGGGTGGTGACGACCGAGGCATTCTTGATCACCGGCAGTTGGCTGGCGCTGGTTGCTGCCGCGGTGATGCATGGCATCGGCTATTTTGCCTGTCTGCGCGAGCCGCGCATTTTCGATCTCTGGATCACCAAAGTCTCCAAATGCCCGCGCGTGAAGAACTACAAGCGCTGGGGATGTAACAGTTACGCCGCATGACAAAGCTAGGAACATCGGAATGAGCAATTGGGTCGGACCTGCCGCCTGGAGCGCGAAGGAAGCGCGCGCTGGCGACCGCCTGCCCTATGCGCGGCTGGTCGACGAAAACACGCTGCTGCTGCGCGATGGCAGCGTGATGACTGCGATCCAGGTGCCCGGCCTGCTGTTCGAGACCGAGGATAGCGAAGCGCTCAACGCCCATGCGGCCACGCGTGAAGTGATGCTGCGTTCGACGCTCGACGCGCGCTTCGTGCTTTACCATCACGTCATCCGCCGTCGCGTAGCGGTGGAGCTTGACGCCGAGTTCCCCGATCCGATCAGCCGCCATATCGATGCACGCTGGCGCGAACGTCTGGGCTCGGGTCAGCTGTTCGTGAATGACCAGTTCATCACTCTGATCCGCCGTCCTGCACGAGGCAAGGCGGGTCTGGTCGAGCGTGTCTCGAAGAAGCTCAGCCGGCACAAGGAACGGCTCGAGGCAGATCCCAAGGATCTGCGTAGCCTGCGTGCTGCCGCCACCGGCCTGATCGCATCGCTGCAGGCCTATGGCGCGCTGCCGCTGGGTGAATATGCCGGGGCGCAAGGCAGCTCCAATTCGGAAATACTCGAGCTGCTTTCGGCGCTCTATAATGGCGAAATGCGGCCCGTGCGCAAGCCTGCGGACGATGTAGATATCGGGCTGATGCTGCCCTATCGCCGCGTCAGCTTCGGACTCGATGCGATGGAACTGCGCGGCTCGGGCACGCCCGATTTCGCTGCCATGCTTGGCCTCAAGGACTACCCCGAAGCAACAAGCCCTGGCTTGCTCGACGGGCTGCTTCGCCTGCCTTACGAGATGGTCGTCACCGAAAGCTATGCGCCTGCCGAACGGCAGACCGCGCGCGAACGGATGGATCTGGCGATCCGCCGCCTCAAATCAGCCGATGAAGAGGCAATGGCGGAGCGGGTCGACATGATGGCCGCGCGCGATGCTCTGGGCAATGGCGCGGTCGGCTTCGGCGATCACCACCTCACGGTCATGGTGCGCGAAAGCGATCTTGCGCGGCTCGACGACGCCACTGCAGCCTGTTCCGCCGCCCTGTCGGACACGGGCGCGATAGCGGTGCGCGAGGACACAAATCTCGAACCGTCCTTCTGGGCGCAATTCCCCGGCAACGAAGGCTATCTCGTTCGCCGGGCACTGATCTCCAGCGCGAATATGGCGAGTTTCGGCAGCCTCCACGGCTTCGCATTGGGGCAGGCGCAGGGCAATCACTGGGGCGAGGCGGTGACACTGCTGGAAACCACCAGCGCGACGCCTTTCTTCTTCAACTTCCATCACGGCGATCTGGGCAATTTCTCGGTCATCGGGCCGTCGGGATCGGGCAAGACCGTGGTGATGAACTTCCTCGCGGCGCAGGCGCAGAAGTTCAGTCCGCGCACCATATTGTTCGACAAGGATCGCGGTGCCGAACTGTTCGTGCGCGGCATTGGTGGGCGCTATGACAGTATCCGCGCGGGCGAGCCGACCGGTTTCAACCCTCTGGCGCTACCCGATACTCCAGGCAACAAGGCTTTCCTGCGTGACTGGCTGGGTGTCTTGCTCAAAGCCAGCGGGCCTGAGGAAGATGCAACCATCGCCCATGCGGTGGATGCGGCTTATGCCAATGACGCGTCGCTGCGCCGCTTGCGCAATTTTCGCGAGCTGCTTTCAGGCAGCCGTCGCCCGCAGCCGGGCGATCTGGCCGATCGGCTCAGCGCCTGGATCGGAGAAGGCGAAAATGCCTGGCTGTTCGACAATGCGGAAGACAAGCTCGATCTGACCGCGCGTGTGCTCGGCTTCGACATGACTGCGCTGCTCGAGAACCCCAAGCTGCGCACGCCGACCATGATGTATCTCTTCCACCGGATCGAGGAACGTCTGGACGGCAAGCCGACCATGATCCTGATCGATGAAGGGTGGAAGGCGCTCGATGACGAAGTCTTCGCTGCGCGCATCCGTGATTGGCTCAAGACGCTGCGCAAGCGCAATGCACTGGTGGGCTTCGCCACACAATCTGCGCGCGATGCACTGGAAAGCCGCATCTCGACCGCATTGGTCGAGCAGACTGCGACCATGGTGTTCATGCCCAACAGTCGCGCGCGACCCGAGGATTATTGCGACGGTTTCGGCCTGACCGAGCATGAGTTGGCGCTGATCCGCACGCTGCCAGCGCACAGC
>CBFGON010000032.1:0-24240 GCA_965650395.1 uncultured Qipengyuania sp. | reverse complement strand
GCAAACAGGCGCGCTTCACGGTACAGTTCGGCGTAGGTGAACGTCCGCCCGAGGAAATCGACCATGGGCGCAGCGCCCTGGGCCGCGGCCTGGCGCGCGAATGTGGCATGAAGCACTTCGGGCCGGATAGTCGAATTCCACGGGAACGGGTGGCCGTAGGATTCGGCACCGGGGGGCAGCGGAAAACGCTTATTGACAGCCATGTCAGTAGCATGGCGGATTGAGCGTCAAAGGCAAGCAAAAAGGGCGGGTGGAACCTGCGCCCCGCCCGCCCCTTAATGTCGCTTGCGCGCGGCTCAGGCTTCGCCGGCCTCTTCGGCAGCGCGCTTGGCTTCGAGCCATGCTGCAGCTTCGGCTTCCTGCACGGCTTCAGCGGCGGCCTTTTCGTTGGCATCACGCTCGGCGCGCAGTTCCTCGATAAGACGCTCGCGATCGCTGCCCGATTCTGCCACGACAGCCTCGCCTTCGAGGCCGGCTTTCTTGGCAGCCTTTGCAACAACGGCATCGAGTTCGCGCTGCGAACACAGGCCGAGTGTGACCGGGTCCTTGGGCTGGATGTTCTGGATGTTCCAGTGGCTACGCTCGCGAATCGCGGTGATCGTGTTGCGTGTGGTCCCGATCAGCTTGGAGATCTGCGCATCCGACACTTCGGGATGATTGCGGATCAGCCAGGCGATGCCATCGGGCTTGTCCTGCCGCTTGGACACCGGCGTATAGCGCGGACCCTTGGTGCGGCTGACGGCGACCGGCGCGCGCTGCATCTTGAGGCGATATTCGGGATCGGCCTGACCCTTTTCGATTTCTGCCTGCGTAAGCTCGCCCGAGTGGAGCGGATCGCGTCCGGTATATTTGCTGCCGGCAAGATCGTCGGCCATGGCCTGGACTTCGAGGATGTGCAGGCCGCAGAATTCGGCGATCTGTTCGAAGGAGAGGCCAGTGTTGTCGACCAGCCATGTGGCGGTCGCATGCGGCATCAGCGGGGTCGGTTGGTCGGCCATGAAAAGGGCTCTTCCTGTGGTCTGAAAATAGAAGGGCCGCCCCTCACGGAGCGGCCATTGCGCCTTGGCATGTAGGCCAAGTGCGCGGATTCGGCAAGCGATCCGCGACGCAATCAATCCTTAACCGCGAACGGCTAGTGGTTCGAGCATCAACGAAGGGGGCTTCGATGCGGAAGATTGCAGTGGTTGCAGCCATGCTGGCCTTGTCGGCATGCGGTTCGAGTGGGCCGGATTTCAATGTCGAAGTGTCCGGCGAGGCACATAATATCAAGCAACAGCTCGCCTCGCTCAACCAGATGAGTGCGGGTGCAGCCGGGCTCGCTGCTGTCAAGGTCGCCAATGATGGCGATGACCTGGTTTATACCATTCCTGCCGCCGACGGGCACGATCCCGGCACGATCCGGCTCAGCTTCCTGCAAGAAGGGTCCAAGACCAATGTCGGCGTGACGGTTGACGTCCCGATGGTGCCGATGGGCGGCGATCTTTACCTCAGCGAAGACAAGGTCGAAAACGAGCTCAAGACAACGCTGCGCAACTGGGCGGGGCGTTATGGCAATGCCGGTTCATCGGCTGACACGACCGAACTGGAAATCATGCTCGCCGCCGTAGCAGTGGCGGCGCAGCGTGCCGATGCAGACAAGCTGGTCCTGGCGAGCAATTTCGATTCCAGCGATTGGGGTTCAACATCCGATTCGGGATGGTCAGACGAGAGCGAGCTGGAAACCGAAGTGTCGGCCGAAGACGGCTGGGGTAGCGAGGCTGCGCCAGAGGCGGAAACGACCGATCCGAACATTATCGAGGTCGACGATGGTGGCTGGGGCGCCGATGGCTGACCGTTTGGCCGCCCAGACCACCAGCTAGGGGTCGAGCGCAGCCAGCCCAGCGAGGAACTGGCCGGTTGCCGCTTCCCAGCTGAACCCGGTGCCATAGGCCGCGCATTCAGCGCGTTCGCAATAAAGTGCCGCATCGATCGCGCGATCGAGATCGGTGCATAGCGCCCCGACCTTTTCGATCACGATATCCTTGGGCCCGGCCACCGGAAATGCCGCGACAGGCGTGCCGCAGGCCAGCGCCTCGATCATCACCAAGCCGAAAGTATCGGTGCGGCTGGGGAAGACGAAAACATCGGCCCCGGCATAACATCCGGCAAGTTCGCGCCCGCTTCTGCGGCCGAGGAAATGGGTATCGGGAAAGCGGCGACGCAGGGCGTCCAGCGCAGGCCCGTCACCCACCACCACCTTGCTGCCCGGATGGCTGGCGGCAAGGAAGGCTTCGATATTCTTCTCGACTGCAACGCGCCCGACATAGAGCTGGATCGGGCGCGACAAGCCGGCATATTCCGCTGGCGGCGGGGCATCGGGGGTGAAGCATTCGAGATCGACCCCGCGGCTCCAGTGATGCAACCGGTCGAGCCCTTGCTCGCGCAATTCGCCGCGAATGCTGGGGGTTGCTACCAGCACGCGATGCGCGGGCGCGTGGAACCAGCGGATATAGCGCCAGAACAGACTGGCAGGCAGGCCGGTGCGCCGCGCGACATAGTCCGGGAATTGCGTGTGATAGGCAGTGGTGAAGCGTGTGCCGCTGCGCGTGCAATATCGCCGAGCCGCCACGCCCAGCGGACCTTCGGTGGCGATATGAATCGCGCCGGGGGCAAAATCGGCAAGGCGCGCGGCCACCGCGCCGGGGCGGCTCAACGCCAGCCTGATTTCGGGGTAGGTCGGGCAGGGAACAGAAGCGAAGAGATCGGGCGAGATCACCAGCACTTCATGCCCGCTTGCGCGTAGCAATTCGCAAGTGGTGGCAAGCGTGCGGACCACCCCGTTCATCTGCGGCAACCAGGCGTCGGTGACGATGGCGATCCGCTGCGGCGGCGCAGCAAGAGCGGCAGGAATTGATTCGACGCGGGAAATACTCGCCAATGCCGTCACGCCGCCTCCAGCTCTGCTTCACACTCGGCACGGTTGCGCCGCGCGACTTCCTCGGGCCAGTGGAGCAGTTCCATCCGCCCGTCGAAATGCTCGACCAAAGCGTTGCAGCCTTCCACCCAATCGCCGTCATTGTAATATTCCACACCGTCGAATGTGCGGATCTCGGCGGTGTGAATATGGCCGCAAACCACCCCGTCCACGCCGCGTTCGGCAGCCGCTCGGGCAACGACTTCCTCATATTTCGAAATGAACTCGACCGCGTTCTTGACCTTGTGCTTGGCCGCCTTCGAAATCGACCAATAGGGCAGGCCGAGGCGCGAGCGCACCGCGCTGACCCAGCCGTTGAGCTTCATCATCGCGTGATAGGCCGCGTCACCCACAAAGGCGAGCCAGCGGTGCGCGAGCATGATCGTGTCGAACTCGTCGCCATGCAGAACCATCAGACGGCGCCCGTCGGCAGTGGTGTGGAAGGCAGCGCGCATGATCTCGACCCCGCCGAAATTCATGCCACTGAAGGGCCGTATCATTTCGTCATGGTTGCCCGGAATATAGACGATCCGCGTACCGCGCTTGGCCCGTTTGAGGATGCGCCAGACGATGTCATTATGTTCAGGCGGCCAGTAGAACTTCTTCTTCAGCCGCCAGCCGTCAATGATATCGCCGACCAGATACATGGTCTCGCTGTCGGTATGGTCGAGGAAGTCGATCAGCATCTGGGCGTTGCAGCCCTTGGTGCCCAAATGGATGTCGCTGATCCAGATCGTGCGATAGCGACGCCGCTGCCCCGTCGTGCGTTCAGGGATCGCCGGTTTGACCGGCGGAAAATTCGCGATACCCGCAGCGATGAATTCGGTCGGCAATTCGGTCATGGCTAAAGCCCCCGGCCCAATCTCTCCGGGTTCCTGATGCCAGCGAATTGTTACAGGCGATTCTCAGTGCCGTGACAGCACGGCGACTTTGCTACGGTTCGGCGTCAATCCGCCGGACGCACTTCGAGCACGATTTTGCCGATGTGGTCGCCGCCTTCCATCCGTGTATGCGCCGCGGCTGCCTCTGCCAGCGGGAAGACACGATCCATTACCGGACGGATCGTGCCATCCTCGAACAGCGGCCAGGCATGGGCAAAAATCTCGTCCGCCAGCAGCGCCTTGAACTCGTTCGAGCGTGCGCGCAGTGTCGAACCGGTCATGGTCTGTCGCTTGCTCATCAGCTTGGCCATGTTGATTTCGGCCCTGAGCCCGCCGAGTACAGCGATGGTGACATGCCGGCCGTCGACCGCCAGGCAATCGAGATTGCGCTGCACATAATCGCCCGAAACCATATCGAGTACGATGTCCGCGCCTTCGCCCCCGGTGAAGATATTGACCGCCTCGACGAAATCCTTCTCGCGATAATTGATCGCCAGATCAGCGCCCAGCTGGCGCGCCGCCTCGCATTTGTCCTCGCTCCCGGCAGTAATAACCACGCGCAGGCCGAATGCCTTGCCAAGCTGGATTGCCATCGTGCCGATGCCACTGGTGCCGCCGTGCACCAGCAAGGTTTCGCCTTCGCGTGCCCAGCCGCGCTCGAACACATTGTGCCACACGGTAAACAGAGTTTCGGGGACTGCTGCAGCCTCGGCCATTTCCATATCCCGCGGGACGTGCAGGCATTGCGCCGCCTGGGCGAGGCAATATTGGGCATAGCCGCCACCGCTGACCAGTGCACAGACGCGGCGGTTGAGCATTTCGGGCTGCACCCCCGGTCCTACTGCAACAATCTTTCCGGCAATCTCGAGACCCGGGATGGGCGAAGCGCCGGGCGGCGGCGGATAAAAGCCCTGCCGCTGGATCACATCGGGCCGGTTGACCCCTGCATGGCTGACTTCGACCAGCACCTCGCCTTCGCCCGGCTTCGGCACGGGCAAATTCTCCGGGCGCAGCACATCGGGACCGCCCGGTGCATCAAAGCCCATTGCAATCATCGTCTCGGGAAGGTCGCCCGCCACACTCGCCCCCTTGGTAGCGTGGCGTCAATGCCACGGAAGCGGTGCATTACCGCGCAGCCCCGTTGACAGCAACCGGCCTCTCTTGCGAGATTGCAGGTGATGGAAGAAGACGACCGTCCCCGCCCCAGAGGCGATGCCGCGAGCAAGCTCGCCGGAGAGGATCTGTCGCCCTATTCGCAGGACGAGCTTTCCGAGCGTATCGCACAGCTCGAAGCCGAGATTGCCCGCGTCGAGAAACATCGCCTCAAGGCCGCCGCGCATCGCGATGCTGCCGAGGCGCTGTTCGGGCGAAAGGACTGACATGGTGCGGGGGCTGACATCGCGCGGCCTGCTACCCATATCGTTGTTCCATACAGTATTGGCTAACCTTCGTGGCGTAGCCTGTCCCCAACTCGCCCCTTTGCGAGTCCCCTGAAAGCAGAGTCGTCAATGCCCAGTTTCGCATCCAACCTCGAAAAGACCCTCCACGCCGCGCTGACCGATGCGGGCGAGCGGCGGCACGAATATGCCACGCTCGAGCACCTGCTGCTGGCGCTGATTGGTGATGAAGACGCAGCACAGGTGATGACCGCCTGCGGGGTGGACCTCAACGAACTGTCAGCGGTGGTGACGCAATATCTCGAGCAGGAATATCAGTCGCTCAAATCCGACGAAACCGCCGATCCGCAGCCGACCGCCGGATTCCAGCGCGTGATCCAGCGCGCGATCCTGCATGTCCAGTCTTCGGGCAAGGACACGGTGACCGGTGCCAATGTGCTGGTGGCACTGTTCTCCGAGCGCGACAGCTATGCGGTCTACTTCCTCCAGCAACAGGACATGAGCCGCCTCGATGCGGTGAGCTTTATCAGCCACGGCATCGGCAAGGGCGGCAAGCAGGTCGAAAGCCGCACGCCCCAGGGCACTGAAGAAGCGCAGAACGCCGCCGAACAGGGTGCGGAAGCAGCTGCCGCCAAGCCGGGCGAAAAGAAGGAAACCGCGCTCGACCAGTTCACCGTCAACCTCAACCAGAAGGCCGAGGACGGGCGGATCGACCCGCTGATCGGTCGCGGGCCAGAGGTGGACCGCACGATCCAGATCCTGTGCCGCCGCAGCAAGAACAACCCGCTCTATGTGGGCGATCCGGGAGTCGGCAAGACCGCCATCGCCGAAGGTCTGGCGCGCAAGATTGTCGAAGGCGAAGTGCCCGAAGTGCTGGCCGATGCGGTGATCTACTCGCTCGACATGGGCGCGCTGCTGGCCGGTACGCGCTATCGCGGCGATTTCGAGGAGCGATTGAAGCAGGTCGTCAACGAGCTCGAAGGCATGCCCGATGCCGTGCTGTTCATCGACGAAATCCACACGGTTATCGGTGCCGGTGCAACCAGCGGCGGGGCGATGGACGCGTCCAATTTGCTCAAGCCCGCGCTATCCAGCGGGGCGATCCGTTGCATCGGTTCGACCACCTACAAGGAGTTCCGCAACCACTTCGAGAAGGACCGTGCGCTGCTGCGCCGGTTCCAGAAGATCGATGTGAACGAGCCGACGGTGGAGGACACGATCAAGATCCTCCAGGGCCTGCGCAGCGCCTTCGAGGATCATCACAAGGTCAAATACACCGCCGACGCGATCAAGACCGCGGTCGAGCTTTCGGCGCGCTACATCAATGACCGCAAGCTGCCCGACAAGGCGATCGACGTGATCGACGAAGTAGGCGCGATGCAGATGCTGGTCCCGCCCAGCCGCCGCAAGAAGAAGATCACCGCGCGCGAAATCGAGGCGGTCATCGCAACCATGGCGCGCATCCCGCCCAAATCGGTTTCCAGCGACGACAAGAAGGCGCTCGAGAACCTCGAACGCGATCTCAAGCATGTGGTCTTCGGACAGGATGCTGCGGTCCAGAGGCTGTCGACCGCGATGAAGCTCAGCCGTGCAGGCCTGCGCGATCCGGACAAGCCGATTGGCTCGTTCCTGTTCAGCGGCCCCACCGGCGTCGGCAAGACCGAAGTCGCGCGCCAGCTCGCCAGCATCATGGGAATAGAGCTCAAGCGCTTCGACATGTCCGAATATATGGAGCGTCACAGCGTTTCGCGCCTGATCGGCGCACCTCCGGGCTATGTCGGCTATGATCAGGGCGGCCTCTTGACCGATGCGGTCGATCAGAATCCGCATTGCGTGCTGCTGCTGGATGAAATCGAGAAGGCCCACCCGGACCTGTTCAACATCCTGCTGCAGGTGATGGATAACGGCCGCTTGACCGACCACCACGGCAAGACGGTCGACTTCCGCAATGTCGTGCTGATCATGACCACCAATGCCGGTGCATCCGACATGGCGCGGCAGGGCATCGGCTTCGGCGACGTGAGCAAGGAAGATGCGAGCGAGGAGGCGGTGAAACGCATGTTCACACCCGAATTCCGCAACCGTCTCGATGCAATCGTGCCCTTTGCCTATCTCGGCAAGACAACCGTTGCGCGGGTGGTCGACAAGTTCATCCTCCAGCTCGAGCTGCAGCTGGCCGAACAGAATGTCGACATCCAGTTCGACAAGGAATCGCGCGCCTGGCTGGCGGACAAGGGCTATGACAAGCTTTATGGCGCGCGCCCGATGGGCCGCCTGATCCAGGAAAAGATCAAGCAGCCGCTGGCGGAAGAACTGCTGTTCGGCAAATTATCCGATGGCGGCGAGGTCGCGGTGACGATGAAGGACGGCAAGCCGAGCTTCGAACTCACCCCCGCCCCGCCCAAGGAAAAGCCCGCGCGCAAGAAGCCTGCGGCCAGGAAGAAGGCGGCACCCAGGAAGAAGCCCGACGCGGATACCGCCGAAGGCAAGGGCGGCACCAAGGGCTGAACCGCCTTACACCAAGAAAGAGGGGCGCACGGCGAACAGCTTGTGCGCCCCTTTTTCGTGACACGGCTTGCAGCCGAATCGCGGCAGGCATAGCACCGGCAGGGTGAAGCCCAAGATCCTCACCACGATGAAGGATTACTCCCCCGCGACTTTCGCGGCAGATGCGATTGCGGGGGTGACGGTGGCGATGGTGGCGATCCCGCTTTCCATCGCAATCGCCATCGCTTCGGGCGCCGACCCGGCCAAGGGGCTGGTGACCGCCATTATTGCCGGTTTCCTGATCTCGCTGCGCGGCGGCAGCCGGGTGCAGATCGGCGGGCCGACCGGGGCGTTCATCGTGGTGGTCTTCGCGGTGATTGCCGAACACGGTTATGACGGCCTGGTACTGGCGACGCTGATGGCAGGCGTAATCCTGATCGTCGCGGGCTGGCTGCGGCTCGGCAATCTGGTCGCCTATGTTCCCGAAGCGGTGATCAATGGCTTCACCATCGGCATTGCGATCATCATCGCGGCGAGCCAGCTCAATGATTTCTTCGGTCTGGGGCTGAGCGGCGTACCGGCCGATTTCCTCGACAAGATCGGCGTGTTGTGGGCGGCGCGCAGCGGGGTGAACTGGCTGGCGGTGGCGCTTGCCCTTGCTGCGCTGGTGCTGATCGTGGCGTTACGTAAGTTTGCCCCCAGACTGCCCGGACTGATCGTGGCGATGGCGCTGGTTTCGGCGCTGTCGGCGCTGCTTCACCTGCCGGTCGACAGCATCGCCTCGCGCTATGGCGAATTGCCGCGCCACCTGCCCATGCCCGCCTTCCCGCCGGTAAGCATGGCACGGCTGACCGAGCTGCTCCCCTCAGCGCTGGTGATCGCATTCCTGGCAGCGATCGAATCGCTGCTGTCCGCCATGGTGGCAGACCGGATGATCGGCGGGCATCACCGGCCCAATGCGGAAGTCACCGCGCAAGGCTGGGGCAATATCGGCTCGGCCCTGTTCGGCGGCCTGCCTGCGACAGGTGCCATCGCGCGCACTGCCACCAATATCCGCGCCGGGGGCCAGACGCCCGTCGCCGGCATCATTCACGCGTTGACGATCCTTGTGGTCATGCTCGCCGCCGCACCACTCGCCGGGTACCTGACCATGCCTGCGCTGGCCGCGCTGTTGATGATCACGGCGTGGAATATGAGCGAGCCGCATAAATGGCGCGAATATATGGCCACGCCGTGGGAGGAACGCGGGCTGCTGCTGCTGACCCTGGTGCTTACCGTGCTCGCCGACCTCACCGTCGCCATCGGTATCGGCGTGGCGCTGGGCCTCGCGCTGCGATTGCGCGACAGCAAGCTCAAACCCGAAACATGGGAAACGCCCGAGCGCTAGAGCGCAATCCCCAGCAGCTTCTCGCGGGAAGTTGCGCCGCGCAACAAATTGACGCGCGACGGAGCTATGCCGAGAGCTTTGGCGAGCAATTTCACGACCGCTTCATTGGCCTCGCCATCATTGGGGCGCGCGCGGACCTTCACCTGCACGCCGCCCTCCTCGATCGCTATGCTTTCGCTGCGTGCACCGGGCGTGACGCGCACCGCCAGCCGCCCCTCTCCATCGATAAGCGCGCTCAGCTCCCCCGCCGGAGGAAGATCAGCCCTGGGACGCGCCATCGAGCGCCGCTGCTACAGCGACGGCATGCGCCTTCGCGTTCTCGGCATAATGCGCCACGCCCATGCGCATTCCCGCAATCGCCATATCGTCCAGCTCGCGCATGAAGCGCGCGGGGCGGCCGCCCCACAGGCTGCGCGGCTCCATCACCTTGCCTTCGGTCAGCATCGCGCCTGCAGCCAGCATCGCATCACTGCCGATCACCGCCTTGTTCATCGCAATCGCGCCAAGGCCGACAAAGCCGCGATCATGTATCGTGCAGCCGTGGATCATCGCCATATGGCCGATCAGCACATCGTCACCGATAATCGCCGGACTGCCTTCGGGATCGCCCGGCCGTGCGGGATCGCAATGCACCACGCTGCCATCCTGAATGTTCGAGCGCTGCCCGATCACGATCCGGCTGACATCGGCACGCAGCACGCAATTGTACCAGATCGAGCTATCCGCACCGATGGTCACGTCACCGATGATGGTACAGCCGGGCGCGATGAAGGCGCTGTCGTGGATCTGCGGCGCCTTGCCGTGGATGGGGACGATGTTCACGCCGGGTCGGTTGATGCTCATCGCGCTACTCGAACACATTTTGCCATTCGACGAAAGGCACGATCGACGCGAAATCGTCGGTCCACAGGCGATCTGCCGATGGCGGAAGCGCGGTCCAGCTGTTTGCCGGGCTGCTCGACACCAGGCGGTCGATGGTGCCTTCGTTCCTCGACAGCGCAATCCAGTTCGACGCCGTGGCCCCCTTGGCGGGAGGCGCAGAATCCTTGCGGATGCGCGTGGCCAGGCCATTGGCCTGGGCCAGCCGCGCGACCACCGGGGCCAGATCGATGAAGCGGTTGGAGATATGCACCAGCACCACCCCGTCGCCGGCAACGACCCGCGAATAAAGCGCAAAGGCTTCGCGCGTCAGCAGATGCAGCGGGATTGCGTCCGAACTGAAGGCATCAACTACGAGCGCATTGAAATGGCCGGTGGGAATGTCTTCCAGCCGCATACGCGCGTCGCCAATATGGATCGGCGCATCCGGGGCGCATTCGCGCATGAAGGTGAACGGCCCTTTATGCGAATACCGCAGCACCACCGGATCGATCTCGAAGAACTCGTAATGCTCGCCCGGTTTGCGGTAGCAGGCGAGCGTTCCCACCCCGAGGCCGATTACCCCGACCCGCGCATCCGGACCGAGAATGGCGCGCGACCTCTCCAGCGCCATGCCAACACCCGAGGAACGGGTGTAATATGTCGTCGGTTCAAGCTCGTTTCCTGCCCCGGTGAATTGCCGCCCATGCAGAGTGGTTCCGTGCGAAAGCGCCCATTCGCCCGACTTTGTCACATGGCGCACTTCGTAAATGCCGAAATAGCTGCGGTCACGATTCCCGTCGATCGTTCCGCGCAATGTCTGGAAACCGCCACGCCCGAACATTGCGAAAACCAGCACCAGCAGAAATGCCCAGCGCATGTCGAAGACCAGCAGGCCGCAGACCGCCAGACCGATCATGATCGCCACGATCATCGGCTGGTCCTGTTCGCTGACATAGCCATTGAGCAGTGCAGCCAGGCCTATGGCGACCAGAATGATCACCAGCGCCACCTGCCGCCGCTTCGACCCTTCGACGCCGAGCCATTTTGCCCAGGGCACCAATGCGCGGCTGGGCAGCAGCGCAGCGCCGGCAAGCACCAGCAGCGGGTGCTCCCACGACCAGTCGAACACCATCGGGGCCAGCAGCCCGGCGAAAATCCCGCCCAGCACCCCGCCCGCGCTCATCACCATGTAGAACAGGGTCAGCCGGGCCGGTTCGGGCCGGTCCTGATAGAGCCGCCGGTGCAGCGCCACCGCCAGGACCAGCAGCAAGAGCAGTGAAATCAGGGCCTGCACCATGCCGCTACCGGTGTTGCTGACCATCGCCGTTGCCCCGCCCAGCAGCACCAGCGGGATGGCGCTGCGCGCCAGCGACCTGCCCAGATAGCTGTTGGCATTGAATGCAAAGGTGAAGCTGAGCAGATAGAGGCCCAGCGGAATGACCCACAACAGCGGCATCGCCATGATGTCGGTCGTAAGATGGGTGGTGGTCGAGAGCATCAGGCCGGACGGGACTGCCGCCAGTGCCAGCCACATGAGGATGCGCTTTGCGCCAATCGGTTCGGCGTTCGCTTCTTTGGTGTTTGACGCCGCGGTCGCGGAGGAACGGCGCTGCCATGCAGACAGTGCCACCAGAAGCACCAGCACCACGAAGCCTGTTGCCCAAAGCCGGCTCTGCGCAACGAGGCTGGCATTGGGTTCGAGCAGCAAGGGATAGGCCAGCAAGCCGCCGAAACTGCCGAGATTGGATGCGGCGTAGAGCCAGTAGGGATCGCCCGCACGGGGATCGGCGGCATACCAGCCCTGCATCAAGGGGGCCTGCGCCGATACCGCGAAGAAAACCGGGCCAATCGTTGCGAGGAACAGCAGCGGGACCCACAGCGCCTCGTACCCGGCCTTGGCTGGCGGCAGCGCGGCCAGCGTGATCGGCAATGTCAGGCCGGCGATTACGAGTACGGCCAGATGGACCAGTGCCTGTCGCCGGATCGGCCAGCGTGACAGGAAATGCGCATAGGCATATCCGGCCAGCAGCAGCGCCTGATACACCACCATGGCGCTGTTCCAGACTGCCGGGGCACCGCCCAATCGCGGCAAGGCCATCCGTGCGACCATCGGCTGGACCAGGAAAAGCAGGAAACTACCGACAAGAATGGTGGCGACAAAGAGCCAGCGCGCCGTACCATTCATTGCTGTTTCTCCCAATCGGCAGCGTCCAGGCTATAGAGGATCGTGCGCTGGTCTTCCGGCGGATAGGACGGATCGTCGAAATCGAGATCCTCGCGCCGTTTCATGCCGAGCTTTTCCATCAGCTTCCAGCTGGGTACATTGTTGACGCTGGTCAGCGCGACGACGTGCGGCGCGCCGACGCGGACGAACGCCCAGTCGATCACCGCGCGCATGGCTTCTTCGGCATAGCCAAGGCGCCAACGGTCTTCGCGCACCAGCCAGCCAATCTCGTGATCGCCGATGTTGTGCGCCAACGGATTGTCGACTTTCTTGATCCCGCAATGGCCGACCATCTCGCCGGTGGATTTTTCGACCATGAACAGGAAGCTGAAGCCGAACTGGGCGTACCACGCCATGCTCTTGGCATGTTTGGTCTCGATCTCGTGGAGCTCCTTCACGCCGCCAAGCCGCGCCATTACCGTGGGTGTGTTGAGGAGGCGGAATTGCTCCGCCGCATCGCCCTCTTCAATCGTGCGAAGGATCAGCCTGTCAGTCTCGGCGATGATATCAGCCACGCCATTCCTCGCGAGTGATCGAATAGACGATGATGACGGGGTCCTCGGCGTCGAATTCGCTGCTGGAAAAGTCGAGGTCCTCGCGCCGCCTCATGCCGAGCCGCCGCATAAGGCCCCAACTGCCGGTGTTACGCATCACGGTCAGCGCAATCACGTCCTCGGCCCCGAAATGTTCGAATGCGGCATCGAGCGCGGCGGCGGCAGCTTCCTTGGCATAGCCCTTGCCCCAGGCATCTTCGCGCAGCCGCCAGCCCACTTCCATCATGCCCTGCGGCCCACCTGCCTGGTTCGAGCGCTTGAGCCCGCAGAAGCCAAGGATGGCGCCATCTTCCTTGCGTTCGATCACCCAGAAAGTGTGGCCGAAATCGCGCCTGTAGCCCAGCAATCGCTCCTGCGCGCCCAGCCGCTTCGCTTCATCGGCCACCCCGCCCAGCCATTCCATCACGGCAGGCGTATTGGTGCCTTCCCAGAAACGGGGCCAATCCTCCTCGCGCCAGTCGCGCAGGATCAGCCGTTCGGTTTCGTGGCGGAAGTCAGCCATTCAGCAAACGTGCGGCCAGCGGCGCATGATAGGTCAGCACACCCGAACAGCCCGCGCGCTTGAAAGCGATGAGCTTTTCCATCAGCAGCGCCTCGCGGTCCGCCACGCCTGCCGCCGCGCCTGCTTCGATCAGCGCATATTCGCCGCTCACCTGATAGGCGAAGACCGGCACGCCGAACTGCTGTTTGGCGCGCCAGATCACATCGAGATAGGCAAGGCCGGGCTTGACCATCACACTGTCGGCACCCTCGGCAATGTCCATCGCGATCTCGCGCATGGCCTCATCGCCGTTGGCGGGGTCCATCTGGTAGGTCTTCTTGTCGCCCTTCAGTAGCCCGCCCGAGCCCACAGCGTCACGGAACGGACCGTAGAAGGCCGAGGCATATTTCGCGGCATAGGCCATGATCTGGACATTGGGATGGTCATTCATCTCCAGCGCCATTCGGATCGCGCGCACACGGCCGTCCATCATGTCGGACGGAGCGATAATGTCCGCTCCGGCATCGGCCTGGTTCACCGCCTGATCGACCAATACCGCCACCGTGTCGTCATTGAGGACATAGCCCGCATCGTCGATCAGCCCGTCCTGCCCGTGGCTGGTATAGGGATCGAGCGCGACATCGGTGAGAATGCCGATGTCATTGCCGCAAGCATCGCGGATCGCCTTGATCGCGCGGCACATGAGATTATCGGGATTGAGCGCTTCGGCCCCGTCCGCGCTGCGTTTGCCGGACTGAGTGTTGGGAAACAATGCGACGCATGGAATGCCCAGATCAAGCGCTTCATTGGCACGTGTGACAATACCGTCGACGGACCAGCGCGACACGCCGGGCAGGCTCGCCACGGGCTCTTCCACGCCCTTCCCCTCGGTGACGAACAGCGGCCAGATGAGGTCCGCCGGGGTCAGAACCGTCTCGCAATGCATGCGGCGGCTCCACTCATGCGCACGGCTTCGGCGCAGGCGGGTAGCGGGATAGCTCTGTATGCTCATGTGCGCGGCATTGCCGCAACTCGCCCCGCGGCGCAATCTCAGCCGACAGGTTTGGGCTGGTCGAGCTTGTCGATTTCGCGCTGCGGTCCTTCGGCGACAACTTCGTCAGCGGTGGGGGTGAGGTTCTGCAAGGCCGCGCCCGCCGCCACCTTGCGCAGCCCGGCCAGCGTATCGCGGAAGCGCTGCAATTCCGCACCCGAAAGCTGCGCGCGCGTGACGAAGCTGACCGAGGCCGGATTGATCGCCCGCCCGCCGCGGTACATCTCGTAGTGAAGGTGCGCGCCGGTCGAGAGGCCGGTCGAACCGACATAGCCGATCACTTGCCCGCGCCTGACATTCTGTCCGCGATTCACGGCCATGCGGCTCATATGGCAATAGCGCGTCTGGATCCCGCTGCCGTGGGCGAGCTTCACCGCATTGCCGCAGCCACCAGCGCGGCCTGCGCTGAGCACGACACCATCGGTCACCGCGACGATCGGCGTGCCGTAGCTGGCTTTGAAGTCCATCCCCGCATGCATTCTTGTGTACCCAAGGATCGGGTGACGGCGCATGCCGAAACTCGAACTGATCCGTCCGGGCACTGGCGAAACCAGACCGCCGCGCTGCTCCCCGACACCGCCCGCATCGTAGAATTTGCCGTCCTTGCCCCAGCGCATCAGCTGGATCGGCTTGCGCGAACCACGCTCGACGCCGGCAAAGAGCAATTGTCCGGCCTGCTGCTCGCCCGTGGCGGCGCGGCGATAGGATACGATGATGTCGAATGTGTCGGTTGGCGAGACTTCGCGCTCGAAATTGATCTCCTGCGTCAGTGCCTTGAGATAGGCCTGAACCGCACTCGCCGGTGCCCCCGCCGCGCGCGCCGAACGATAAAGGCTGTCCCCCACCCGCCCGCGGATGCGCAACGGCGTTTCGTCGACGCGGATGGTCTTGCGGCTCAGAATGAGCTCGGATGCCGGATCGAGCCGAGCCACCTTGAGTTCGAGATCGAAGCGTGCGCGAAAACTCAGCTCCTCCAGCGGGCGCGTTGCTCCAGGCGCCGGGCGACGGCCCAACGTAATGTCGATCTGCGTGCCCGGTTCGATCTGACCAAGTGGAATCGCACTGTTGACCATGGCAGCGATCCGCATGGCTTCATCGCCGCCTACGCCAGCGCGGCGCAAGGTGCGGTCGAAACTGTCGCCCCGGCCCAGCGTGGCGAGCATCTGCAGTTGAGGCCGTTCCGGCGCTTCAGCCAACGGGCGCACAAGTGCAGTCGGACCCATCCGGCGGCCGCTATCCGCCCCCAGCGCCAGCGGTGTGACCATCTGGCTGCGATATTCCATCCGCACATCGCTATCGGCAGGCAGTGGCGAGGCCGCTTCGAGCGGAGCGAAATCGGGCCAGAAGGCCAGCGCGACCACTGATAGGCCAACGAAGGTTCCCAGCCCTCTGAACCAGCGTTTCGAGCCAATGTCGGCCCCAAGATCTGGCGCAATGTCGAGCGCTTCGATTGTGGCGAAGGCTTTTTCTCGCAGATCAGAGAAAGAGAGCTTCGACATGCCAGACAACAGACGTGCGCGGGCGGGCACGGCGGCCGGTTCATCGGTTCCCCTTGCCAGCGTCAATTCGATCTGCGGGTGCTCGTCCTCCGGGGACTGGTACACCACATGCCCTCCAATTCGGCCCGCGTAGCTGGTCGCTCGCCAGGGCCCGTCCGTTGCGTCTAATGCCGCGAAACCTTGGACAAACAAAGTAAAGACCGGATTAACCTGCGGCAATAGGGCACGCGAATGCGACGAATCGAGAGCAAATCGTCCCGTGCAGTTGCGAGGCGGTGACACTGCTGCCACCTAGGGTGAGTGAACGACGCCCCGATCAAGGCGGTCCTCGGGCCGACCAATACCGGCAAGACCCATCTCGCCATCGAGAGGATGTGCGGCCATTCGAGCGGAGCCATCGGCTTTCCGCTGCGCCTGCTGGCGCGCGAGGTCTATGACCGGGTGGTAGCGATCAAAGGGGACAAGAATGTTGCACTGATCACAGGCGAACAGCGGATCGAGCCACCTGACGCCAGATATCTCTGCTGCACGGTCGAGGCCATGCCGCGCGACGGCGGTGGACGGGCTTTCGTGGCCCTCGACGAGGCGCAACTGGCAGCCGATCGTGAACGTGGACACATCTTCACCGACCGACTGCTCAATGCGCGTGGTCGCGAGGAGACGATGATCCTGGGTGCAGCGACGCTGGAGCCGATGGTCAAGGCGCTGATCCCCGATGTCGAAGTTACATCGCGCCCGCGTTTCTCCACGCTCACGCATATCGGGCCGCGCAAGCTCTCGCGCCTGCCGCCTCGCAGCGCCATTGTCGCTTTCAGTGCGGAGGCGGTATATGCTGTGGCCGAAATGCTGCGCCGGTTCCGGGGCGGCGCGGCAGTGGTAATGGGTGCACTCAGCCCCGAGACGCGCAACAAGCAGGTCGCCCTGTTTCAGAATGGCGAGGTTGATTACATCGTCGCTACCGATGCCATCGGCATGGGGCTCAATCTCGATGTGAACCATGTCGCCTTCGCCGGACTGACCAAATTCGACGGGGTGCATATGCGCCGCCTGCATCCGGCCGAAATGGCACAGATCGCCGGTCGCGCAGGCCGCCACCAGCGCGACGGGACATTCGGCACGCTGGCTGGCATGGGCAAGACCGGCCCCGCCCCCGAATTTACCGACGAAGAGATTTACGCGATCGAAGAGCATCGCTTCGCGCCGCTGACAAAGTTGTTCTGGCGCGAAGCCGAACCGCGTTTCGACAGTCTCGCCACCTTGATAGCCGATCTCGAAAGCCCGCCCGACCATCCGGCATTGCGGCTGGCGCCCGAAGCCATCGACCTTGCCACACTCAAGCGGCTGGCAGAGGAACCGGTCGCCGCCAATGTCCGCACCCCCGGCATGGTGCGGCGTTTCTGGGAAGCCTGTTCGCTGCCCGATTTTCGCCAACGCGGCCCCGATGTCCACGCGCGCTTCGTCGCACGGCTGTGGCAGGATCTGAACCAGGGCTATATCGGAGCAGACTATGTCGCGGCGCGCATTTCCGAACTCGACAATAGCAGCGGCGATATCGATACGCTGCAGGGGCGGATCGCCGCGATTCGCAGCTGGGCCTATATCTGCCAGCGTCCCGACTGGGTGTTGGCGCGAGACGAAATGGCGTCACGCGCACGCAGCGTAGAGGCCAAATTATCAGATGCGCTGCACGCGCGACTGACCGAAAGATTCGTCAACCGGAGGACGGCAATCCTGATGAAATCGCTGGGACAGGACGCATCGCTGCTGCCCATCACGCTCGACGCTGACGGCACGCTGCGGGTCGAGGATGAAGCACTGGGCAAGGTCGAAGGTTTCCGCTTCATCGTCGACCAGGCGGCCAATCATGCCGACCGCAAGATGCTGCTCGCTGCTGCCGAGAAAGCGCTGCCGCGGATCCTGAGTGAGCGCGCCGAAGCGCTGGCTGAAAGCGATCTGGCCGACATCGAGCTGTCGCGCGGCACTGTCCGCTGGAACGGCCATATGCTGGCCAAGCTGGAGGCGCGCGACAATGAGGTAATCCCGGCACTGGTGCCTTCGCGCGAAGTAGCTGCACTGCCTGAAAAGCCGCGCACCGCTTTGATGACAGCGCTGGGCAAATGGCTCGACACCGCGCTGGAACCGCTCGAGCCGCTGCGGCGGATGCAGATTGCGGCAAGGAACCCGGAGGCCGGTTCGCAAGCACGCGCTCTGCTGCTCAACCTCTTGGCTGGGCATGGATTCGTCACACGCGAAGCGGCGGGGATCGAACATCTTCCCAAGGAAATGCGCCCCTTCCTGCGCAAGATCGGCGTGACATTTGGCGCGCTCGACATTTTTGCGCCGCTACTGCTCAAGCCTGCGCCGCGCCAATTGCTCAGCCAGCTCGGCATCGACCGGCGTCCGCTGCTTGACGCGATGTTGCCGGTAATCCCTGATACGAAGAAGCTCCCCTCCGGCTATCGCCATGCGGGGACACAGGCGATCCGGCTCGATCTGGCGGAGAAAATCTTCCGCGCCGCGCATGAAGCGCGCAGCAAGGCAGGCAGTCAGCGCCGCTTCCGCTTCGATCTGGCGTTGCCGGTATCGATCGGGCTCGAAGCAAAGAATGCCGAGCGCCTGCTTGGACAGGCGGGCTTCCGCGTCCATCGCGCGCGCGCCTTGCCCGAGGGTGCATTCGGTCCGCCACAGCCCGATAGCTGGGAATGGCGCCCCTCGCGCCGCAACCAGCAGCGACAGGCGCCGAGACACACGCCGCCACGCGAAGGCAGCGCCTTTGCCGGGCTTGCCGAGTTAATGAAGCAAGGCTGAGGATGCGGATCGACCGCCTGCTGTGCCATCTGCGCTTCACGCGCACACGCGGGGCAGCACAAAGACTGGTCGAGGAAGGTCACATCCGCCGCAATGGCGAGCGCGTCTTGCGTGCCAGCCGCGATGTTGTCGTGGGCGATGTACTCACCCTGCCCCTTGGAAAAACCGTTCACCTGATAGAAGTTCTTGCGCTTCCCGAGCGCCGCGGACCACCGCGCGAAGCTCAGGATTGTTACCGCGTGCTTGACCCGGGCGTGTAATCGGACTTAGCAGCGAAACCGCAGTTCAACGCTTATCAATTCGAGGGAACACCCGCCCAATGACCTATGTCGTCACCGACGCCTGCATCAAATGCAAATATACCGACTGCGTCGAGGTCTGTCCGGTCGATTGCTTCTACGAAGGCGAGAACATGCTCGTCATCAATCCGTCGGAATGCATCGATTGCGGCGTGTGCGAGCCCGAATGCCCCGCCGAGGCGATTCTGCCCGATACCGAGGATAATCTCGAGCAGTGGCTCGAGCTGAACACGAAATATTCTGCCGAATGGCCCAACATCACGCAAAAGAAGGAACCGCCCGAAGATGCCGACGAGCATAAGGGTGAAGAGGACAAGTTCGAGAAGTTCTTCAGTGCCGAGCCTGGCGAAGGCGATTAATCCGCAGGCTTGCGGCCTTTTTCGATCAGCGTTTCAAGGCCGGGGATGAGATCCGCGGCACGTTTGCGCAGTTCGGGGTCGGGATCTTCCTTTGAGGCTGTTTCGGCCCAATTGACCGCCTTTCTCAGCAATCCGGGCGACACATCGGCCTTGTCGCCCGTCCTGCGGAAACCCTGCCTTACATAGGAAAGTGCCGCCTGATAGGCGGCATCTTTTCTGCCGGCGGCATGCGCTTTTTCGTACCATTCGGCGGCCTTGGTTTCGCTGGGCGGCGTACCATCGCCTTTCTGGAAGATTTGCGCGAGCAGAAAGGCAGCGTTTGCCTGCCCGCGTGTCGCCGCACGGTCGAGCCAGATGCGCGCCTCGACAGCATCGCGTGCCACACCTTTCCCGTGAATCAGATAAGTGCCGACATCGGCCTGCGCATTGATATTGCCCATTTGAGCCGCAGAAAGGCAGAGTGCATAGCCCGTTTCGGGCTCGGGCTCGCCACCTTCGCCCCGCAAAAGCATGTTACCGAACGCACAGCGCGCCATTGTCCAGCCACCTTCGGCAGCTTTGCGGTACCATTGCCGCGCAGAGATGTGGTCCAGATCTCGGCCGCTTCCGGTATAGAAGCAGGTGGCAAAATTATGCGCCGCATCGGGCCGGATGGCGGCAATCGATTCGAAGATATCGCATGCCCGTCGTGGATCGCGCTCGACTCCCAATGCACCGAGGCCAAAGATTTCGCCCAGGAATTCCGCTGCGGTGTCGTCCCCGCTGGCTGAGAGCGCCTCGAGGCGCGCGACGAGCTGGCGCGGCCCCAATTCCTCGGCCTGCTGCATAACTGCTTGGGTTCCCTCGGAAACATGCGGCTCATAGGCCTGATCCGGCAGCAAAAGCGCTGCCTCGCCAAGTATCAGTAACGAAAGCACGAATGACATGGACCTGTCTCCGCCAGCTGCCGCGAGCAGCGGAGGTTGGCGCAATTGGGAGCGCGACTCAATTGCGATTCGCAATTTTCGTGCGACCGTGCTATATAATGCAACAACTGCGCCGGTTTGCTCCCGGCCAGATGTGATAAGTGAAAGGGCAGGTCGACCCCCGCAACGCCACAATCGAAAACCCACCGCGCACCTTTGCCGGAGCGCGGTCAAAGGTTTTGTGACGCTGTTTCTCCACCTGTCCCGACGAAAGGATTGATACATGGCGAGCAAGCCTGACGCCTTCGACGTTGGTGACTACGTTGTTTATCCCAAGCACGGCGTTGGCCGTGTGATCGAACTGCAGAGCGAGGAAATCGCCGGTATGCAACTCGATCTATATGTTCTCCGCTTCGAGAAAGAGCGCATGACCCTGCGCGTACCGGTCAACAAGGTCGAAGCCATTGGCATGCGCAAGCTGTCGAGCGACAAGACCCTGAAAGAGGCCATGGAAACGCTCAAGGGTAAACCCAAGGTCAAGCGCACCATGTGGAGCCGCCGCGCTCAGGAATATGAAGCGAAGATCAATTCGGGCGAGATCGTTCTGATCGCCGAAGTCACCCGCGACCTGTTCCGCCCTGACGATCAGCCCGAGCAGAGCTATTCGGAACGCCAGATCTTCGAAGCGGCCTCGAGCCGTCTCGCCCGCGAACTCGCGGCGATGGAGAAGACCGACGAACCGACCGCGCTGGAGAAAATTCTCGACGTGCTGCGCGAACATGCGCCGCAATATTACGAGAACGCCGAAGACGCCTGATCGACAGGCGCCATTCCGGCTTCGACGAAGGGCCGCTCCGTAAGGGGCGGCCCTTTGCACATGGGTTGATGGCGCCGCCACGCTGTATTATATCGCCAACACGGACTGAACGGGACAGGACAAGGAACAGGCACACATGCTTCACAAGATTCTCAAGGGGCTGGCCCCGGTCGCCGCGCTGGCAGCAGGGGCAATGCTGGCCGGGTGCGACGGCCACGTATCGATCGGCGACACCAATGGAGTGCCGCTGGCAGAACTGGACACCAGCGGCGCAGCGCCGACCGAACTGGCAGTAGTCGGTCCGGACAATGTCGTCGTCACCAAAGGTTCAAAGCTCGATATCGACGTCTCGGGCGATCAGGCGGCGGTCGATGCGTTGCGCTTCTCGCTTGAGGACGGTACGCTGGGCATCAGTCGTGAACGCAATAGCGGCAAAGATCTGGGCCGCGCCACCGTGCGCGTTACCATGCCCAGCCTTACTGCGCTGACTGTGGCCGGATCAGGCTCGGTTGAAGTCGCTGAAGTCACCGGCAGTGCCGAAGTGACGATCGCCGGGTCCGGAAATGCGAAAATCGCCAAGGTCGATGCCACGCGACTCGACCTCACAATTGCAGGATCGGGCGATGTTGAAGCCGCCGGCGGCGTCGAAACCCTGGACATGACTGTTGCCGGTTCGGGCTCTGGCCGGATGGCTGGTCTCCGCGTCGACAATGCCGATATCTCTGTTGTCGGCTCTGGCAGCGCCGAGTTCGATTCGGACGGCAAGGTCGATGCAAGCATCATGGGCTCGGGCAGTGTGACCGTGAATGGAAGCGCAAGCTGCACGGTCAGCGCGATGGGTTCGGGCAAACTCAATTGCCGTGCAGGCGCTACCCGCAAGGCTGCGGACGCGCCTCCTGCACCGCCTGCGCCCGATGCTCCTGGGGCAGCCGAAGCGCCGCCTGCGCCGGAGGCTCCCGAAGCCTAATTCATGGCAAACTAAGGAAAATGCGGCTAGGCGACTGCGCGAAAGGAATTTTCGATGCGTCGCCTGGCCGTTTTCGCCTTGCCGCTCGGCCTGATGGTCTCCGGCTGTCTCGCCAAGACTGTCGTCGATGTCGCAACGCTTCCCGTGCGGGCGGCAAGCAAGGGCGTGGACCTGGCCACCACCAGCCAGTCGGAAGCTGACGAGAACCGCGGCCGAGAGATTCGCCGCCGCGAAGAACGGCTCGCCAGGCTCGAACGCGACTATGACAAGCAGATGGAAGAATGCGCTGACGGCAGCCGCCGTGCCTGTGACCAGGCGCGTGGCACATATGCCGAAATGCAGCAGATCATCCCGACGATTCCCGTCGAGCCCGAACCGCGCTAATCCGCAGGCGTCGCTGCCCGGCGCAAACGATCGTTGATCGCAATTCCGACCCCCTCCATCGGCACCGGTGCGACCGCGATACGCGATTTGTCCGATGCAGCGGCCAGGTGGAGGCAGGCATAGAGGCGCGACGCCGCTTCAGTAAGGCTTCCACCGGCAGACAGCGTGCAATCGCCTGAAACTGCTCCGAATCCGATCACAAAGTCGTCTGGCGCAACTTCCGTAGCATTGAGCCGAACCGGCTTTCCCGGCGAATAGTGGCTGGCCAACTGGCCGGGGGCCTCGATCCGGCTGCCACCATTTTCCGATTTGTGCGGCGCAACTTTGATCGGGCCGGGGCGCAGTTCCTCGATCTCGCCGTCGCTGCGCAGGGCGACGATGGTCGATTCAACGCCTGAAGCGCATTCACCGCCATCGACTACGGCATCGATCCGCCCATCGAGCGAGGACAGCACATGAAGCGCAGAGGTTGGACTGATGAAGCCGCTGCGATTGGCAGATGGTGCAGCGATGGGGAAATCCGTCTCTTCCAGCAGTGCGCGCATCACCGCATGGTCAGGCATCCGCAACGCGACCGTATCAAGCCTGGCCGTGACCGCCAGAGCCAACCCCGCCCCTTTTCGGCGCGACAACACCAGCGTAAGTGGCCCCGGCCAGTAACGCGCGGCCAGTTCCTCCGCTCCGGGCGAAAACTCCGCAATGGCGCGCGCCTGCTCCAGCGAACCGACATGCACGATCAGCGGATTGAAGCTGGGCCGCCCCTTGGCTTCGTAAATCCGCGCCACCGCAGCATCACTGTCGGCGCGGGCAGCGAGACCATAGACTGTCTCGGTTGGCACTGCGACAAGCCCGCCATCGCGCAGGATTCGCGCCGCACGCGCGATTCCCTGCCCGTCGGCCAGTATTGTTTCCGTAGCGTATTTGCCGGTCATGCCCGCGCGCTATATCTGGAGCGCCGCAATGCCAAGAGGAATGCCGACGTGACTTACGCACCCGCCACCCAGGATCAGCTGCTCGCCATCCACGTCAATGCCGGTATCGAGGAGCTAGCCCAGTCGGAGAAATTCACTGCTGCCGAAACCGATATGGTTGAAGCCATCGTGGAGGGCGTGGGTCAGTTTGCAGCCGGGGAGTTCGCACCGCTTAACCGCGCAGGTGATCTGGAAGGCGCAAAACTGGAGAATGGCGTTGTTCGCCTGCCCGATGGATTTGCTGAAGCATACGGCCATTATGTCGAACAGGGCTGGAATGCGATTGCCAGCCCGGAGGAGTTCGGCGGCCAGGGCCTGCCCTTCGCGCTTGCCTGCAATGTTCTGGAGAACCTCGGGACGGCAAACATGGCCTTCAATCTGCTGCCCATGCTCAGCGTGGGCGCAATCGAAGCGATCCACCATCACGGCAGCAAGGAGCTGCAGCAGAAATATCTGCCCAGGCTGGTGAGCGGCGAATGGTCGGGAACGATGAATCTCACCGAACCCCAGGCCGGCAGCGACCTTGGTGCGCTGCGCAGCACGGCTACACCAATCGCCGAAGGCGAACATGCTGGCAAATTCAGCATTCGCGGCCAGAAGATCTTCATCACCTGGGGCGAGCATGAGCTGTCGAAGAACATCATCCACCTTGTTCTTGCCCGCCTGCCCGACGCGCCCGATGGAAGCCGCGGTATTTCGCTGTTCGCGGTGCCCAAATATCATGTGAATGCCGATGGCTCGCCCGGCGCGCGCAATGACCTTCGCTGTGTCAGCCTCGAGCACAAGCTCGGCATCCATGCTTCACCCACTTGCGTGATGAGCTACGGCGATAATGGCGAATGTATCGGCGAGCTGGTCGGGGCGGAGAACCGCGGGTTGGCGGCCATGTTCACCATGATGAACAATGCGCGGATCAGTGTCGGCCACCAGGGCGTGCAGATCGGAGGGCGCACGA
>CBFGON010000031.1:0-25401 GCA_965650395.1 uncultured Qipengyuania sp. | reverse complement strand
TCGGCGTCGAACACTTCCTGGAACAGGTCCTTGAAGCGCCCGTCATAGGCCTTGAGGATCGTGTTCTTGGTCGAGAGATAGACCGGCCACTTGCGGTCGAGGCCATAGTTGAAGCAGGCGCGCGCAAAGTCGCGGATGCTGTCATCGAGGTTGTACATCGCCATGGCCACGCCGCTCGACGGGAAGTCGAACACGTTGAGATCGATCTCGGTGCCGTCATCGCCGTGATAGACGAGGCGCAGCTTGCCGGGGCCGGGGATCAGCGTGTCGGTGGCGCGATACTGGTCACCGAATGCATGACGGCCGACCACGATGGGATCGGTCCAGCCGGGCACCAGGCGCGGCACATTGTCGATGACGATCGGTTCGCGGAAGACCACACCGCCCAGGATGTTGCGGATCGTGCCGTTGGGCGACTTCCACATGCTCTTGAGGTTGAATTCCTCGACGCGCGCTTCGTCAGGAGTGATGGTGGCGCATTTCACGCCCACGCCATACTGCTTGATGGCATTGGCGGCATCGACGGTGATCTGGTCGTCCGTCTCGTCGCGCTTCTCGACCGATAGGTCGTAATATTTGAGGTCGACGTCGAGATAGGGAAGGATCAGCCGCTCGCGGATCCATTCCCAGATGATCCTCGTCATTTCGTCGCCGTCGAGTTCGACGATCGGGTTCGCAACCTTGATCTTGGCCATCGGTTTCCTGTCTGTTCGAATGGATTTGGGCGCGCTTTAGCAGAGCCAAGCGAGAGGGCAAGGCCGGGCGCAGCGGATTGTAATGGCGGTGGCACGACCGATGGCGGGTGGGCCAAATGTTGTTGCCTGGACAAAGCTGCTGACCTATGCCCGCCGCCGCGCGCAATGCATGAGCAATGCCGTTTGCCGACTATTTTCTATAGGGATTTCAACGCCCGCGTCAGCGTGGCTGAACCACTGCAATGTCGCTTAAGGAATACCTCGAAGGCAGTTTGCGCCCGTCCATGGGGCACAGGCGAGTCCAGCTATATGCGGCGCTGTTCCTGCTTGACGGTGCCCTGCTTTTCGCCAGTTTCTGGATAGCGGGCGCGATTTACGTTGGTGAAATCCCCTCAACCAGGGCGATACAGGTCATGCAGTTCACGCTGCCGATTTTCCTGGTGATCGCGATCTATCAGCGTGTCTATTCGATTGCCTCGCTGGAGAGCCTGCGCATTGCGGTGTGGCGCCTGTCTGCGGCGCTGCTGCTTTCAGCCATGCTGTTCCTGGTGATGACGTTCTACGTCCGTTCGAGCACCGATTTTGCACGCGTAACCTACTCACTGGCGATCGTGATCGGTGGCTCAGCCATGATCCTTACCCGGTTTGTAATGGCGGCATATATCAGGCGGTCCTTCCGGGGTAAGGTCAGCAACGTGCTGATAATCGAAGATGGGGGGCCGCAGATCGATCTGCCCGGAGCCGATCACGTCGTGGCGGAAAGTTCACAGATCGAAGGGGCGCACGCCGATCCTGAAGCGCTCGACCTTCTGGGTCGTGCGATGCGTAACATGGACCGTGTGATCGTCAGTTGCCCGATCGAGCGGCGCGTATTCTGGACTGCGATCCTGCGCGCTGCAGGCGTGCGGGGCGAAGTTGTATCGGAAGCGATGCAGGAACTTGGCGCGCTGGCGCTTGAACGGGAAAACGGCTGGTCATTTCTAGTCGTTTCATCGGGCCCGCTGGGCCTGCGCGATCAGCTTACCAAGCGCGCGATCGACCTGGCTTTCACCGTACCTGCGCTGATCCTGCTCGGGCTGCCGATGGTGATCATCGCATTGCTTATCAAGCTGGAGGATGGCGGGCCGGTATTCTTTGTCCAGCCACGGATGGGGCAGGGCAACTGCATGTTCAACATGCTCAAGTTCCGCTCGATGAAGGTCGGTGGCCTGGATGCCGAAGGGGCGCGATCCACATCGCGCGATGACGATAGAGTCACGCGTATCGGCCGATTTATCCGCCGGACAAGTATCGACGAATTGCCGCAGCTCATAAACATATTGCGCTCCGAAATGAGCCTGGTCGGACCACGTCCGCACGCGCTCGGCTCGCTCGCGAACGAAAAGCTGTTCTGGGAGATCGACCGGAATTACTGGCAGCGCCACTCGCTCAAACCGGGTCTTACCGGCCTTGCGCAGGTGCGCGGATATCGCGGTGCAACAGAAACCGAGGATCACCTGATCGACCGCTTGGGTGCCGATCTGGAGTACATTCGCAACTGGTCGCCTTTAGGTGATATTAAGATTATTCTGGCTACCGCAAAAGTGCTCGTTCATCCCAATGCATACTGACATATGTGCCACAGTTTGCAGATAATTTTGAGCATACTGGAACCAGAATGGTTGGCATGAATCTGATATTGTGCAACTGCAGAAAAATCAGTGAAACATCTTATTAAGCAGTTGCATGTGACACGGAACGTTGCTAGCCAACCCGCGAATTCTCGTAAGAAGAAGAACTAGGAGACTACGTATGAAGATCAGCCGCCTTCTCTCGGGCCTCGGTGCAGTAGCTATGGCTGTTGCTCCCGTTGCAGCCCAGGCTGGCACCCGTGCTTCGGACGCCGGTGCACTTACTGTTCAGCCGGTCAAGATGTCGACTGTTTCGCGTACTGCGAAGCCCGCCGGCATGAAGAGCGAAGCTGGTGGTTCGGCCACCATCCTCGCCGTTGTTGCCGCGATTGCAGTTATTCTCGGTATTCTTGTCGCCACCGGTGGTGACGATGATGACCGTACCCCCGGTTCGTCGCTCTAAGCACGTCCGGTAAAAAGTTTACCCCGCTGGTCTTGATGGCCGGCGGGGTTTTTCTTGTCTGCATGTAATGGCGCAGGATCATGCCTAGACGACGACATTCGCAGCCCAGGCTCACTCCTTTCGAGGCGATTGCCCAATTTGGCTGGCCTTTGCTCATCCTGCTTGCGGCGGCTTTCGCATTAGGCGGTGGGGGTGTCGGCAAGGGGCTGCAGAATCTTGCCGTGCAACTTTTCGCGCTGGGGGTGATCCTGTTCACGCCGGGTTTGCTGCGCGGGTTTGTGCAGCGCGCTCCTGCGGCCTTGATCGTCCTCGTGGCATTGACAATCCTTCTGCCGCTGACGCAGCTGATCCCGCTTCCTCCTGCTGTCTGGCAGGCACTTCCGGGGCGGGAAATGGCCATTCAATCGCGCGAGCTGGTGGGGTCGGGCGGCGGATGGTTCCCATTCACGCTGGATCGCGCGCGGACAGTTACGGCGCTGCTGGCGCTGTTTGGTCCCATTGCGATATTGCTGGCCTATCGCGGGCAGGATGAAGCTGCGGGGCGGCGCGCGCTTGCCATTCTGGCACTTTTGGCGCTGACCAACTTCCTGTTCGGCGCGCTGCAATTTGCGGCAGGCGATGCGCTGAATTTCTACGGCTCGCGGGCAGAGGGGCGGTTCTACGGCTTCTTTGCCAATCACAACAGCAGCGGCCTGGTGATGCTCATCGGCCTGCTGGCGCTGATCGGTTACTACCAATCGCGCAGTCATGACGCGTTGCGCACGGTGATCATCCTGTTTGGCGGACTGATGCTGGTTCTGGGTGTAGTCCTTACCAACAGCCGTAGTTCGACCACGATGCTGATATTCCCGTTGATCTGGATTGCCTGGATCGGATTGACCAGGCTGCGCGGCGTAGAAGCCCGCAAGCGCTGGATCTATCTGGCCGGCGTAGCGGTTGTGATTGCCGCATTGTCGGGATTGGCACTGACCAACGATCGACTGGGCGCTACTTGGGCGCGCTACGGCGATCTCGAAGATTCACGACCCTATATCTGGGAAGACACCCGCAGCGGCATCGAACGTTATTGGCCGCTTGGCTCCGGAATGGGCACCTTTGACGAGGTATTTCAGGTCGAAGAATCGCTTGAATCGCTTGTAACGGCAAGGGCGGGGCGCGCGCATAACGAATATCTCGAAGTCCTGCTTGAAGCGGGGGCCGTCGGGGCACTCGTGCTGCTGGGCTGGATATGCTTCTTGTTGTACGCGGCAGCGCGCCGGATCAGAACAGTTCACGCTCCCGTCACAATGGCCGCATCATTGGGGCTGCTGTGCATCGGGCTGCAGGCGGTGGTCGATCTGCCGATGCGTAATATGACGGTCTTATGCGTTGCAGGATTGCTTGTCGCTCTGCTAACGGCGCCGTGGAAGATTAAGAGGGACCGGGTCATTGTTTAGGAAATCCGCGGGGATCATTCTTCCTGCAACTCTTCTATTAGCTGGCTGTTTCAGCCCTTCGGCGGATCTCCCGCGCGGGCCGGATGCATACCGCCTCATACCGACCGCGGCCGAGAGCGGCGGCGCTCAGGAATACCGCATCGGTGTCCTCGATACTCTTTCGATCCGCGTGTTCCAGGAACCTGAATTGTCGTTCGACGAAGTGTCGGTGAATGCTGCGGGTACCTTCAACTATCCTTTCGTGGGAGAAGTTGCTGCTGCGGGCAAGACGCCGATCGAACTCAGCCGCGAACTCGAAGCCGGTTTGGGAACGCGCTTTATCCGCAATCCCCAGGTAGTGGTCGGGGTAGTCAGCTCGGCCGCCCAGCGCGTGACAGTCGATGGTCAGGTGGTCGAACCCGGCGTCTATGAAATCGCCGGCACCTCCTCGCTGGTCGAGGCTATCGCGCGGGCCAAGGGTCTGCAGTTTACCGGTGTCGATGACGAGGTCATCGTTTTCCGCAATATCGACGGGCAGCGCTTCGGGGCGGTGTTCGATCTCAAACAGATTCGCGAGGGCAAGGCGCCTGATCCTGAAATTCTCGGGGGTGATCGCATTGTCGTTGGCTACTCGGCTGTTCGCGGCGCTTACCAGGACTTCCTGCGCGCGGCACCGATATTGAACGCATTTACGAGGTTCTGACACTTGGCTACCAATTACGAGCTCTCCAGCATCCAGGGGGCGGGTCAGCCTGTCGATCCTTCGCAGCGTCAATATCCGTCGGATCCGGCGGCAGACGATGCCTTCTTCGATATCGATCTCAGGCGCGTGTGGGCAGCCGTGCGCCGCAACTGGCTGCCGATTGCCGCGATCCTTGCTCTGTCGCTGGGCCTTGGCGTGCTCGTCACGCTGCTCATGCGGCCCCAGTTTGTTGCGGAATCGCAGGTCCTGATCGAGCAGCAGGCCGATCAGATAATCGAAAACACCGAAACGCAACCTTTCAACCCGCCGCAGGAAACAGAACGCTTCCTGCAGACGCAGGTCGATGTGATCCAGAGCCGCAGCCTGGCCCAGCGCGTAGTCGAATCCGAAAATCTCGCTGACCGCGAGGAATTCTTCGCCGCTCAGGGCGCTGAATTGCCGCAACTCGATAGCCTGCCGGGAACCGGCTATTCAGGGCCCGAAGGCCTCAAGCGCCTGCGCCGCGATCTTGCGGTCAACATGGTGACCGATGGGCTGAGTGTTACTCTTCCCGTCGACAGCCGCCTTGTTGCTATCGGATACCGCAGCGGCGATCCCCGAATTGCCGCAGAAATGGCCAATTCGATCGCGCAGAACTTCATCGAGAGCAATCTCGCCCGCAAATTCGACAGTTCGGCCTACGCCCGCGAATTTCTGGCCCAGCAGCTTGAAGATTCCCGCAAGAAGCTCGAACAGAGCGAAAAGGATCTCAACACCTTCTCGCGCGCAGCCGGTTTGATCCGTGTAAGCGGGCAGGGCCAGAATGCCGATCAGGAAACCACGCTTTCAGTCACCAACGACACGCTGCAGCAACTTAACACCGCTGCCAGCCAGGCAGTTGCCGATCGCATCGCTGCCGAAAACGCCTGGCGGAATATCGCAAACCAGCCGATTTCCTCGGTTCCGCAGGTTCTTGCGAACCCGGCCTATAGCCAGCTTGTCCGTCAGCGTTCCGAAATCGAAGCCAAACTGGCCGACGAACGGACACGCCACCTCGACGATCACCCCAGCGTGCAAGCGCTTGAGGCCCAGTCCGCTGAGGTCAATCAGCAGATCAGCCAGGTGGGTCAATCGATCAAGAATTCGGTCCGCCTGGCTTATGAAGCCACGCGTGATCGGGAAACTGAGATCGTGGGGCAGGTATCGCAAGTTCGCGGCGAAGCGCTCGATGAGCAGGATCGCGGCGTTCAGTACAATGTTCTCAAGCGCGTCGCTGAAACCGACCGGGCGTTGTACAACACGCTGCTGACCCGCTTTAACGAACTGAGCGCCACTGCCGGTGCGACTTCAAACAATGTCTCGATGGTCGATGCTGCCGAAGTGCCGCGCGAACCTTCCTCGCCCAACCTCATAATCAACATGATAGTTGCTCTGCTGGGCGGCATGCTGGCAGCAGCGGGCTTCGTGTTCCTGCGCGAGCAGTTCGACGATGTGCTCCGCACACCCGAAGACGTGGAGCGCAAGCTCGGAATCCCGCTTCTGGGGCTGGTTCCCAAAATCCAGGGCGATCATCCGGAGGAGGATCTGGCCGATCCGAAATCTCCGGTCAGCGAATCCTACCAGTCGCTGGTCACCAATTTGCGTTACAGCACCGGTGAAGGCATTCCGCGGACACTTACCGTAACCTCGGCGCAGGCAGGTGAAGGCAAGACCACCACGGCAGGCAAGCTCGCGCTCGAATTCGCCGAACTCGGCCGCAAGACATTGCTGATCGATGCCGACCTTCGCCGTCCGACGTTGCACCGCAAGCTGGCCAATCGCAGGCAGGAGGGCTTCACAACCATCCTTGCTGGCGAAAAGGCGATCGACGATGTGGTCATTCCTTCGGGGCACAAGCACCTCAGCTACATGACCGCACTCCCGATGCCGCCGGATCCCGCCGCGCTGCTCAGCACGACACGATTTGACGATCTGATCGCCGAATTGCTCAAGCGCTTCGAATGCGTGGTCTTCGATGCTCCGCCGATGCTTGGCCTTTCCGACGCACCGACGCTCGCAGCGCATACAGATGCGGTGCTGGTAGTGATCGATGCTGAATCGGGCCATCGCGGTGCCGTGAAGACTGCGCTTCGGCGTCTCTATATGGTGAAGGCCAACGTCATTGGTGCGGTGCTGACCAAGTTCAATCCGAAGAATGTCAGCGGCGAATACAGCTATTACGGCAGCGACTATTACGCATATCAGCACAAGGATGATGCCCTGTGACCTTCCGTGCGCCCGGCATGGCGGGCTGGGCGGCCAGGGGTGTGATATTTCTGATTATCGCGGCAGTTGCGATCCTGTTTCAAGTTGATCGGGCGGCCCGTGTCCAGCCTGCGCTTGCAGCGCTTGTTCCAGCGGGGCTGGGCGGCTTTTCAGATGAGGTCGTCGCACGTCAGTTGGCCATCGTCCAACCCCACGCTGCATTGGACCGTGCGAAGTCACTGTTGCGTAACCGGCCCATCGAAGCGGTCAACCTTTCGGCATTTGCGGTTGCGGCTGCCGAGGCGGACCAGCTGGATATTGCAGGACGCGCACTGACCTATGCAGCGCAGCGCGGCTGGCGTGATCCCTATACACAGCTCACCGTGATCGGCAGTGCGCTGACTACGAAAAACTGGGAAGTCGCCGCGCAAAGAGTGGATGCTCTGGCCAAAATGCGCCGGGAAAAGGACGCCATCTTTGGCGCCCTTGGCCTGATCCTTGCGGATGAAAACGGACGCCGGGAAATCGCCAAACGCATGCCGCACAGCGCTCCGCTGGTGGCGGATGTGTCGGAGTTCGTGCAGGTCTACCCCGATTACGGTCTGCAAGTGACACAGACCTTTCGTTCCGCTCAAGGCATCGAACCGTCCATGCCGTGCGATTCCTATGCGCGGGTGACGCGCGTCCTGCTGGGCAAATCGCAGGGTGGCAATGCGCTTGCGGCCTGGCCGTCGGCCTGTCGTGCGAAAGACAATTCGATCGGCTTCAACCTTGCGCTTGCCGATACTGACCCCTTTGCCTGGTCCTTCCCTTCCGTGGCCGGAATATCGGTCCGCGAGGGCGAGAAGGCGGGACTGATCGATGTTCGCAACCGCGATCCGCTCAGACGACAGTTCGCTCTACGCCATGTTGTGCTCACGCCAGGCCCCCATCGGTTGACGCTTACGCGCAGTGACGAGGAAGGCATAAGGCGACCAAGTGGCGGGCCCCGCGCTGATGCGCTTGTCGTGCTGCGCTGCGACCGCAGTGGCGGTAATTCGGGTAGCGGGGCACTCATCAACCAGCCGTATGATGGGCCCGTTGAATTCACGGTCCCGGCTGACTGCCCTGTTCAGTTCCTTGCGCTTACTGCCTCGCAGGGTCGCATGGAAAACCTCGGTATCGCAATCGACTAGAGTGCCTGCTTTGCCTTGCGCGCGTTGGCGATTCTTGTAACACCGCGCGCGACCTGGTGGTTTGGGAAACCCTGTGAAAATATCGAAATCCATTCCCTATGCCGCTGCAATGGCGATCCCGCGAATGGCGATCAGCTATGCGGTCTATGTCACCGCGCCCGTATTTATGATCAATTGGACATCGCGACGGACCTGGGCACGGGTCATCATGCTGCTTGGTGTCCTCGGCTTTGCAATGGTGGTCAATTACCTGCTCGGTCTGCGGGTATCGATCACGGCCTGGGCATTGGAATTCGCACTTATCCTGCCATTTCTTGCCGCTGCGCTGGGCTTTCAGTTTTCGCGCCATCTAGACGGTCGTAGTCTGATCCGTGCGCTTAATGTGCTGGTATTCGTTACCAGCATGATCAGCCTGGTTCAGATGGGATTTCCTTTCAAACTGCCCTACATCCATTACCTGCCCGACTTCTATAACGGCGGTTTTGGACGTGGCGGAGCCAAGATCGTGACGATCATCGGCTTCTTTGGCCTTGCCGAAGCCCTTTCGCGCCGCAGGGGATTTCGCCTGCGGGGCAATTGGAGCTTGCTGATCGCTCTTTCCAACTTCCTGGTGCCCAACTTCATTCTGGGAATCGTGGCCGGCGTCACCGGATTGCTGATCTTCGTGCGGCGCAATCGCGCCATCCTGTTTGCCGGGGCTGCATTGGCCTTGCTTGTCGTTCCCTATTTGCAATTCCGCGCTGAAACCAAGAACAACGCCTTTGCCGAGTATTACGGATCAAACCCGAAGATATATGCCTTCGTCCTGGTGGGCGATATGTATCTGAAGGAGCCTCAGACCTTGTTGCTGGGCACAGGTCTTGGGCAGTTCAGCAGCCAGCCAGCCATCTGGTCCAGCCCGATCAACGATTGGGTCGGGGGGCGCGAACTGCCCGAACTTCCAGGGCTTTTCGCCAGCGATGCACATGTCAGATACGTTGCACCCACTTTGCTTCGCTTCAAGGATCAGCGCTATGCGATCGAGAGTTCGGCAAACAAGCCTTACAGCGGCATGTCGATGCTGCTGGCGGAGCTCGGGCTGCCGCTTGCACTCTTGATCCTCTATTCCGCTTTCCGCGTTCTGTGGCGTGGGGATCGCGGCGAGTTGGGGAAGGCGGTCTTTCTGTTCCTGCTCGCCATGAATTTCCTCGACCCGCAGTTCGATTCCCCGTGGTTCGGTGTCATGCTTCTCGCCACGGTTCAGGCAATTCGCGAGCAGCAGCGGCAACGAATGCAATCAGGTGACGGCCGAACGCGCGAAAGCGGCATCTTTTTCCCTCAACCGGCAGTGCAGCCGGTCGGCAGTGGCAAGCCGAGCCAATCACCGGTCTGAACCTTTCCGTGACTGCCGATCTTCGCTTTCCTGATTTTTTCATCGTGGGTGCCGCAAAGGCAGGTACGACATCTCTGGTCGATTTGCTGCGCGACCATCGTCAGGTGTTCTTTCCGCATGAGAAAGAGCCGCACCACTTCTTTCTGCGCGCGACGGATCGTGACTGGACGATTCAGGACGGCGCCAGGCTCAGACCCCTGGCCCAAACGCTCCCATATGGCGATGAAGCGGCCTATCTTTCGCTGTATGACAGTTCACCCGTGGATGTCTTGCGAGGCGATGCCAGCACGCAATATCTGGTCAGTACTACAGCAGCAGAAGCTATCCACGCGCAGCGTCCGGACGCGAAGATCGTAGTGGTTCTCCGCGATCCGAGCGAGCGGGCCTATTCGGCATTCGTCCATGCCCGATCGCGCGGAGAAGAGGAGCAGGCTGATTTTGCTGCCGCGCTGGACGAATGCGTGTCGGGTGCCCGCGCCAATTGCTTCGCAACGAACTATTTGGCTGAAGGGGAGTATGATCGCCATATCGAGCGATGGAAGGCGAAGTTTGGGGCGAATGTGCAGATCATTCTGTTCGAGGATCTGCTGAACCGGCCGCAGGAGGTGCTCGATCGATTGACCGCCTTCATGGGCATTGAGTCGCTGCCATTCTCCCAGCAGGAAATGTCGCACAAGAACGCCAGTGTCGAACTGCGCAATCCGGTTGCCAGAGCTCTGCGCATAGGTGCGAAACGATTGCGACGTCTGGCGCCCGGGTTGATGGAATCCAGGGTGTTTCGCGCACCCTATGAAGCGCTGCTTTCAAAATTGGGCAACAGGCCCGAAGCGATAGCGGATGCTGACAAGGCGCGGCTGAAAGCGCATTATGCGCCGCATGTTACCCGCACTGCGGAATTGATCGGACGTGATTTGTCTGCCTGGCTCTGAAGCTAGGTAAAAGCACAAAAAAACCCGCCAGAAGGCGGGTTTTCGGTTCGATGGTGGGCGTACCAAGGTTCGAACTTGGGACCCCTACGATGTCAACATAGTGCTCTACCACTGAGCTATACGCCCACGCTATCGAACATGCCGTTTTGTGCGGCAGGCGCGCCCTTTAGCGAGGCCTACCGGACCACGCAAGGGGCAAAACGCCGGTACAATTCAGAGCCGCGCGCTGACCTTCTCTTCAAGCACCCGCTCAACCTCCATCACAAGATCGCGCAGGTGGAAGGGCTTGGACAGAACCTTTGCATTGGGCTGTTCGCGGCTGGCCTTGAGCGTGACGGCTGCGAAGCCGGTGATGAACATCACCTTTGTCACAGGGCTGATTTCGTTGCAGCGCTGCGCCAGTTCGATTCCGTCCATTTCGGGCATGACTATGTCTGACAACAGCAGATCATAATGGTTCTTCTCGAGCAGCGGGACGGCTTCGGTTCCGCGGTCAACTGCATCGACATAGTAGCCAGCAGCATCAAGCGCGCGTTCGAGATAGGTACGCATCGCTTCATCGTCTTCGGCGAGCAGGATTCGCTTGTGGTGCATGTCGCTCATAAGGGTCTCTATACCCACAATCGTTTAACAAATCTCCAGTTCCGTTCACCATTGTCTCGCAATGGAGCATGATTCTTTGACTTGGGCCTGACGAGCAGTCAGCATTGCCGCATGAACGACAGTGGAATTCCGCAGAATTCAGACGATTCGCAGGTTGCAAACTCCGCACCCTTCTCGGTTCTGATGCCTGGCGGGATGCCCTTGCCGGTGCTGATTGCTGCGCCGCATGGTGGGCGTGCCTATCCACCCGAATTATTGGCGAACCTGCGCTTTCGCGATGCCACGCTCCGGCTGGAAGATCGCCATGTTGATACACTGGCGCGCGATGTGGCCGAACAGACAGGAGCGGCGCTGATCATTGCCAATGCACCTCGTGCAATGATCGACCTAAATCGCGCACCGGACGATGTGGACTGGTCGATGGTGGTGGGCGAGAAGGCGGTCCGCGTTCGCCATTCACTGGCCAATCGCCGGGCGCGGAGCGGGCTCGGGCTGGTGCCCCGCAGATTGCCGGGTGTAGGCGAGATATGGAAGCAACCGCTTGCCAGAGCAGAGCTGGATCGCCGCATAGAGCAGGTCCATCGTCCCTATCATGCTGCAATTGGCAAAGCGCTGGAATCGCTCAGGGATCGTTGGGGCGCAGCATTGCTGCTCGATCTCCATTCCATGCCTCCGCTGCACAGCCGACACCCGGGCAGCGTCTCGCCGGAATTTGTCGTGGGGGACCGGTTCGGATCGAGTTGTGATCCGCGCATCGTGGCCAATACACTTCGGCACCTGGCCTCGGCTGCAAAGGTTGCATCGCATAACCGGCCCTATTCGGGCGGCTATGTGCTCGATCGTCACGGAGCTCCACAGCGCGGCCTTCATGCGATGCAATTGGAAGTCTGCCGATCGACCTACCTCGATGCCCGACTCGAGCAGCCCAGCGCGCGCTTGCCGGCTCTCGCCCGGCTATTGGCAGGGCTGGTTCGCGTCCTAGCTTCCGATGTGGCCGAACTGGGTCGCGGTGGTCAGCTTCCGCAAGCGGCCGAGTAAGCACGTTTACCCTGATAAAAAACCACCTCGTGCGTATGAGACACGAGGTGGCCAAGGTTCAGGGAGGTGATGCACTCTCATGCATCAGTCGGCAGGCCATGAGGGGAGCGCCGCCGACCAAGTTAAAATGGGTATCGCGCGAAACGCTGTCAAGCACATGAAAAATGGCGGAGCGCGACATGCCGTCGCGTCTCCGCCTCCATTTGTCCTGTTTGTTACGCGAGCCGTTGCCGACACGCGCTTAAAGCTGGTCAGGCCGTGCCTTCAACCTGCTGCGGAGGAACTTTTCCCTGCTGCATCTGGCGGCCGAAAATCGTGCGCATCAGATCGAGCGAGAACAGATGTGCGTGAATGAGCGTCATAAGCCCGTTCTTGTTCCACTCTTCCAGCTTGGCAGCGCTGACGTCGCGCAGCTTTTCCTGGTTCACCATTTTGAACCCGCGATAGACATAAGGCTGTTCGGCGCCTTCCTGCTGGATGGCGACTTCACCGTCCATCAGCAGGTCGGCTTCCTTGAGCTCCGCCAGAAACGCTTGCGTGCGTTGTGCGGCCTGTTCGAAGTGCTGGCAGAACTCGAGCAGCCGCTTGGTTTCTTCGCTAGGCTGGCCATCATCTGTGAAGAGGCGCTCGCCTTCCTTGAATTCGCCGATTGCATCTGCGGTCGGGTCGAACATCAGCGAAAGTTCGTCTGACTCGGGGCGCAACTTCGCCAGCATATAGGGATAGCGTCGGATGTAGGCAGGCAGATAGACAGGGTCCTGAATCTTGCCGTCTTCATCCACGAAGGTGTTGACGCCCTCGTTGAGGCCCATCAGCGCCAGCGGAAGCGGGCTGTCCCCGGCCGAGAATACGATCGGATAGTGACGCTGTGCCTGGATGAATTCATCGACGGTCAGCGGAATGGCATGAGCCTTTGCCAGCCAGGGCGCGCTGTCGAGGGTGCGCGTGCGATATTTGATATGATCCTTGCTGTTGAGCGGCATCAGATCGTTGAAGAACAGGGGTAACTGGGGCTGCTGCGGCGCGCTCGCCATGAAATCTCTCCGAAAGTAAGTGTATTGCTATGGGATAAAGCGGCAGGGCCTTGAAGGCACAGGCGCCAGAAGCTGCGCGCTTTAAGGGTTCAAGCCCGTTTCCGCAAGCGGCACGAGCTTGCCGGGATTGAGTATTCCCAACGGATCGAGTGCCCGCTTTATTGTCTGCATCAATGCCAGAGAAACAGGGTCGCCAAGGCGGCCCAGTTCATCGCGCTTCATCTGGCCGATTCCATGTTCGGCGCTGATCGATCCGCCCCATTCGGTAACCAGATCATGCACGAATGCACTGATCCTGCCGCCTTGTTCCAACTCCCATATGCCGCGCTCGGTGCCGCTCGGTGCAAGAACATGAAAATGCACATTGCCGTCACCTAAATGACCGAAGGCAAGGGCTGTCGTTCCCGCAAAATGCTGCTCGACCGCTCGGGCGGCGTGATCGACGAAATCGGCCATCCGTGCCACCGGTACCGAGATATCGTGCTGCATTGCCGGGCCGATTGCGCGCTCTGCTGGCGAGATTGAATCGCGCAAGTGCCAGAAATCGTCTGCCTGTTTCTCGTTCACGGCAACTACGGCATCTTCGATCAGGCCGGCATCCATTGCTCCGGCGAGCATGGATTCGGTGAGCAAAGTCAGGCGGTCGGCATCGCCCGGTTCGGCCATCAGCTCAATCAGAGCATGCCAGGCATGTTCGCCACTGAGCGGGCTGCGGCTCTCGGGCAGGTAATCCAGCACAGCCGAAAGGCAATGCGCAGGAAGTACTTCAAATCCTTCGAGCGACACCCCGGCGACATTTTCGCAATGGAGCAGCAGACCGCGAGCGTGCTGGAGCGTTGACAGGCCGGCCCATGCAACAACTCGTCCGCCGGTTTCCGGGAGCAGGCGCAAAGTCGCAGCGGTCACGATCCCCAGAGTGCCTTCCGAACCGATCAGCAATTGCTTGAGGTCGAACCCGCGATTGTCCTTCTTGAGCGGCGTAAGCGCGTCAAAGATACTGCCGTCGGCCAAAACAGCCTCCAGGCCGAGAACTTGCGCGCGCATCGTGCCATGGCGCAACACTTGCGTGCCTCCTGCATTGGTGGAGACCAGGCCGCCAATGGTGGCTGAACCCTTGCCGCCGAGTGTTAGCGGGAAGCGCAGGCGCTGGCGTTCGGCCGTTTCATGGAGCGTCTGCAGCACGACCCCTGCATCGCAGACCGCCTGCTTCGCATCGCTGTCGATCTCGCGAATTCGGTCCATGCGTCTGAGAGAAAGAAGCACAGCCTGGCCGCTTTGATCGGGTGTTGCGCCGCCGGACATGCTGCTGTTGCCGCCTTGCGGCACGATCGGCACCCGATGCTGCGCGCATAATTTGACCAGCGCAGCAACCTCACTGGTCGAGGCTGGCGACGCAAGACCGATTGCCTTCCCGGTATAACGGCCGCGCCAGTCGGTAAGCCACGGGTCGACCAGTTCAGGGTCACTTGTAAAACCACGCGCTCCGAGCAGAGCTAAGGCAGTTTCGGCAAAGGTCGCGGAACTGGACATTCGCGCCCCTTGCCACAGGAGCGGGGCACGACGCCACCTCTTGCCTTGGCTGACAACTCAATTAAGCCCATATTCAATTGTCGGGGGGCAAGTGCGGCATCAGCAATTCGCGCCAGCCCTTGCGCGTCAACTGATGGAGCATTTCGCACTTCGCATGCCCAGTCTGCTTGCCTTGCTTGCCCCGATCGCGCTGGCTTTGCCGCTGGGCGCGATTGGCGTCGCTTCGGCCGGCGATTGGGACGAAGGACATACGATAGGGCAATCGCGCGACAGCGATCGATCAATCACCGCGCTGCCGCTTTCCGATGAAGCACCGGGCTGGGCGCCACTGTTCGAGGGTATAGAACCAACCGACGTCAATCAGGTTCGGATTGAACGGCGCGTGATCCTGCGTATCGCTCCTGCCCGCAGTTCTGCCCGGCAAAGCCTGGTATCCGAAGCTGCCCCGCTATCGCAGCCGCGCACCAGGTTGGTCGAACGATCGTTCGGCAAATGCATCGACAGCGACAGGATCGGGGCGGTTGCCGACCGGGGCGACCGTTTGCTGATGTATCTGCGTGATCGTCGGATGCTCACCGCCGAGCTCGAGAAGGGCTGCAGCCCGCGTGATTTTTATCAGGGCTTCTACATGGAGCGTAGCGACGACGGGAAGCTGTGTATCAAGCGTGACCGGATCTTGAGTCGCTCGGGCGCAAAATGCCAGGTCATGAAACTTCGCCAGCTCGTGGTAGAGCGCGAGGACTGAACCGGCGCTTTTGCTTGACTTTGACGGGTAAATCCGCGAATGGCGCGGCCCGTACGGCCGCCTGTTGAGCGGCCCTTTTCGCTTATCCGCATTCCGGGGGCATCCGACAACCGCATGAATTTCGCCGATCTCGGCCTTTCCGAAGACCTGCTCAACGCCGTCGAGGCGGCTGGCTACAGCACACCTACGCCGATCCAGGCGCAGGCCATCCCTCCCGTGCTGATGATGAAGGACATCATCGGTATCGCACAGACCGGTACGGGCAAGACTGCCAGCTTCGTCCTCCCGATGATCGATGTGATGGCCAATGGCCGTCGCCGTGCGCTGATGCCGCGTTCGTTAATCCTGGCGCCCACGCGCGAGCTTGCTGCGCAGGTTGCGGAGAACTTCGAGAAATACGGCAAGAACCACGACCTCAGGCTCGCGCTGCTGATCGGCGGTGTGCAGATGGGCGATCAGGTCAAGGCGCTCAACGAAGGTGTCGATGTGCTCATCGCCACGCCGGGGCGTTTGATGGACCTGTTCGAACGCGGCAAGATCCTGCTCAACGGCTGCGAACTGCTGGTGATCGACGAAGCGGACCGCATGCTCGATATGGGGTTCATTCCCGATATCGAGTTCATCTGTTCGAAATTGCCCGAGAGCCGACAGACGATGCTGTTCTCGGCCACCATGCCGCCACCGATCGAGAAACTGGCGAAGAAATTCCTCAAGAATCCCAAACGCATTGAGGTCAGCAGGGCGGCTACCACCAATAAGGACATCACCGCATTCAAGGTGCCGGTGAAGAGCCGCCAGAAGCGCGAAACGCTTCGCTGGCTGCTCGACCATGATCATGTCGAGACGGCAATCGTCTTTGCCAACCGCAAGACGACTGTACGCGAACTCAACAAGAGTCTGCAGAGCCACGGCTTTCGCAGCGGTGAAATCCATGGCGACATGGATCAGACCAGCCGCCTGCGTGAACTCGACCGCTTCAAGCAGGGCGAGATCAACATCCTAGTCGCCAGCGATGTTGCGGCACGCGGGCTCGACATCAAGGGCGTGAGCCATGTGTTCAATTTCGATACACCGTGGCACCCCGACGATTACGTCCATCGCATCGGCAGGACAGGTCGTGCTGGCGCCAAGGGCCGCGCATTTACGTTCGTTGCAGAAGAAGACGGCGAGGCTATTGCCAATGTCGAGAAGCTGACCGGCAGCGAAGTGCCGGTCTTCGGCAAGAAGGACGTGCGCGTCGATCTGGTGGAGCGCCCGGCAAAGGCGGCCGAAGATAAGCCGCGTCGCGAGGAACAACGCGAAGACAAGCCTGCAGCGAAGCAGGAAAAGCCGCGCGCAAAGGCGGCGCCTTCTGAAAGGCCCGTCAAGGCAAAGCCCGAGCGTCAGCAGCGCGCAGATCGCGATGATAAACCAGGCAAGGCGGGCGAGTGGCACGGGCCGCAGCCTGACTTCCTCTCGGTTTCGGCACTCTAAACCGGCGCCGGATCATGACCGGCATGATGCGCAAGCTGATATCGGGTAGTTCGGGCCGCATCTCGCGGTTTCACGACGAGCAAGGTGCACTGGTGCCGTTGTCGCGCGTCCTCCGCAACATGCCGCTCGCACTTGGCGGGGGCATTGTGCGGCTGATGTCAGGTCGTCTGCCCCGGCAGCCATGGATATCCTATGATGCGCAACGATCCATTGCTGCATTTCTTGCCTCTCGTGACGGTGCACGAGTACTCGAATTCGGTTCGGGGCAATCGACTCTCTGGTACGCGAAAAGATGCGCAGAGCTGATCTCGATTGAGGCTGATCCCGTGTGGCATGCCAGAATTGCCGGGCAATTGGCCGGGTCGGAAGGCATCGAATATCGGCTTGCATTGAAGCGTGAAGAATTTGCTTCGCCTCCGGTGCATGGCAAGTTCGATTTCGTAATGATTGACGGGCCTTGGCGAGACGATTGCGCGGGATTCGCTCTGGATCACCTGGCCGAGGACGGGGCAATTTATCTCGACAACAGCGATAAATTTGCCAACCCGTGCGAAGGCGACGTTCCGGGCGCGAGACAGCGTCTGATCGCCTTTGCCGCGCAGACCAACAGGGAGTGGCAAGAGTTCACCGACTTTGCGCCTGCCCAGTTCTTCGTCCAGCGCGGATTGCTTGTCGGGCCGAAGTAGGCCCTACGGCAATTAACCGGATGTTTGCCAAGACCGTGCAATGGCGCGGTTCATGGAGATGTTTGCCGGACCTGCACTTTCGACAATGACACTGCTCGGCATGACCGGCATAGTGTTTGGCGTGCTTGCCCTGGTTGTGAAGCGCCAGGCGATCACCGCCGCGATCAGGGTTTCGCGTGCCGAATTCATGACCAATCTCGGCCTGACAATGATCAATATGGTGGTGCTCGCACCGCTGCTGATCATCCCGGAAAGCCAAATCCGCGGTGCGATCGTGGCCATTCCCGGCTTCGACTCGTTCTGGCAGAACTTGCCCGAAACGCTGACCTTGCTGTTTGCAGTTCTGCTGTCGGATTTCGTTGTCTATTGGCGCCATCGCGCAGAGCACATGCCGCTTTTGTGGCCTATCCATGCCACGCATCACGCGGACACCACGCTTCACTGGCTGTCGGTCCTGCGGAAGCACCCGTTTTCCAAGCTGTTGAGCGTTTGCATTGATGCTGCTCTGCTGCTTCTCCTAGGTGTGCCGCCATGGGCAATTGTGGGCGCGGCCATCATCACCACCTGGTGGGGCTTCTTCATCCATTGTGACGTGCCCTGGACACTCGGCGTTTTCGGGCGCTGGCTGATTTCGCCTGCCGCCCACCGCTTGCACCACATCCGCGACGAAGACCTGATGGGTACAAATTTCGGCAACACCGTTACCCTGTGGGACCGGCTGTTTGGCACCTATTGTGACCCGAAACCCTTTCTCAATTGCGAGACAGGTATTGCGGAAGGGACACGCGGACTTGCGGGCGAATTGCTGCGACCGTTCGAGCGCCGATATTGGAAGCGGGCCAAGCCCGGTATCGAGGCGGAAGCCAGCGTCTAGTCTGTCGCTAGGCTGACGAAGCTGTCGATCACGCGCTTCTCGCCAGCCTTGTCGAATTCGATAGTCAGTTTGTTGCCTTCCTGATCGGTAACGACTCCATAACCGAACTTGTCGTGAAACACGCGCGCGCCGATGGCGATGTCGCTGCGCGGCTTGGCAGCAAAACTGGCGGCACTGCGGCCCGGCTCCGCGAGACGTTTGGGTGTCGCATCATAGCCTGTGGCGAGTGCGCGCTGCCAGCCCGGCCCGCGAGTGGTGGTACGGGCAGGGGCCTCGCGCGCGACATGTGCGAATGGATCGTCCCGTTCGCTCCAGTTTGCGCGCCACAGTGATGCGCCGCCGGTAAGCGTGGTTTCGGTCTGGATATGCTCCTGTGGCAATTCCTCGATGAAGCGGCTGGGGATCGAGCTGGTCCACTGGCCATAAATACGCCGGTTGGCCGCATGAAAAATGCTGCAACGCCGCCGCGCACGGGTAATCGCGACATAGGCAAGGCGCCGCTCTTCCTCGAGGCTGGCAAGGCCGCCTTCGTCCAGCGAACGCTGACTGGGGAACACGCCTTCCTCCCATCCGGGCAGAAAGACATGGTCGAATTCCAGACCCTTGGCAGCGTGCATGGTCATTATGGTAGCCTTCTCGCCATCATCGGCGCGGTCATTGTCCATGATCAGGCCGACATGCTCGAGAAAATCGCCAAGCGTGTCGTATTCCTCCATCGCCCGAGCCAGTTCGGTGAGATTGTCGGCCCGGCCCGCGCTTTCGGCGCTGCGATTCGCCTGCAGCATATCGTCATAGCCGCTTTCGGCGAGCACCATGCGCAGCAGTTCCGAAGGCGTGACCCGTTCGGCTTGCTCTCGCCAATACACAAACTGGCTAAGGAGGCCGACCAGCGTCTTGCGCGCGCGTGCAGGCAGTTCGTCACTGTCTGCAAGGTCGAGCGAGGCTGCGGCGAGTGGTGCCTGTATCCGCCGCGCATGGCGGCGCATACTTTCCAGCGTCTTGGCACCAAGCCCGCGTTTGGGTTGGTTATAGATGCGCTCGAACGCAAGATCGTCTGCGGGTTGGGCAATTACCCGCAGATAGGCGAGCGCATCGCGGATCTCGGCGCGTTCGTAGAAGCGGAAGCCGCCGACAATGCGGTAATTGAGCCCTATCTGAATGAAACGGTCCTCAAACTCGCGCGTCTGATATTGCGCGCGCACGAGGATGGCGACCTGATCGAGCGGAGCCCCCTCCGCTTCGAGTCGCTCTATTTCCTCGCCGACGCGCCGCGCTTCTTCCGGCCCATCCCATACGCCGATGACGCGTACCTTTTCGCCTGCCGGAAGTTCGGTCCACAGCGTCTTGCCAAGCCGCTGGCTGTTGGAATCGATCAGTCCCGAAGCGGCAGCAAGGATCTGCGGTGTGGAGCGATAATTCTGCTCCAGCTTGATCACTGCCGCGCCGGGAAAGTCCTTTTCAAACTTGAGGATATTGGCGACTTCTGCGCCGCGCCAGGAATAGATCGACTGGTCGTCATCACCCACGACGCAGATGTTCTTGCGTTCCTGCGCGAGCAGGCGGAGCCAGAGGTACTGGACCTGATTGGTATCCTGATATTCGTCGACCAGGATATATTTGAAACGACGCTGGTACTGCTCCAGCACATCGCGATGCTGCCGAAATATGTTCAGCATGTGCAGCAGCAGATCGCCGAAGTCGCAAGCGTTGAGCGCCTTCAGGCGTTGCTGGTACAGCCCGTAAAACCGTGCACCGGCTCCATTGGCATAGGCTTCGTTCTCGACAGCATCCAGGTCACCAGGATTGAGGCCACGATTCTTCCAGCGGTCGATCAGGCCCGCCAACTGCCGGGCAGGCCAGCGCTTTTCGTCGAGATCGTTCTCGATAATCAACTGCTTGAGCAGGCGCAGCTGATCGTCGGTGTCGAGAATGGTGTAGTTGCTCTGCAGACCGACCAGTTCTGCATGGCGGCGAAGCATCTTGGCGCCGATCGAATGGAAGGTGCCAAGCCACGGCATCCCTTCGACAGCATCGCCGATGTGCCGCGCCACCCGTTCCCGCATTTCGCGGGCGGCCTTATTGGTGAAGGTGACACAGAGGATTTCTGAGGGCCAGGCGCGGCGCGTTGCGACGAGATGTGCCAGCCTTGCGGTAAGCGCTGCCGTCTTGCCGGTTCCCGCTCCGGCCAACATCAGAACCGGCCCCTCGGTCGTCAGGACCGCCATCTGCTGCGGTGCATTGAGCCGGGCCGCATAGGGCGGAATCACGCCATTTCCGGGCATTTCGGCAGGGGCAGGAAGGTCGCTCATGACTATGGAACAGCTAGGGAACGACGAGGGGCAACACAACCCCTCACGCTGCGGGGCCGCGCGGAACTATCTGTCCACGACATGCGTAGAGGGGCAAAGCAAGTTTTGGAGAAACCAGGATGAACAGACTGTTTTTGGCCGGTGCTGCCGCGCTGGCGTTCACCGCCGCTCCCACCTTCGCGCAGGACGCTGGTGTTGCGGTCGAAGCCGAAGGACAGGTCTATGAGCCGACCGAAGCCCAGCAGGGCTTTTACAATGGCTGGCCCGCGGACCGTCAGGCAAGCTATGACAGCTGGCCGCGCGAGCAGAAGGAATACTTCTGGACGCTGACGCCCGAGCAGACCGAAGGCTGGTGGGCACTCACCAACGAACAACGCGCACAAGTCTATAGCGCAACGCCCGAGCAGCGCGCGATTGCGTGGTCGCAGATCGCCGCACAGATGAACGGCGCAGATTCCGCCAATGCCAGTACCACCGGTGTGGCTGCCAGTGCTGCAGCGACCAGCAGCGCTACGACTTCTGCAGGTACGACGCATCAATTCGTGCGCAGTGAAGTGATCCAGACGACCCCGGCCGCATCGGTCGCAGCGGGGGCCGAATATCCGCCGTGCAAGGGTGACCAGAAGGATAGCTGCGTAAATCCGCGCGAGGCCGGCCTGAACTATGGCAATCGTCCGCTGCAGTATTGGCCGGGTCGCCCGGCGAGCGAGATCGACGAGCCGTTGCCAGCGGAAAAGCCCTCCGAACCGAAGGAATAAGTCTGCAAGAGTCGTCCGGCCCCGCCAGCACATGGCGGAGTAGCTTGGAAGGGGTGGGATCGCTGTGGCGTCCTGCCCCTTATAGGTTCACCGGCTCATCTGCGTGATGCAGCCGCATAAGCGTGAGCTTGGCCTTGCCGACTACGCGTTCGGCATCGATCACCAGCGTCTTGATTGCGATTTTTTCGTCCTTGCGCGTTTCCAGCGCAATCCAGGTGGCGGGACCGATCCAGCCGAGCCGCAACATCCGGTCGAGCGCGACCTGACCGGCGCCTGTGTCGTAAGGCGGATCGAGCAATATCAGATCATGTGGCGCTTTGGCCGGGCCGAGCGACAAGGCCGAACCCTGCTGCACAGCACTGCGCGAGCGGGCATCGAAGCTGTCGATGTTCTGACGTATCGCCTTCACTGCATCGGCATCCTGCTCGACGAACAGGCAGAAATCCGCCCCGCGTGACAGCGCTTCCAGCCCCAATGCCCCCGAACCGGCAAACAGATCGAGTACCGACAGTTCTTCGAAACTTCCCAGACGGCTGGCCAGCATGTTGAACAACGTCTCGCGCGTGCGATCGGCCGTCGGGCGTGTCGCATCACCCTTGGGTGCGACGAGCTTGCGGCCACGCCAATCGCCAGCAATGATCCTCATTTCTTTGTCCGCGCCAACGTCTTACGGAAGCGTTCTACTTCGGAGGGCTGGATTTCGACCGCCTGTCCGCGCGGTAAGTCGGCCAGTTCGAACGGACCATAGGCGGTGCGCATAAGGCGGTTCACCTGCAGGCCGAGATGTTCGAGAACATTGCGGACCTCACGGTTCTTGCCTTCGGTCAGCGTCATTTCGATCCAGCGGTTCATACCCTTGCCACGCTCAAGATCGGCTTCGATCCGGCCATAACGCATACCGTCGATCTCGACGCCTTCGATCAGTTCGTCGAGCATCGCCTGCGTGACATCGCCGAAGGCGCGGGCGCGATAGGTGCGCGGAATGCCGGACGAGGGCAGTTCCATCGCGCGCTTCAACTCGCCATCATTGGTCAGCAGCAGCAAGCCCTCGGTGTTGAAGTCGAGGCGTCCCACCGGCATCACGCGGCCCGCATTCTTGGGTAGGGCGTTGCGCAGCGCGGTATAAATTGTCGGCCTGCCTGCCGGATCGCGTTCTGCCGTGATCAGGCCTGAAAGCTTGTGGAAAGCGAACAGTCGTGTCGCATCGGCACTATCCACCGGCTTGCCATCGACCGTGACGCCGCGCAGGCTGGTGAGCTTGACCGCAGGCGTATCGAGCACATTGCCATCGAGCGCGATGCGGCCATCGGCGATCATACGCTCGATCTCGCGGCGGCTGGCCACGCCTGCCCGCGCGAGCAGCTTGGCGATACGGTCGCCTTCTTCGGGAAGTCGGTTGTCGGACATGGCGCGCGGTTAGGCTCTCAGTTGGCTGCGCGCAAGGCTTCCTCGACCGTCTCGTGATAGCGGCGGATACCGCCTTCCATCGTGCCGAGCGTCAGATGCGGCACTGCGCCGGTCGAAAGACCCTGCTGGCCAAGCTCTGCAGCACGGAAATCCTCGCTCGCGAACACGCCGCCGTCGAGCAGAACCCAACTGCGTTCCCAATGATCGCGCGCCTTGTCTGTGGCGGGCGCTTCGGGGATGAGCATAAAATCCTCGACCAGCGTGAAGTCGTGCGATTGCGGCATCATCACCATCAGATTGATGTAATCGGGACTGGGTATCACCAGCGCGCCTGGCATCAGCTGATAGGCGAATGTGACCACGCGGCGCAGGGCCGCCATATCGGTGAGATCGATGCCTTCCATTTCCTCCAGCCGCCCCACCGCGCTGCGCGAATGCGGGCCGATCATGTCGCCGCTGGTCACGCCGTCCTTGAAGAACGGGCCGATGGTCTGCGCGTGCAGACGGGTGACGTGATAGCTTTCAAGGAAGGCATCCATGATCAGCTTCCAGTTGCCTTTCACCTCATGCATCTTGCGGCGGAACAGAACATTGCGGCCCATGCCCAGGGCGTCAAAATCCTCGCCCAGCTGCGCGGCCAATGTGAAATCGGCAGTATCCTCACGCGGGGAGAACCAGATGACGCCACCCGCTTCCTTCGAAGGTAGCTCGACGAGGCCCATCGTGTCCTTTTCCAGCCCTGGAAAGGTATCGGGGCGGGGCAGGGCAAGTAGCCTCCCGTCCACCGCATAGGTCCAAGCGTGATAGGGGCAGACGAGCTTCCTGGTGCATTTGACCTCGCTGCCTTCGACCAGCCGCGTGCCGCGATGGCGGCAGACGTTGAGGAAGACATGCACTTTGCCGGCGGCATCCCGCGTAATCAGCAGCGGACGGCCGGTGGCGTCATGCGGAACCGCCATGCCCGGATCGGGGAGCAGGGCGCTGGGGCAGAGGATCTGCGGCAGCCGGTCATAAATCGCCGCCTTCTCGCGCGCCCAGTAATCGGGATCGGTATAGACGCTGGCCGGTACGGTAGAGGTGCCGATGGCATCGCGTTTACGTCCCTCGGCTATATCGCGAGCGAGTGCCAGCATCCCCGGCGTGGGGCGAAGCGTGCAGATTTCTGTGTCGACAACGTTCATCGGCGCTTTCCTACATCCATATCCCGCGGCTAGTGTCGCAAAAAATCGGGCGAAACGGAAGGACGCTAGGGAATGGCCGAGGCAGCAGTCGAAAAGAAGAAATCTGCCTGGAAAGCGCTGGGTCTCGCGCTGACCAACCGCAAAACCGGTTTCATGCTGCTGTTCGGCTTTGCCAGCGGGCTTCCCTTTGCGCTGTTCCTGGGGACGCTGTTCGCCTGGCTGACCGAAGCCGAAGTCGACCTTGAGACGATGGGCATCTTCTCGCTCATCGGGCTTGCCTACGCATTCCAGTTCCTGTGGTCGCCGCTGATCGACAAGGTGGATATCCCGTTGCTGCGCAGGCTGGGCAAGCGCAAGCAGTGGATCGTGCCGATGCAATTGCTGTTGGGCACCATTCTGGTGACGCTGAGCATTCTCGAACCGCGCACCCAGCTGGGCATGTTCTCGCTGCTGGCCGGGATCGGCGCTTTCGCCAGCGCCACGCAGGATATCGCCATCAACGCATGGCGTATCGACGTGGCGGACGATGTGGCGACCATCGATATTCTCTCGACAATCTACCAGATGGGTTATCGCCTCTCCTCGCTTGTGGGCGGTGCGCTGGGATTGATCATTGCCGCTCGCATCGGCTGGCCCGAAACCTATATGATGATGGGTGCGATCCTGCTGGTGATCGGCGCCATCGGGCTCATGGCTCCCAATGCCGATGGCGATGTCGGCAAGGTCGATGCGGAAGGCGATGCGCAGGTGCGCGCTCTACGCCACGCAGGCGAGCTTGACCCGTCGATCCGCAACCGTGCACTGATGCTGGTCGGCCTGTTGTGGGCCGTGGCCATCGGCGCGGTGCTGACCTTCATGATCATGTCGATGACCCTTGCGCCGGAAGATCGCCCGAACCCTACCGACTTTACCCTCCATTGGGGCCCGTGGATCATCGTCGCCACGATTGTTCTGCCCGCACTGATCGCGGGCTGGCTGGCGGGGCAGCAAAAACAAGGCAAGCATGTTCTGACCGAGGATGCACCGGCTGCATCAGGTGGCGCCTATGCGCTCGACCATCTCTATCGCGCGCTGGTGCTGCCGCTCGTGGAATTCGTCGGGCGGATGGGCTGGTCGCTGGTGCTGATTCTGGCGGTGGTGCTGACCTACCGCATCTGCGACGCGATCTGGGGCACCTT
>CBFGON010000030.1:0-26531 GCA_965650395.1 uncultured Qipengyuania sp. | reverse complement strand
GCAGATTGTGGTGGCGGCGGACATAGGAAACGATCGCTTCGTCCATCTTGTCGCCCCCGGTGCGGACCGAAGTGGTGTAGGCGAGGCCGCGCAGCGAGAGCACGGCAACTTCAGTGGTGCCGCCGCCGATATCGACTACCATGCTGCCGACCGGTTCGGTCACAGGCATATCGGCTCCGATAGCTGCCGCCATCGGTTCAAGGATGAGATAGACCTGGCTGGCACCGGCATTGCTGGCAGCGTCGCGGATTGCGCGACGCTCTACCGAGGTCGAGCCCGAAGGCACGCAGATGGTGATTTCGGGATAGCGCATCAGGCTCTTGCGGCCGTTCACCTTGCGGATGAAGTGCTTGATCATCTCTTCAGCCACGTCGAGATCTGCGATGACGCCGTCGCGCAGCGGACGGATGGCTTCAATGGAATCGGGCGTCTTGCCCATCATCATCTTCGCATCGTCGCCCACGGCCTTGACGCGCTTCTGGCCATTGATCGTTTCCAGCGCGACCACGCTGGGTTCGTTCAGCACGATGCCCTGATCCTGCACATAAACAAGCGTATTGGCAGTGCCGAGGTCGATCGCCATGTTCTGCACGCCGAATTTGAAGATGTTGTTCCAGAAGCCCATTTTAGCTCGATTTTCCGTTGAATGGTGTGGCCAGGCGAGGGGTCGCGCAACCCGATCGCACCTTTCCGGGGGGAATTGGTGGCGGACCCTTAGCGATAATACCTGCCGAATGCCAAAAATTTCCGCAAGGGTGATGGGGGATTGCGGCGCACATTGTCTCGGAATCGCGGCACTTCGTCGCTAGACTGGCAAATCCATGCCCGTGATACGTCGCCTTCCCGATACTCTGGTCAATCGCATCGCCGCAGGCGAGGTGGTCGAGCGGCCATCCTCGGCGCTCAAGGAGCTGGTGGAAAATGCCATCGATGCAGGTGCCTCGCGGATCACGGTGAAGCTGGTCGAGGGTGGGCTGACCAGCCTTGAAGTGACCGATGACGGCTGCGGTATGGAACCTGCCGAAATGGCGCTCGCGCTGGAACGGCATGCCACCTCCAAGCTGCCCGACGATGCCATCGAGCAGGTCGTTACGCTGGGCTTTCGCGGTGAGGCCTTGCCGAGCATCGCCAGCGTTGCGCGCTTCACGATGGAGAGCCGACCGCATGGTGCGGAACAGGGCTGGAAGCGCGTCGTCGATCATGGTGAGCTGGTGGGCGAAGGCCCTGCCGCCTTGCCGCCGGGCACTCGTGTGCGGGTCGAAAACCTGTTCGCCAGGATCCCCGCGCGGCGCAAGTTTCTGCGCAGTGCCCGTAGCGAATATGCCGCCTGTCTCGACGTCGTCCGCCGCCTTGCGATGGCGCGGCCTGATGTAGCGATCACGCTCGATCATGGCGAACGCCGGATCCTTGGCTTGCAGGGTGGGGAAGAGCTGGAGAACCGCGTGGCACAAATTGTTGCGCGCGAATTGAAGGACAATGGCGTCTCGATTGACCTCGAGCGAGGCGCAATGCGACTGACCGGGATTGCTGGTTTGCCGACCTACAATCGCGGAATTGCCGATCACCAGTATCTGTTCGTCAATGGCCGTCCGGTTAAGGATCGATTGCTGACCGGCGCAGTGCGTGGTGCTTATGCGGACATGCTTGCGCGCGACCGGCACGCAGTGCTGGCACTGTTCCTCGAGCTGCCTCCCGAAGACCTCGATGTGAATGTCCATCCAGCCAAGACCGAAGTGCGTTTTCGCGATGCGCAAGCGGTGCGTGGTTTCATCGTTTCCGGGCTGCGCCAAGCACTGGCAACGGGTGATCGCCGCAGTGTGCAGTCGCCCGAAGCAGGCGCAATGGCGCGCTGGCAGGTCGAACCGCAGCGGGAAGAGGTTGCCCCAGCGCTGCGCTCAATCTTTGAAGGACGCGATTGGTCCACCCCACAGGCGCACGTTGCCGAGACCGGCTCTGCCTGGCGCGGGGTCGACAGCGAAATCATGGACCAGCCGCGCGGAAGGGCTGAGGAGGCCACTCCTGTCGCCCCGGAAGCACAGGACTACCCGCTCGGAATCGCGCGGGGGCAGGTGGCAGGCACTTATATCGTCGCCGAAGCGAAGGATGGGCTGGTGCTGGTCGACCAGCACGCTGCACATGAACGGCTCGTACTCGAACGCCTGCGTGCAGCGGGTGCAGAGGAAGCTGTAGCGCGCAGCCAGGCACTGCTGATACCTGAGGTTGTCGAAATGGACGAAACGTCCTGCGACCGACTGGAGGGGGCCGCCGATTCGCTGGCGAGGCACGGACTTGCGATCGAGCGGTTCGGCCCGTCCGCCATGCTCGTGCGCAGCCTGCCGCACGCCATCGCGCGGACCGAACCGGAAAAGCTGCTGCGCGATATCGACGACGATCTTGCGCTGAATGGCGAAGCGCTTTTGCTCGGCGAAAAGCTCGATCTGGTGCTGGCGACGATGGCCTGTCACGGATCGGTCAGGGCAGGGCGGGTACTCCGCGTTGACGAGATGAACGCACTGCTGCGTGAAATGGAGCGCACTCCGCGCTCGGGCCAATGCAACCATGGGCGGCCCACATGGGTTAAGCTGTCGATGCAAGACGTCGAAAAATTGTTCGGGAGACACTGATGCGGTGGGTCGTGCTGGGTTTGGCGATTGTGGCAGCGGGGTGTGACGAGCCCACACCTGAGGAAATTGCGGCGGAAAACGCGCGCGCTGTGGCTGAGGTCAAGGCCAACCAGAAGCCGCCGCCCGAGCAGATCGTGCCCGACAAGATCGGCTATCGCGAGATCGAGAAGTTCAACCTGTATGGTGCTGGCTGTAATTTTGCACCCGATGGCGGCGGGATGGGTGCAGTTGCGATCGCACAGGGCGAGCGGGGTTACATGGCCTATAAAGGTGAGCTCATGCGCTTTGCGGCCGACAAGGGCAGCCCAGAACTACCCTATCAGGCGCGGCGCAAATATGATGGGACGAAGCATTCCTTCACGCTCGATCTTGACCAGAATTCGGGCGAGCAAAGCGGTATGGAAACAACCGACTATCGCGGCACGCTGGCCGTGCGTGATGGGAGCGATAATGTCGTCTATGAGGCGAAGGGTATTGTGCAGTGCGGGGCCTGAATTAATCCGTGCCGTTCGCGTCGCGGGTCTGAATCAGCCCGTTGGAAATCATTTCAAGCACCGGCTCATCGTCCTGGTTGAACACCGTCAGGCTGCTCTTGAGGATACCCATTTCGGGCCGCGATGCGCTGCGGCGCTTCTCTATTACTTCGCTTTCGCAGCGTAGCGTATCGCCCGGATAGACCGGTTTTTTCCAGCGCAATTGGTCGACTCCGGGGGAGCCGAGACCAGCCTGCCTGTTCGCTTTGAGGTTCTCCACCAGCATCGCCATCGTCATGGCACAGGTGTGCCAGCCGCTGGCCGAAAGCCGGCCGAAGTGGGTCTGCGCAGCCGCTTCGTCATCCAGATGGAACGGCTGCGGGTCGTATTTGCCCGCGAATTCGACAACCTCCTCGCGCGTTACCTCGTAACGGCCGAAGGACTGGCGATTGCCGATTGCGATGTCTTCGTAAAATTGCATTGTGTTTTGCAATGGATCATCAGCCCATTCTTAGCAACATCCAAATCGCCATACCGATCATGGCGAGGTTCTCGGTCAACGACACGAAGCCCAGCGGGACATTGCTCGATCCGCCAACACAGGCGCACTTGATGTCGCGCTTCTGGATATAGACGGCATAGAACACGCTCACGGCTCCGATGGTGCCGATGAACAGTGCGACAGGGATCGAGAGCCAGTTGAGCGCATGTGCCGCCATCAGCACGCCAGCACCGAATTCGAGGAACGGGTAGGCGTAGGAGTAGGGCACAAAGCGCCTTGCCAGCAGGTCGTAACCGACGAACATGGACGAGAACTTCTCGACATCCTGCAGCTTGAGCATGGCCAGCAGAACCATGGCAAAAGCGATGAACCATTCGCCCGCCCTCAGGGTCAGTGCCTCGCCAAAGGTGAAATGGCTGACTGCCATCGCCAGCGCAGCGGCAGCAGCAAAGACCACCAGTACGGGAGTGTAACTCGTCGCGCCGGGATCCGGCAGCGGCTTGCCGAAGAACTTGCGCAATTCGGTATAGCCCCCGATCCGCTTGCCATCGATGAAGGTCTGCGGTGTAGTTTCGACCCCGTGTTTTTGCTTGAAAGCATCAGTCTGCTCGCGCGTGGTGAGGTGATGATCCTCCACTTCATATCCCTCACGCTCGAGGAGATATTTGGCTTTCACTCCATAGGGACAGACGTGCTTGTCCATCACCATGCGATAGATTTGGGCGGTCTTTGTCATACCGCTCAGATATACCCATGGGGGGTATAATTCAAGCGCCCTAATGCAGGGTCGGCTTGAGGTCGCTTTCGCTGATGTCGGGGATGATCCGATAGTGTGCGGTGACGAGGCTGAAGATGCCGAACATAATGAGCCCGATCGCGACAAGCGTGTAGATCGCACCCCGTTCGCTTAGCGATGCCAGTGCCCCGCCAAGTCCTTTGACCCCGCCTGATTGCGCAAACCATGCCGATTGCACGATCGACCAGCCGATCAGCAGGAACACCACCGCGCGCGCAGCGTGGCCGACGCGGCCCACAGGTTCGACCATATGCGGCGCGCTGCTGCTGATGTGCTTCATGAAATCGCCCTTCCAGGCATGCTTGGCCTGCATTGCCGCAGCAACAAGAAAGCCGATCCCGGCAACGCCCAGCACCACCGGTCCAAGCTCCCACGTCAGCAGCGAACCTGCCGCTTCCTGCCCACCGGTGTCGTTGGTCGACTGTTGTTTGCTTCCGCTGGCGAATTGATACGCGGTATAGGCAAGGATGAGGTGGGCGATGCCGCTGGCCAGGGCCCCGACGCGCTTCAGCATGCCCTTGGTGTCGCCGGGATGATTCTCGATATTGCTCGCTGCGTCGATCAGCTTGTAACCGGCATAGCCAAGCAGGCCGATGGCACAAAGCCACAGGATCGGCGTGCCAAAGGGCACGTCCTGGATCATGTCAAATGCCGCGGCCTGTCCATCATCCGCCTTGCCGCGCGTGCTGAGCGCCAGATAACCGAGCAGGATATAGACCAGCCCGCGGGCGACATAGCCCAACCGCACCATCCAGCGAAACTTTTCTGATTTATCGACCACGTCAAATCTCCCCGATTTTCAGGGAGCTAACGGAGCGTCTCTCAAAGCGTTCCTATTCGGGCGATTTCAGCACGGCAGCCACCGGCGCCAGCGAGCCATCAAGATCTGCATTCTGAGGCAGCCCGATCAACTTGCGGATGAGCGGGGCAATGTCGGTATTGTCGAACGCGGCAAGCTTAACCGACGGTTTGAAGGCAGGACCGTTGGCGATGAAAAGCGCTGCCATCTCGGGATCATGATTGTCATAGCCATGGGCACCGCCGGTCCAGCTGTTTGTCGGTCGCTTTTCGGCGATGGTCCAGCCATCTTGAGCCAGGCAAAGGAAAGCGGGTACGCGGGGGTTCTTGCCGTATTTCAGCCTGGCCGGAATGTTCTCCTTTGCCCAGCATTCCATCCTGTCATGCGGCTTTACCAGTGCGGCGCGCAATTGCTCCGCCTTGCCGGGGGCAGGTTCAAAGGCTGCATAGGGACCTGCTTCGATCAGGCGATAAAGCGAGGGATCGACCATGCCTTCAAGCGCGATGACGCGCTCGGAACTGGTGGCAGACATACCATGGTCGGAAACGATCACCAGGTTTGCCGACTGGCCGAGCAGTTTCAGCCCATCGACGAGATTGCCGACATGGGCATCTACATCGCGCAGAGCGCTGTTTACTTCCTCGCTTTCGGGCCCACCGTCATGGCCTGCTGTATCGACAGTGTCGAAATAGAGTGTCACGAATTGAGGCCGAATGTTCGCAGGACGCCTGAGCCAGTCCAGCACGCTGTTGACGCGCTGGGTATTGCTGACCTGCATGCTGAAGGCCTGCCAGTCCTGCGGTAGTTTCCCGTCCTTGACCGGCCCCCAGCCTTTGACCGTGCCGCCCCATGGAACTGCCGATCCGGGCCAGAACATCGCCGCACTGCGGATACCTGCATCCTCGGCCTCGACCCACAGGGGCTTGGCTTCGTCCCACCAGAAAGGATCGACATTGGCCATGGTGAAAACCTCGCCCGGGCGGCGGGGATCTTCCATCTTGTTGGCGGTGATGCCGTTGCGATCGGGCACAAGCCCTGTAACCAGCGTCCAGTGGTTGGGGAAGGTCTTGGATGGGAAGGACGGACGCATCGGTCCCGTAGCGCCCGTTGCGGCCAGCGCCGACAGGGTAGGCGTCAATCCGCGATCGAGGTAATCCGGACGGAACCCGTCGATCGAGACGAGGATCGTAACCGGCTGCCGCTGCTCGACCGGTGCAGCCTGTGCCAGCGGAACCCCCGGCTGTGCTGCACAACCGCCAAGCGCGGCGGCAAGGGCGAGGGCAAGGTTGGCTGCGATCAGTTTCATCCGAGGTCCCTTAGACGTTGAACTTGAACATCATTACATCGCCGTCCTGCACGACATATTCCTTGCCTTCCTGACGCAGCTTGCCCGCTTCCTTCGCGCCCTGCTCGCCACCCAGATTGACGTAATCATCATAGGCAATTGTTTCAGCACGAATAAAGCCGCGCTCGAAATCGGTGTGGATTTCACCCGCTGCCTGCGGGGCCTTGGCGCCGTCGTGAAAGGTCCATGCGCGTGCTTCCTTGGGGCCGCAGGTGAAGAAAGTCTTGAGGCCGAGCAGCTTGTAGCCAGCGCGGATCACGCGGCTGAGCCCGCTTTCTTCCAGCCCCAGCTCGGCGAGATATTCGGCGCGATCTTCACCGGGCATGGCGACCAATTCGCTCTCGATAGCAGCAGAGACGACCACCGCTTCGGCGCCTTCTGACTTGGCCTTGGCAAAGACCAGCTCGGACAGCGCATTGCCGCTGGCCGCATCCTCCTCGGAGACGTTGCAGACATAGAGCACCGGCTTTGCTGTAAGCAATTGAGCCTGCGCGAAAACGCGTTCTTCCTCGATGTCCTTGGGTTCGGTCAAACGAGCAGGTTTGCCTTCGCGCAGTAATTCGAGCGCCTGGCCGAGTACCGAAGCCATGATCTTGGCTTCCTTGTCGCCGCCCGTCGCGCGCTTTTGTGCGGCCGGCACCCGCTTCTCGAGACTTTCGAGATCGGACAGCATCAGCTCGGTCTCGACCACTTCGGCATCGGCAATCGGATCAACCTTGTTGGCGACATGCTGGATATCGTCATCCTCGAAACAGCGCAGCACGTGGACCACGGCATCGACTTCGCGGATATTTCCGAGGAACTGGTTGCCCAGACCTTCGCCCTTGCTCGCGCCTTTCACCAAGCCGGCGATATCGACGAAGGCCAGCTGAGTGGGAATGATCTTGGCTGAACCGGCAATCGATGCAATCTTGTCGAGCCGCTCGTCAGGCACGGAAACCTGCCCGACATTGGGCTCGATCGTGCAAAACGGATAGTTTGCAGCCTGCGCAGCCTGCGTTTCGGTCAATGCATTGAAAAGGGTGGACTTGCCTACATTCGGCAGGCCGACGATCCCGCAACGGAAACCCATCGATAACTCCGGAAAATGTGATATGGCTGGGCCCTTAGCCGTGGGGGCGCGGCATTGCCAGCTTTCACGATCGGTTTAACCCTCTTTGCTAAACGAGAGCGATGACCAAATTTCACCGTACACTCCCGTTGGCCGCGATTGCGCTTGCACTTGCCGCCTGTTCTCCCAGCGCCGAAACCAGCTTTGCCGATGGCAAGGAAGCATTCGAAGCACATGATTTCCGTACTGCACGCGTGGCGCTGATTGCCGGCTTGAAAGAACAGCCCGGCAATCTCGAAATGCGCGAACTGCTGGCACGAACGCAGATCGCGCTCGGTGACGGGGAAGGGGCGGCTGTGACGCTGCAGGCACTTTCTGCCGAACAGCGCACCCAACCCGTTTTCGCCGCACTGATTGGCGAAACCGCGGTATTGCGTGGCCAGTTCGATGCGGCGTTGAACGCAGTTGAAGGGCAGGAGACTGCTTCGGCTGACCGCGTTCGGGCGCTTGCTCTTATCGGCAAGAAGGATCTCAACGGGGCTGCCGCCGCTTTTGCAGCAGGTGCTGAGCGCAAACCGGACGATGCGCGCCTGCTGGCCGCATATTCCCGCTTTGTCCTGGCCAGTGGTGATTCACCCAAGGCAGCCGAACTCGTCAAGCGGGCCATGGCAGCAGACCCGAAGTCTATCGAGGCGCTGATGATGCGTGGCCTGATCGCAGAAGTGCAGGGCGACCCAGCCGTTGCGCTGGGTTCCTACGAAGCGATCCTCAAGCTGCATCCGGCCAATCTCGAAGCGCGGTTGAAGAAGGCGGGGATGCTGGTCACGCTTGAACGATACGAGGATGCCCGGCCGCTCGTCGCTTCGCTTTACGAAGAGAACAGCAAGAACCGTGAAGTCGATTATTTGCGCGCGCGCCTCGCTGCCAGCGAAGGTGATTGGCGTGAGGTGCGCGACATTCTCCAGCCCTATGAAGGCGAAATGCGCCAGTCCGGTCCGCTTCGGGCCACTTATGGCGAAGCGCTGCTCGAACTCGGTCTGCCTTCGCAGGCGCTCGGCATGCTTGAACCCATGCTGATGGAGAATTCGGCCTCTCGCAAGCTGCGGTTGCTGGTGGCGCGTGCGCGGCTCGATGCAAAAGATGCTCCGGGCGCGATGGAAGTGATCAATCCGGCCGTAATGCGTCCAGATGCGACTGCCCAAGAACTGGCGCTGGCATCCAGGGCCGCGAAGGCGACAGGCGACAAGCGGAGCGTCGACTTCGCCCGCCGCGCGAAATCGCCCACTCCGCAATGGGTCGGATCGGAACTGGCCAAGGCAGATCGCGCCATGCGAGACAAGCAGTGGCAGGATGCCGATCGCAGCTATAGCGCAATTCTGGAACGCACAGGTGCGCGCAATGCATTGGTGATGAACAATCTGGCTTACGCCAAATCTCAGCTTGGCGATAATGATGCGGCGCTGAAGCTGGCGCTCGAAGCCGTCAAGCTGGAGCCCGACAATGCTTCCGTGCTCGATACGGCCGGGTGGTTGTTGGTACAGACAGGGCAGCGCGAGCAGGGTGTCGCCATGCTGGAGAAGGCGGTCAAGATTTCTCCCGGCAACGAAGCCGCAGCTCGCCACTTGGCACAGGCTCGCGGCAGCTAAGCTGACACAAAATCCATCCGCTGCAAGTTGAAGACGATGGTCGAGGGCTGTCGACCGTCATCAGCATGCGCGAACCTATGGCCTTTTCAGATACAGGGCTGCGGTTGACCCAACATCACCGGCAGAACTTCATACAGAACAACAAAAAAGCGGCGCACGATCAGATTGTGCGCCGCCAAATCTACAGGAGTACTACGTTCAGCGCATCAAGCGTAGGCGATTGCCGAGCCTTCTTCGCTTTCGTCATCACGGCGACGACGTGTGCCGAGGAAGATCATGCCGGCTGCAAGGCCGAACAGCAGGACCATGCTGGGTTCAGGCACATCGGTGCCGCCGCTGGTGGTTCCGCCGCCCGAAGTCGTGCCGCCCGAGCTGCTGGTCTGTTCGCCGCTGGCAGACGATACACCGTCAACGCCGCTCACCGACTGATAACGGACATAGAAATCATCAAGCGTGATCGACGATAGAGCCGTTGAGAAGGTCAGCGAAAGCGTGCCGCTGCCGGTATCGCCGGCATAAACCCCACCTGGGCCACCGGTGCAATTGTTGTTGCTGTCGGCTTCGAAGCAGACTTCTACGTCACCGATACCGTTCGGATAGCTGGTGCCAGTTTCAACGCCGTTACCGTAAGTGCCGGTGCTGTCAGCATCGATCGCATCAGGTGCAACGTTGAATGCGAAGCTCGACACGCGACCATCGACCGGCGGGGTCGAAGTGTTGGTCAGGTCATAGCTGAAGTTATAGACGTTACCGACGATCGAAGTCAGCGTCAGAACGAGTGTCGATGTAAGACCATCAACCACTCCACCATCGGTGAAGCCATTGAAGTTGATCGTATAATCAACGTCAACATCGCCGGCGTCAAAGGTGATCGGATCGGCCGCAGCCGGGGTTGCGGTCAGCAAACCAAGAGTGGTTGCAAACGGTAAAACAAATTGGCTCAGTCTCATGGCGAATGCCCCTAACTTTTGGTCAACAGTTGGTTACCCATTCCCAGCGACTTTGTCATGTAGAATCGGAAAGGTGAAGTCCTTATAACCTATCCGTCCCGGAAAGGAACAGTTTTTTGCCGAAAGTTGCTTGAGTTGCAACGTTTCATCGATTTCGCCTAGGGCAACAAGGCCATCGCTGCCGAGAGCGGGCTGAAACTGTTTCGCCCGGATGCTCCGTTCGTCTGGCAATTCAAATCTGTGGTGACGGTATATAATGCAAAAACTAATACTGACGACCTGTGCCTGATTCGCTTGGATAAGCGCTTGCTTTAGTTATGTGGTTTGCTGCCAGAGCTGAGTGTCGGATCGTCGCTTCGTCTTGGCAGGCGCGCGCATAGTTGGGGTGAGGTTGGCATACTCACGATTATGTGTGTCGTTGCAATTAAGGTTACCACCTGGAAATACCGGTTGATCACCGCTTGTCTGCGGTAATACATTGAATATTCAGAATTGAATCGCGGTCTATCAATTCTTGGAAAGCCTGCAGGGACTATTCATTGCAATTAAAGAAACCTTTAAGCCGTGACGGTCCTGCCGCTGCTGCGTAAAGGTCAGTCCTTCAACCGCAACGCAAACTCGCTCATAAATCGCGCATCATTGCCTTCGACCAGCCAGCCAGCCTCCGCACCGATTGCGCCTAGCATGGCAGCAAGCTCGTCCATTTCAGACTTGGCGTAATTGCCAAGGACATGGCCTGTCACCCGATCTTTGTTGCCGGGATGCCCAATGCCTATCCTCACGCGGCGGAAATCGGGACCGAGGTGCTGGTTGATCGAGCGCAGCCCATTATGCCCAGCCAGCCCGCCGCCGCGCCGTACTTTGACCTTGAAAGGAGCGAGGTCGAGCTCGTCATGAAAGACGGTGAGGGCATCAACGTCGAGCTTGTAGAAGCGCAGCGCTTCACCCACGGCACGACCGCTTTCGTTCATGAAAGTGGCAGGCTTGAGCAGGACGACCTTTTCAGTTCCGATCCGTCCTTCCTGAACCCAGCCGCTGAATTTCTTCTGCACTGGGCCGAAACCGTGCATATCCGCAATCACGTCGCAGGCCATGAAACCTACGTTGTGGCGGTGCATCGCATATTGCGGTCCGGGATTTCCGAGGCCTGTCCAGATTTGCATGGCCGCCTGCTAGCTCAAGCGGTTCGTTCGAGGAAGGCCTGTGCCTCGGATGGGCGACGAAAGCGGATCACTTTTCCCGGAAACGCGGCCAGCCGCCGTTCCAGCGCCGGTGTCTTCATCCGGCGGAAGACCGCCACGTAATGCAGGAATTCCCAGTCCAGCCTCTCGCGGCAGTCGGGTGCTGCATCGGCGCGCACGGTTCCATGCTGCATGGTAATCCGCTTTATGAGCCTCCAGAGGCATCGCCAGGTGGGATAGTCGAGCAGGATCGCCGTATCGGCCCGCGCAAGCCGACGATCCATGCTGCCGCCATAGTTGCCATCGATGATCCAGCTGTCGCGCGCGAGCAGGATGTCGAGCTTGGCATCCCACTCGGCAGGCTCGGGTTCTTGCCAGCCCGGCAGATGGTATTCGGCATCGAGATGGATCAACGGAAGCTGTGTTTCAGCAGCGAGATTGCGGGCGAAAGTCGACTTGCCTGCGCCGGGTGAGCCGATCACTAGAACGCGCTGCATCACTTTCCTCCGGCGAAACTCGGTCTGCATAAATGCAAAACGCCGACCCTTTGCAGGGCCGGCGTTTCGTGTTTCGCCAAAGCGGGAAGGGGCTTTATTCGCCGCCTTCTTCTTCGGTGGTTTCGTCTTCTGCTTCGTCGCTTTCCTGCTCACTGGCAGGAACATCAGCTGCGTCGGCCGTGGTGGTGTCGCCTTCGGCCTTCTTGAGCGCCGAGGGGGCAACCAGCGTAGCGATGGTGAAGTCGCGGTCGGTGATCGCGCTTTCCGAACCGGCGGGCAGCGTCACTTCACTGATGTGGATCGAATCACCAACATCCTTGCCGGTGACATCGATCTCGATCTCGCTCGGAATCTTGTCGGCTTCGCAGATCAGGTCGAGTTCGTGACGTACGATGTTCAGCACGCCGCCCTTCTTGAGACCCGGAGCCTTCTCTTCATTGACGAAGAGTACCGGAACCATGACTTCGACCTTGGCGCCCTTTGCAAGGCGCAGGAAGTCAACGTGCTCGGGACGATCGTTGACCGGGTGCAGCGCAACGTCCTTGGGCAGGGTGCGCACGGTCTTGCCGCCGATCTCGATGTTGACGATCGAGTTCATGAAGTGGCCGGTGCCGAGCTGGCGGACCAGTTCCTTGGCTTCGACGTGGATCAGTGTGGGTTCTTCCTTGCCGCCGTAAATCACGGCGGGGACACGGCCATCGCGGCGCAGTTGACGGGAGGCTCCCTTGCCAGCCCGTTCGCGCGCCTCGGCCGGCAGGGTCAGAGCGTCGCTCATAATATTGCCTTTCGAATGCGTTTGAATGCTTCGGTTCGCCACGCCTCCAGGGATGACCATGACGCCGAAGGGCGCGCGTATAGCGGCGCGCGGGGGAAAAGCAAGCCTACTGGATGCGGCGCACCTTGTAACCGCTCGCCTCTAGCAACGAAGGGAGCCCGTCCGGGCCCAGCAAATGGCCTGCGCCCACCGCCACCAGTGGCCTGGCTTCGGTAGATAGCAGGTTCTCGATTTTCGTCGCCCAATCACGATTTCGATCGACCAGCAGTGCCTGGCGCAGTTCGGGATCGGCGAGCATGCCTTGCCGGGTCACTTTTTCCAACTGCTCCAGATTGCCGCTTTTCCAGTTCGCAGCCAGACTGTCACGTTCGCCCTGCGGGAGCGCGGCTTCACGTATCACTGCGCCGAGCAGATCGCGCTGTTCCTTTTCCGGCAGGTCATCGAACACCGAAAGCTGCTCGCGCGCGCCTTCCAGTTCGATCACTTCGCGCGAAGCAAATTCGCCGAGCAACAGGCGGTCGACTCCATTCTCGCTTTCGCCGTGCTGCACCAGCTGGGCGATGCCAAGCGCGGCGGCCCAGCTTTCCATCGCATCGAACTGGCTGCCGCTTGCCCCCTCCTGTTCGAGCAGATTTGTGTAGTCTGGACGCAGCGAAGGATCGAGCCGCTCGCCGATAGATGGGCCAGCAGGTTCGTCGTAGGCCAAGGCACGGAACAGTGCACCTAGCGCGGCATCATCGGACACATTATTGACTTCCACCACCAGCAAATCGGCCTGCTGCACTACCGTGTTGAAGCCGTCCGAGCGCCATTGCACCCCGTCGGGTAGGGTATGGATTGTGCCGAACAGCCAGCCTTCGACCTTGCCAGCAGAATCAGTCACTTCAAAAAGTGCCGGGAATCCTGCAATCCGCGCAACGGGAGAGCCTTCGTCCGGCGTGCCGCCGCAACCGGACAGCGCCAGAGCAAGCGCCACTGTCAGGAATGCAGGGCGCATCACTGCACCCGTGTCACCGTGAAACCGCGCGATTCGAGCATTGTCTGAACGCTCTGCTGGCCCGCAAGGTGACCTGCGCCGACGGCCACGAACACCTGGCCGGGCTGGTCCATCCGCTGATCGATCCATTCGGCCCAGCGCGCGTTGCGATCATAGAGCAACGCCTTGGCCAGAACCGGATCGGACAGCCCGCGGTTCATCAGTTCAGCCAGATCGTCGGCATCGCCCGCCAGCCATTCGGCGACCATCTGGTTCATCATTGCCACCAGCCCGTCGAGATCGCGGGCCGAAGCCATCAGGAATTCGACCTGCGCTTTCTGCGGCAATTGGTCGAACAGGTCGATCTGCGCTTCGATGGATTCGAGCGCGGCACGCTCTTTCGTCGGGCCCGCGTGTCCATCGACCACCTTCTCGACGCCGGTTTCTGCCTGATAGCCGCTTTGTTTGAGCGGCAGCACGGCCAGGATCATGCCGGCAAACCACGGCTCGAACGGGTCGAAACTAGCGGGCGGCAGGCCAAGGCGGCCCAGCGCGGCTTCATACACCGCACGGTCACTATCGCTAAGCAGATCGCGAAGGGACTGGCCTTCGGGTAGTAGCGCCTTTTGCGCGATGCTCGCCTGCGCACCGGGAAGATTCGCTGAATTGGCCGGAATTTCGGTTACCAGCAGCTGCGATCCGGCAAGCGCGCTGGCAATCTCGCCATCGTACCATTGCACATTAGCCGGCAGGGCGTGGATCGTGCCGAACAGGAAGATGGTCGTATCTTCGTCCGCGACCTTCCACAACGCCGGGCCGGTTGCCTGGGGTGCGGGCGGGGCAGAGGCGACATCGCCTGCCGCACAGCCCGGCAAGCCGAGCAGCGCCAGAGGCGCGAACAGCCGCGACAGCCATGTCTTGCGAGTTGCCATTGTGCCCCCGGAAAGGAAGTTCTGCGTCCACCCGTCCATGTGCGGCGAAATTGCCGTTCGTCAAGCTTTGCCGCAGTGCGGCATTGACGCATTTTCGTGCATCCGCCATTGCCGCGCGCCATGAACCGTGACCCGTCGAAGTCATTCCAGGACATGATCCTGTGCCTCCACGATTTCTGGAGCGCACAGGGCTGCCTCATCCTCCAGCCTTATGACATGCGGATGGGAGCGGGCACGTTCCACACCGCAACCACGCTGCGTGCGCTGGGGCCGGAGCCGTGGAATGCGGCCTTCGTCCAGCCTTGCCGCCGCCCGACTGACGGGCGCTATGGCGAGAACCCCAACCGGTTGCAGCATTATTACCAGTATCAGGTGATCCTGAAGCCCAGCCCGCCCGACATTCAGGATCTCTATCTCAAGAGCCTGGAAGTCATCGGAATCGATCCGCTGAAACACGATATCCGCTTTGTGGAGGACGATTGGGAAAGCCCCACGCTCGGCGCATGGGGGCTGGGCTGGGAGGTCTGGTGCGACGGGATGGAGGTGACGCAGTTCACCTATTTCCAGCAGATGGGCGGGTTCGATTGCAAGCCTGTGGCGGGCGAGCTGACCTACGGGCTCGAACGCCTCGCCATGTATATCCAGGGCGTCGACAATGTGTACGACCTCGATTTCAACGGGCGCGGCACGACCTATGGCGATGTGTTTCTCGAAAACGAGAAGCAGATGTCGAAATGGAACTTCGAAGTCGCAGACACGGCGGTGCTGTTCGATCTGTTCAACAAGGCCGAGGCGGAATGCCGCAATGCACTGGAAAATCAGGTGCCTATCGCGGCCTATGAACAGGCGGTCGAGGCCAGCCACATCTTCAACCTGCTGCAAGCGCGCGGCGTGATCAGCGTGCAGGAACGCGCCAGCTTCATGGGGCGCGTGCGCGATCTCGCGCGAGGCAGCTGCGAGGCCTATATGGCCAAGGAAGCGCCGGTCTGGGCGGAGGAATACCCGGAGTGGTCGGCATGAACGATTTCCTCCTCGAACTCCGCAGCGAAGAAATCCCCGCGCGGATGCAGGCCGGTGCGCGCGCCGAACTGGAAAAGTTGTTCCGCCGCGAAATGGACGCTGCTGGCGTCAGTGTGGGTGACGTCACGGTGTGGTCGACCCCGCGCCGCCTTGCTCTGATCGCACGCGATCTGCCCGAAGCCACTCAAGCGGTGAGCGAGGAAGCCAAGGGCCCGCCCGAAGGCGCGCCCGATGCCGCGCTGGAAGGCTTCTGCCGCAAGAATGGCGTCACGAAGGAACAGCTCGAACTGCGCGACGTCAAGGGCCGCAACACCTGGTTCGCGGTGATCGAGAAGCCGGGCAGGGCGATGCGCGATCTGCTCGCCGAAGCGATCCCTGCGATCGTGCGCGATTTCGCCTGGCCCAAGTCGATGCGCTGGGGGGCTGCCTCGATCAGCACCGAAAGCCCGCGCTGGGTCCGCGCGCTGAGCGGGATCGTCGCCATTCTGGGCGAGGATCTGGTAGAATGCGAAGCGGCGGGCATAGCTTCGGGCTACGCGACCAAGGGCCACCGTTTTCACTGCCCGGGCGAAGTAACAATCGGCGGCGCCTCCGACTATGCCGAGAAGCTGCGTGCCTGCCATGTGATCGTGGACCATGAGGAACGGCAGGACATGATCCGCGCCGCCGCCGCCAAGGCCGCGGCTGATGCGGGGCTGACGCTGGTCGAGGATGAAGGGCTGGTGGTAGAGAACGCCGGCCTGACCGAATGGCCCGTGCCGCTGCTCGGCCGTTTCGACGAAGCGTTCCTCGACGTGCCGCCCGAGGTGATCCAGCTCACCGCGCGGGTGAACCAGAAGTATTTCGTGTGCGAGGATGCGGCCAAAGAATCTGGCAGCAAGCTGGCAAACGCCTTCGTCTGCACCGCCAATATTGCGGCGGACGACGGCGGCGCGGCGATTGTTGACGGCAACCGCAAGGTCCTTGCCGCGCGGCTCAGCGATGCGCGGTTCTTCTGGGAGCAGGACCTCAAGACCCCGCTGGCCGAGCACGCAAAGAAGCTGGAACGGATTACTTTCCACGAGAAGCTTGGCACAGTGGCCGACAAGGTCGACCGGGTGGCGAAGCTGGCCGATTGGCTAGTTTTCGATGCCAAGGCTCCGAACGGCGACCACAAGATGGCGCGTCGTGCAGCCGAGCTTGCCAAGGCCGATCTCGTCACGGAAATGGTTGGCGAATTTCCAGAGTTACAGGGACTTATGGGCGGCTATTATGCCCGCGCCGAAGGCCTGCCGGACGAAGTCGCTGACGCAATCCGCGATCATTACAAGCCGCTTGGTCAGGATGATGAAGTGCCCACCGCTCCGCTGACGGTTGCCGTGAGCCTCGCCGACAAGCTCGACACGCTGCTCAGCTTCTTCAAGATCGGGATCCTTCCGACCGGCTCGAAGGACCCGTTTGCACTTCGCCGTGCCGCTCTGGGTTATCTGCGTCTTGTTCAGGCAAACGACCTCAATCTGTCGCTCGATCAGGTAGTCCATGCCTGGGAGGGCAGACCAAATCGCGCGTTGGCGCAGAAACTGACAGACTTCTTCGCCGACCGCCTCAAGGTCCAGCAGCGCGAGGCCGGCGTCCGCCACGATCTGATCGACGCCGTATTCGCGCTCGGTGGCGAGGATGATCTGGTTCGCCTGCTCGCCCGCGTACACGCGCTGCAATCCTTCATGGCGACCGAAGACGGCACCAACCTCCTCGCCGGGTACAAGCGTGCCGCCAATATCCTCAAGAAGGAAGGCTGGACCTCCGCCACCCGCATCCCCCGCACCGGCGACGAAGATCCGCTCGAGAATGTAGATGATCCCGATATGCGCGCGATCTATGCAGAGGCGGTCCAGCAGAAACCGCTTTCCTACACGCCCGAACCTGCGGAAAAGGCGCTGATGGATGCTCTCGCCACTGCTCAGCCGCAGGCCGCGCAGGCTATCGCTGCGGAGGAATTCGCCGCCGCAATGGCCGCGCTCGCCACGCTGCGCGCGCCGATCGACCGGTTCTTTGAAGAAGTCACGGTAAACGACAGCCAAGAAATGAAACGTGCACATCGGCTCGACCTGCTTGCGGCTTTTCGTGCTGCAGTGCACAAAGTGGCGGATTTCTCGCGGATCGAAGGGTGACACGGAAAAAAATGCCGATTTGTCACCCTGGGTCCCGAATATCGCTAAAAAGGCTTTGATTACAGAGTCTTGAAATGTTGGATGTAGGTGACACCCCTGTCACCCACTGTCACCCTGACGGAGTGGAAATGTCGCAATCGGTGTTCACCTTCGGCGGTAATGCTCCGCATTCGAATGCACGGCAGAAAGACAAGACTGTCACCGGCGGCAAGGGAGCGAACCTTGCCGAAATGGCCAGCATCGGCCTGCCGGTCCCCCCGGGCTTCACCATCAGCACCGAAGAATGCGTTCGCTACCTGAAGGAAGGCGCGGACTTTACCGATGCCCTGCGCGAGCAGGTGGCCGAGGCGCTGACGCATATCGAAGCAACCGTAGGCAAGCGTTTCGGCGATGCCGCCGATCCGCTGCTCGTTTCGGTCCGTTCGGGCGCGCGCGTTTCCATGCCGGGCATGATGGACACGGTGCTCAACCTCGGTCTCAATGACGAGACGGTAGAAGGGCTGGCCGCCACCAGCGGCGACGCGCGTTTCGCCTGGGACAGCTATCGTCGGTTCATCCAGATGTATTCCGACGTGGTGCTTGGCGTCGATCACGGCCTGTTCGAAGAAGCACTGGAAATCAGCAAGGAAGACAATGGTTTTTACGCCGATACGGAGATGTCGGCTGAAGACTGGAAGGCGCTGGTTGGCGAGTACAAGGGCATCGTCCGAGAGGAACTGGGCGAGGATTTCCCCAGTGATGTTCACCAGCAATTATGGGGCGCCATCCGCGCTGTGTTCGACAGCTGGGATTCGGATCGCGCCAAGGTCTATCGCCGCTTGAACGACATTCCGGGCGACTGGGGCACGGCGGTCAATGTGCAGGCGATGGTGTTCGGCAATATGGGCGAAACCAGCGCCACCGGCGTCGCCTTCACCCGCGATCCCGCCACCGGCGAACGCGCCTATTACGGCGAATGGCTGGTCAATGCGCAGGGCGAAGATGTGGTCGCAGGCATCCGCACACCGCAATATCTCACCCGTTCCGCGCGCGAGGCAGCAGGGGCAAAACCGCTGAGCATGGAAGAAGCTATGCCCGAAGCCTTCACCGAGCTGGCCCGCCTGTTCGAACTGCTCGAACAGCATTACCGCGACATGCAGGACATCGAGTTCACTGTGCAGCAGGGCAAGCTGTGGCTGCTCCAGACGCGCAGCGGCAAGCGCACGGCCAAGGCCGCGCTCAAGCTGGCGGTGGATATGGTCGGCGAAGGGCTGATCGACGAGAAGACCGCGATTCTGCGGGTCGATCCGATGGCGCTCGACCAACTGCTCCACCCTACACTCGATCCCGATGCGGCGCGCGATGTGCTGACCAGCGGCCTGCCGGCATCGCCCGGCGCGGCCAGCGGCAGGATCGTGCTCGATGCCGATACCGCCGAGTTATGGGCCAATCGCGGCGAGAAGGTCATTCTGGTGCGGGTGGAGACTTCGCCCGAGGATATTCACGGGATGCACGCCGCCACCGGCATTCTCACTGCGCGCGGCGGGATGACCAGCCACGCCGCGGTGGTGGCGCGCGGTATGGGGCGACCTTGCGTCTCGGGCGCATCGCAGGTTTCTATTGCGCGTGAAGGGCGCACGCTAACCATTGGTAATCGCGCATTGAAAGAAGGCGATACCATCACGATCGACGGTGCTAACGGGCAGGTCATGGCGGGTGAAGTTGCCACGATCGAGCCAGAGCTGGCGGGCGATTTCGGCATTCTGATGGAATGGGCCGACAAGCACCGCCGGATGCGCGTGCGCACCAATGCCGAGACCGAGGCCGATTGCCGCATGGCGCGCCAGTTCGGGGCAGAGGGCATAGGGTTGTGCCGCACCGAACATATGTTCTTCGATGCCGACCGTATCAGCCTGGTACGCCAGATGATTCTGGCCGAGAACGAGGCCGGGCGCCGTGCCGCGCTCGACCGGCTGCTGCCCGAGCAGCGCGGCGATTTCGTCAAGATTTTCGAGGTGATGAGCGGTCTTCCCTGCACGATCCGCTTGCTCGACCCGCCGCTCCACGAATTCCTGCCGCATGGCGATGCTGAATTCGAGGATCTGGCCACTGCCACCGGCCTCTCGGTCGATCAGCTGCGCCGCCGCGCGGGTGAGTTGCATGAGTTCAACCCCATGCTCGGCCATCGTGGCTGCCGCTTGGGGATTACTTATCCCGAAATCTACGAGATGCAGGCGCGTGCCATCTTCGAAGCGGCTTGCGAGGTTGCCAAGACAAGCGGCGAAGCCCCCGTTCCGGAGATCATGATCCCGCTGGTGGCAACGCGGCGCGAGCTGGAACTGCTCAAGGCGGTGGTCGATCGCGTGGCGCAGGAGGTATTCGCGGCCACCGGTACGACGCTCGACTATCTCGTCGGCACAATGATCGAATTGCCCCGCGCCGCGCTGATGGCGGGCGAAATTGCTGAAGTGGGTGAATTCTTCAGCTTCGGCACCAACGACCTTACCCAGACAACGCTGGGCGTCAGCCGTGACGATGCCGGGCGTTTCCTCACCCAATACGTCGAGAAGGGCATTTTCGCACGCGATCCCTTTGTCAGCCTTGACGTTGAAGGCGTCGGGCAGCTGGTCGAAATCGCGGCAGAGCGGGGCAGGGCGGTGCGGCCTGTAATCAAGCTGGGCATCTGCGGCGAACATGGTGGCGATCCCGCGAGCATCGCTTTCTGTGAAGTGACCGGGCTCGATTACGTCAGCGCTTCGCCCTACCGTGTACCTATCGCTCGATTGGCGGCTGCGCAAGCGAGCTTACGTTAGTCTTTCCAGCCAGTTAAGGTAAGAATCTCGAAAGATTCTACCACGCGATTTTGCGGATTGCCGGTTTCCAGAAAGGCTTTCCGCGCTCGTTCCAACGCAGCCTTGCCAAGCGGCGGGCCAGCGCGATCGAGGCACGACCCCAACGCTTGATCGCGCAGGTCGGATACCAGCCGGTCGAGCGAAGGGAAGGCCACCTCAACGCTTCGGCCATCCACGACTTGCCGCCGGTACAACGCCCGCTGCATCAATGCCGAAGCGGCGGAATTGTCGACCAGCGGATGCATCCGGGGCGAGGGCCGGTCGGGCTCCGCCGCAATCATCGCACGGCGCAGATTGGCAAGGCTGCCCGCCCCGATGATGCTCGCGATCATGATCCCGCCTTCGGCCAGCGCCGCCCGCATATGCAGCAGAGCGCCGGGCAAGTCGTTCACCCGCCCCAGTGACGCGAGGCTGACGATAAGGTCGAAAGGTGCGCCGGGCAGCGGTTGTTCCTCGTCAATCGTACGAACGTCGGCTTCTTCGACTTCCGCCCCATTGCCGCGCAACGACAGTGCCAGTGTGCCGGTCCAGTCGCCGATCACCAGCACCCGGCGGGGCTCCAGCCGCATGAACTCCAGCCGTTCGAGCACATCCTCGACCATGTCCGTCAGCACATAACGCGCCGCATCGCGCTGCGACTGCCGCACCAGCGCGCGGCGCAGGCCAGCCTTTCGGCGCTGGCGAGAGAAAATGCGGGGAGGGGTGCGACTGTCCATCGCAATCGCCCCTGCCGCGCTTGCCCTCGCCATGCAAGCACGCCAACGTGCGATGATGGGGAGAGCGCAGATAATTGGGCGGAATTTGCGGGACGGCGTGGCTCCGCTGGTCGATCTGATCTTTCCGCCGCGCTGCCCGGCGTGCGGCGAAGCGATTGGAGACCAAGGCGGATTGTGCAGCGAATGCTGGTGCGATCTCGCGATCCCGTCCGAACCCAGCTGTGCCGCCTGCCAACGCCCTTTCGGCGAGGGCGGCCCACAGTGCGGTGCTATCTGCGCGCCCTGCCTCGGCAATCCGCCGCTACATGACGGCATCGCTGCAGGGACGCTCTACACCGATACGTCGCGCAAATTGGTGCTGGCTCTGAAACACGGACGACGGATTGCGCTCGCGCCGATGCTGGCGCGGCTGATTGCGGCGCGGATCGCTCCTGCCACGGACGAGCGGCTAATCGTGCCGGTCCCGCTCCATCGCTGGCGCCTTTGGAAGCGCGGCTTCAACCAGGCGGCCTTGCTCGGACGCGAGCTGGAGAAGGCGGGCTGCGGCACGCTGCTGGTTGACGGGCTAGAGCGGCGCAGACCCACGCCCAGTCTCGGCGGCATGGGCAAGCAGGCACGTGCGAAAGCTCTCGCAGGCGCGATCAATGTAAGGAAGGGCGCCGCGCATTCGATCGATGGGCGGGATATTCTGCTGGTCGATGATGTGCTGACCAGCGGCGCGACCAGCAACGCTTGTGTCAAGGTGCTCAAGAAAGCGGGGGCACGGACAGTCACCATCGCCTGTTTCGCCCGCGTGCTAGACGAAGCTCTTGATCATGCCAGATAAACGAAACGCCCGGGACCTTGCGAGTCCCGGGCGCCACGTGACGAAATACACCGGACCCGTCTCGCGACTTTGATGCAGCCCCCCAGCATGCACCAGGTCCTATCCCTCATCGTTACCGGATGCGCCGCAAAAAATCCCCCATGCGGCTGCGGATCCGGGACCCCCTGAACCTGGCGCTCTGATGGCACCGATGCTCCGGTGGGCAGGCTCACAAGGCCTGCGAATGGCTTCATCTCTTAATATCGCAGCTTATCAAACAGCCATTTGCATTTGCGGTCGATTTTGGGACAGGCTTGTGGTTATCGTGCAACAAGGTGTCGTATCCATACAAGTATTGCCGAGGACAGAGTGAGCAACGACAATTTCGACCGTGAGCAGGGCAGCAGTTTTGCGCCTAAGTTCGATGCCCAAGGACTGCTGAGTGCTGTCGTCGTCGATGCCGCAAGTGGTGACGTGCTAATGGTTGCTTTCATGGATGAAGAAGCTTTGGCTGCCACCCGCTCAATGGGCGAAGCCCATTTCCATTCGCGTTCGCGTGGAAAACTTTGGAAGAAAGGCGAATCGTCGGGCCACGTTCTCGTGGTTGAGGAGGTGTTGGTCGATTGCGATCAAGACGCGCTGGTGCTCCGTTGCCGCCCAGCAGGGCCGACCTGCCATACCGGCGCGCGGAGTTGCTTCTACCGCAAACTCGAAGGTGATACTCTCCTGTCCGTCAAGACTTGACGCTTACGTAAACGTTGCGGTAGAAGCGCCGCATGACCCAACCTCTTCCCACCGCCGATAATGATCGTCGCCACGCAGGCGCGCATCTTGATCGACCCGACGAGCTCGACCGTGAGCAGTTCTCGATCTCCGATCTTACCATCGAGTTCGGCTGTACGGCACGTGCGCTGCGCTTCTACGAGGATGAAGGGCTGATCGCCCCATCACGCATTGGGTTGACGCGTATCTATTCGAAGCGAGACCGCGCGCGGTTAGCCTGGATCATGCGCGCGAAGAACGTCGGTTTCTCGCTCACCGAAATTCGCGAGATGATAGACCTGTACGACCTTGATGACGGGCGCGCAGAACAGCGCCGCGTGACGTTGGAGAAATGCCGCCAGCATGTCGCCAAGCTGAAGGCACAGCGCGCGGACATCGACAGTTCGATCAAGGAACTGAGCGACTTCATCACGCTGGTCCAGAACCAGCTCGACTGATCAAATCCTCCCCGGCGAGACGCCACTCGAAGACCCTCTCTCCAAGGACCGAAAATGCCCAGCTACAAAGCTCCGACCCGCGATACGCGCTTCATCGTCAACGAACTTCTCGACCTCGCCAGCTACGGAAATCTTCCGGGTTTCGAATCGGCCAGCTCCGACATCATCGATGCGGTGATCGATGAAGGCGGCAAATTCTGTTCGGAAGTACTCGCCCCGATCAACCGTGCGGGCGATGAAGTCGGCTGTGTGCGCAATGATGATGGTTCGGTGACTACACCTCCCGGCTTCAAGGATGCCTTCGACCAGTTCCGCGCCGCAGGCTGGGGCACGATTTCGGCTCCAGAGGAATTCGGCGGGCAGGGTATGCCGCATGTGCTGGGCATGGTGATGGAAGAGTTCATCTCCAGCGCCAACCAGGCGTTCGGGATGTATCCGGGCCTGACCAATGGTGCGGTCGCTGCGCTGCTGGCGCAGGGTACTGAAGAGCAGAAGCAGACCTATGTTCACAAGATGATTTCCAACGAGTGGACCGGCACGATGAACCTGACCGAGCCGCAGTGCGGCACGGACCTTGGCATGATTCGTACCCGCGCCGTGCCCAATGGCGATGGCAGCTTTGCGATCACCGGCACCAAGATCTTTATCTCGGCGGGCGAGCATGACATGGCGGATAACATCATCCACCTCGTCCTCGCCAAGCTGCCCGGCGCGCCTGACAGCACCAAGGGCATTTCGCTGTTCGTGGTCCCCAAATTCCTCGTGAAAGAAGATGGCACACCGGGCGAGCGCAATGGCGTGATGTGCGGTTCGATCGAGCACAAGATGGGCATCCACGGCAATTCGACCTGCGTGTTGAATTACGATGGTGCCACCGGATGGCTGGTAGGCGAGGAGAACAAGGGCCTCGCCGCCATGTTCATCATGATGAATGCCGCGCGCCTTGGCGTGGGCATCCAGGGTTTGAGCCAGGCCGAAGCCGCCTATCAGAACGCGGTCGCCTATGCGCTCGACCGGCGGCAGGGCAGGGCGCTGACCGGCCCGGCAGACCCGGCAGCGCAGGCCGATCCGATCTTTGTCCACCCCGATGTCCGCCGGATGCTGATGGACGCCAAGGCCTTCACCGAAGGCATGCGCGCGCTATCGCTGTGGGGCGCGCTGCTTGTCGACCTGACGCATAAGGCGCAGACCGAAGAAGAGCGCGCCGATGCCGATGCCATGCTCGGCCTGCTGACGCCGGTGATCAAGGGATACGGCACCGACAAGGGCTTCGAAACGGCGGTGAACATGCAGCAGGTCTTCGGCGGCCACGGCTATATTGAAGAATGGGGCATGAGCCAGTTCGTGCGCGATGCCCGCATCACCCAGATCTACGAAGGCACCAATGGCGTGCAGGCGATGGACCTGTGCGGCCGCAAGCTGGGCGCCAAGGGCGGGGCAGCGATCCAGGCCTTCTTCAAGCTGGTGGGCGAGGAGATCGCTGCCGCCAAGGACGTGGCCGAACTGAAGGACATGGCCGAAGCGCTGGAGAAGGCGCTGGGCCAGCAGCAGGCGGCGACCATGTGGTTCATGCAGAACGCGATGACCAACCCCAACCATCTGGGTGCAGGCGCGCATCATTACATGCACATCATGGGCATTGTGACGCTGGGCCATATGTGGCTGCGAATGGCGCGGGTGGCACAGGCGAAGCTTGCCGATGCGGGCGATGACAAGGCGTTTTACGAAGCGAAGCTGGCCACCGCCCGCTATTACATGGACCGCTTCCTGCCCGACGCCGGATCGCTGCGCCGCAAGCTGGAAACCGGTGCCGACAGCATGATGGCGCTGGGTGCAGAGGCGTTCCAGACGGCGGCCTGATCAACGACCGGTGGACCACAGACCGGGGGTGTTTCAAAAACTCTGCCCGGTCTGTTTTTTGTTGTTTGTCAGAATGTTGTGCCCGATTTTGATGGCATAGGTGTCACCTTCCGTTTTTATGAAGTGCACACGGCAATTGCCACTCAAGGTTTATGCCTGATTTGGCGTGATCTCTTGCTAGAGGGTGGCCCGATGAACGGGCTAAGCGCTTGCCTCGCGCGAGCCTGATCGAACGACGATTTGAAAGAACCGTGCGTAACGTATCGAGCCTCCAGCATGTAGGAAAATGCTCATTGCATTGGCTGCGACTGGATGTCTGAGATGGGGGTGAAAAGCGGTCATCAGAACTTTCTGGCAATCTCGGCTAGTGCTGCATCCAAGTGAAAGAAGCAGTCGTCCTCAGAGACTTGACCCATCGCTGATTGTAGGAAAACCTTCGTCCGCTTTTCTAAGAGGAGCTTAGCTACCTCTCGACGCACTTCTTCATTTACTTCGTGCCAGAATGAACATCGGACCATTCCATTCCTACGTATGTTCTTCGACTCAGAAATGATGAAGCCTGCCATATTGAGCGCAGCATTCGCATGGGTTGAGGCGCGCCAGCATTCGAAGGCCGGGGTTACTGGTTCACCCAAGGTCGCGATTCCACAGAACCAATCAGCAGCGGTAGAGGGCCAGTTGTCCGGATGCCTTTCAGTCATCGAAGTTAGTGCTGCATGGAATACATGCAAAACTGCCGATTGCTGATTGGCTGGCCAAGTCCGCCAACCTCCCATATTTAGCTTCCTTGCCATTACGGGCGGATCAGCTCCGAGCCACACGGGGTCTGTGACAGCCAGCTCAAAAATGCGAGGTAGAAAGTGTCGGTAATCGCTGTCGTTTCCGACGGTGGTGATTGCCCAGCCAGCGTAAGGTCCGATTTGCTCGGCATCCAGTTCTCGCAAAGGTGCAGATGTTAGCGTCCGCAGGATCTCGTCCGCATTACGGTAAGGGGATGCATCCAACTTTCGAGGGCATGGGATGCCCGCAAACGTCTCGTAGCTTTGCTCAATAGCAGAACGGAGATTAGCTTCAGCGACGGACATGGCTCTACCTTAGAGGAAGGGCGAGCGTCCGCAATCGGCTCGATAGCCGTCGTTCCCCAAAACCTCGTCGAACAGTCCCAGCATCGCCGCCCAACTCTGGCGATCAGCGCTTTCATCGTAGTCAACGGCGACGTTACCTGTAGGCGGGTCGGGGTTCGTAAAGCCGTGTTTCACGCCGCTATAGCTGTGGCAGTGCCAATTGGCTCCGGCCCGATCCATTTCCTGCCAGAAGGCGAGCACCTGTTCCCGCGGGACGAGCGGGTCGGCATCGCCGTGGCACACGAGGATGCGCGCCTT
>CBFGON010000029.1:0-26631 GCA_965650395.1 uncultured Qipengyuania sp. | reverse complement strand
ATGCCCATCACGGTGAAATCGACCGTCAGCGGCTCGCCTTCCTTGGCCGAGGGGTTGTCAGCGGGCGAGGCATGGACCTTACCCACCGAACTGTCAGGAAATGTCTCGGCATAGAAGCGCGCCGCATCGGCCGCGCCGCTTTCGTACCACAAGCAGATGATGGCTCGTTGGGTCATGTTTGTCTCTCCGCAATCAGCGCGTTGTCGATGGCCTTTGCGGCCTTGTAGGCGTCACGCGCACGCAGCCGTTCGGCATAGGCGGCGAAGCTGTCGCGTGCGTCGATGCTGCCGAATTGCAGGCCCCAGTCGATCTGGCTGCCGACATAGACATCGGCCATGGTGAAGCGGTCGCCGCAGACGAAATGGTGGTTCTGGAACCATCCGTCGAGCGCGTCCATCACGCGCGCATAGCTGCCGAAGCCGACCATCATTTCCTTGTCGCCCGGCACATCCCAGCCCATCGACTTGCCGGTGACCGATTGCTCGAGCGGCCCGGCGGCGAAAAACAGCCAGCGGAAGTAATCCGCCTTCTCTTCGGGCAAGGGTAGCAGCCCGTGTTCGGGATACATTTCGGCAAGGTAATGGCACACCGCGGCCGCTTCGCTGACCACCGCATCATTATTGCCGTGGTCGACAATGGTGGGCAGCTTGCCCAGCGGATTGAGCGCGAGGAAGGCCGGATCGCGCGGCCCATATTCGACGATCACCTGATCGTAATCCGCAGCGGCCTCATGCAGCGCCCAGCGGGCGATCTGGCCGCGGCTCATCGGGTGGTGATAGAATGTGAAACGCGCCATGTCCGACTCCTTGCAAAAGCGGAACATTGAGGGAACATCGGGGCGCGGTCAAGCCGGTGCCCCGACATTCACAAGTCAGCCCTTGCCGATCAGGCTGAACATCGCACCCTGCGGGTCGATGCCGTTGATGATGAATTCGCCACCCGGAATTTCCATTGGGCCGTTGATGACCTGTCCGCCGTTGGCCTTCACATAGTCGACCGCCGGATTGATCTCGGGCACGCGGAAGTAGAAGCTCCACAAGCTCGCGGGCATGTCGGGGGTTTTCTGCATGATCGCGCCCAGCGTGTAATCGCCGTTGCGGTACATGTCGTAGGAACCCATTTCGCCCATATCCAGGCTGTCGGCCTTCTCCCATCCGAACAGCGAGGTGTAGAAGGCATCGGCCCCGGCCTGATCGCCGCTGACCAGCTCGTTCCAGGCGCAGTGCCCTTCGGCAGGCGCGAACTTGGCGAAGGCCTTGCTCTCGCCGTCGTCACGCGCGGGTTTCATCACATAGAAGGGCGCGCCCGAAGGATCGGCGACCATGGCGATACGGCCGACATCGGGAATGTCGTTGGCGGGCATCATCACGCTGCCGCCCTTATCGGTGATCGCTTTGACCGAGGCATCGACGTCATCGACGAAGATATAGCCTGCCCACAGCGGCCGCGCGCCGCCATCAGTCATCTCGCTGGTCAGCGGCATCAGCCCGCCGATGCTTTCATCGCCCTTGGCAAAGGTGCGGTAATCCATACCGGGGGCAGGGTGGCCGGAAAACTCCCACCCCAGCAGCGGGCCGTAGAAGGCCTGCGCCGCATCTGCATCGGTAGTCATCAGCTCGTACCAGAAGAAATCGCCGTGTGCGTTTGCCATCACTTCTCTCCCTGATCGACGACCGTGTCGAAACCGCCCCAAACCATCCGCTTGCCATCAAACGGCATTTCGGGCGGTGCCTTCATCTCTGGGTCGTTCATCATTTTCTCGGCGGCGGCATCGCACACTTCGCGCGATGGCCAGGTCATGTAGCTGAAGACGACCTTCTCGCCCGGTTCGGCTTTCACGCCGCGATAGAAATCGGTCTGCTTGCCCTCGGGTACATCGTCGCCCCAGGCCTCGACCACCGAGGTCGCGCCATAGCCCTTGAACATTTCCCACGCCTCGTCCGCCATCTTGAAATAGGCGTCTTTCTTGTCCTCGGGCACAGGGACCATGAAGCCCTGCACATAGTCACCGGGATTGGCGACGCCGTGCGAAACTTCGGGCTGGAAGCCGCCGAAGATCATCCGTTTGCCGTCGAACGGCATGGGGTTGGTTTCGGGGTTCATGCGCGGATCCTTGAAATCGGGCGCCATCATCTTCGCCATGCCGGCATCGCGCGTCGCCTTGTCGGGCCACTCGATCCAGCTGAACACCACCGTCTCGTCATCCTTGGCATCGACCGCCCCCTGAAAGTCGGTGGTCTTGCCCTTGGGCACATCGGCGCCCCAGGTTTCGACGACGCGGGTCGCGCCCATGTCGATGAACACCGGATCGCCGGTTTCGGCGTGGGCGATGAACTTGTCCTTGTTCGCGGTGGGAACCGCGATCACGAATCCGTCGAGATAGGGCATGATCATACTCCTTCAGTTTGGGGGGCGTGGCTGGCGAAGGGCGCCAGCTGCGCGGCGAGCGCGCGTTCGAAGGCCGGGCGGCCAGTTGCGCGTTCGACATAGGCTTCAAGCTTGGGGTGCCCGCCCAGCATCCCGTCATTCCTGATTTCCCGCAGCACCGTGCTCATCGCGATATCGGCGACCGAGAATTGGCCCGCCAGCCAGTCACGGTTGCCCAGCGCAGTTTGCAAATGGTCGAGCCGTTTGGTCAGAAACGCCTCCAGACTGGGGCGGCGCAATTTGGCCCATTCCTCGTCCTTCGCGAAAATCACTACGTTCGCCAGCTCGAATGCCAGTGGTTCGACCGAATTGAGCGCGGCGAAAACCCATGCAGTGGCGGTAGCGCGGCCTTGCGGATCGCGCGGCAACAGCGCTTCGCTCTTCTCGCCGAGGTGGAGCAGGATCGCGCCGCTTTCGAACAGCGAGACATCACCGTCCTTCAGATGCGGCACCTGACCCCACGGCTGTTCCGCAAAATACCACGTCGGCCGCTCGACCGCGCTGATTAGCCGCTCGGCATAGGGCAGACCCGCTTCCTCGCACGCCCAGCGCGGGCGCAGATCGCGGACGAACCCTTGCGCGAAATCTGGCACCCATTCGAAGGCGGTGATTTCGAGCGAGGCGGATGGGTCAAGCATCGACATCGTGCCTCTCCTCAGGCCTCTGCCATATCGGGCGGGCCGGCTTCGGCGGCGGCAGGGTCCATCCAGAAACATTCCCAAACGTGGCCGTCAGGGTCTTCGAAGCTGCGACCGTACATGAAGCCATAGTCCTGCACCGGGTTGCAATCAGGCGATCCGCCAGCACTTTTAGCCGCTTCCACCATGGCATCGACGGCCGCCTTGTCTTCGCGCCCCAGCGCGATCATCACTTGCGCGCTGGTTCGGGCATCGGGAATCGCCTTGGTGGTGAACTGCTTCCACTTGTCGTGCGTCAGCAGCATGACGACGATCGCGTCGCTCAGCTGCATGGCGGCGGCGGTTTCATCGGTGAACTTGGGTTCATTGGTAAAGCCGATGGTGGTGTAGAACGCCTTGGATTTCTCCAGATCGGCCACGGGCAAGTTCACGAATATCATCTGGGTCATGTCGGGTTCCTCTCCAGTTGCCGCGACTCGGCACTTGCGTTCGATGGGCTATTGAGTTACTAAAAGCAACTGTGCAGTTACAAAAAGAAACTAAAACGGGTCAAGGCGCCTCTCACGGACGCTGGTACGATGACGCCTGCGGTACCGCTTTCGCCATGGAACTGGTGGGCGAACGCTGGTCGCTGCTCATCGTCAGAGAATTAATGTTCGGGCCGCGCCGTTTTTCCGACCTTCGCGCCAGTCTGCGCGGAATCAGCGCTAAAACGCTGACCGAACGGCTTGAGGCGATGCAGAACGCCGGTATCGCGCAGCGCCGCGAGCTGCCACCGCCAGGCAAGGTGCAGGTCTATGAGCTGACCGAATGGGGCTATCGTGCGGAGGTCGCGCTGATGGAGCTGGGCCGCTGGGCCGCGCTCTCGGTTCGCCACGATCCCACGCTGCCACTGTCGCCCGCCTCGCTGATGATGTCGATGCGTACCATGCTGCAGGGCGATAAGGCTGGGCGTCAGTCGTTGACCGTGGGCTTCGACATCGGCGGTGAGACATTCGTGGCGAGGGTGGAGCAGGGTGAGCTTACGATCCGCCGCGCACCAATTGAGGGGGCGGATGCAATCTTCCGCGCGCCTGCAGCAACTGTAATGGCGGCGCTGCTTTACGGCGGCATCCCGGTGAAGGCACTGGAAGCCGAGGCCGGGCTTGTCATCGAGGGAAACCGTGACCTAGCGCTCCGCTATGCCGTGCTGTTCGCATTGCCCGACAAGGTAGGCTGATCGGAATTGTCTAGCGGGCTGGCACACTGCCCGAATTGGCGCGTGCCCAGACTTCCATCGCCTGCAGCACCGGCTGCAGGCTGCTGCCCTTCTTGGTGAGTGAATAGTCCACCCGCGGCGGGATCTCGCCATAATCCTTGCGCGCCAACAGCCCGTCAGCTTCCATTTCCTTGAGCGTCTTAGATAGCGTTCGATGGGTGATCGCGCCCAGACGCCGTTGCAGCTCGTTAAAGCGCATCGGGCCGTCCATCAGCCAGAAGATCACCATCGGACGCCACTTACCTGAAAGGAACTCGAGCGTGAGCTCCGCCGGGCAGAATGCGCCTTGGTGGATCACCGCTTCATCAGCCATTTTACAGTATCCTTTAGGACCGTACTTGTCGAAGTGACAGCACATATATATTTTCCCCTCAACACGAAAGCAAGGCCCCGGAGCGGGGTAGAGAATACGCTCCCTAGAAAGGTAATGGGATGAAGACTCTCGAAACGATCCTCCGCAATGACAGCGGCCACTGGGTGGGTGACGGTTTCCCCGTCCGTTCGCTGTTCAGCTATCATGGTGATAACACCGCGATCACACCCTTCCTGTTGTTTGACTATGCCGGGCCGTGGAATTTCGAGCCGACGGGCGGCCAGCCTCGCGGCGTGGGGCAACATCCGCACAAGGGCTTCGAAACGGTCACCATCGTCTATGATGGCGAGGTGAGCCATCGCGATTCCACTGGCAGCGGCGGGACAATCGGCACCGGTGAAGTCCAGTGGATGACCGCCGGTTCGGGCGTGATCCATGAAGAATTTCATTCGGCTGGTTTCAGCAAGTCGGGCGGCCCGTTCCGCATGGTGCAGCTGTGGGTCAATTTGCCCGCCAAGGACAAGCTGACCCCGGCCAGGTATCAGGCGCTGACGCGCGACATGATTGCCGAAACCACCATTGATGGCGGACGTGTGCGCGTGATCGCGGGTGATTTTGAAGGCACGAAAGGGCCTGCCAGCACTTTCACGCCGATCAACCTTTGGGATGTGCGGCTGGATGCCGGGGCGCAAGTGACATTGCCTCTGCCCGAAGGCCACACCAGCATGATTGCGGTGCTTTCGGGCCACGTCACGGTGGATGGCAAGGGCGTTGGCGAAGCCGAGATCGCGCGTTTCACCCGCGAGGGTGCGGATGTCACGATAAGGGCCGATGGCGATGCCATGCTGCTGGTCCTGACCGGCGAGCCGATTGACGAGCCGGTGTTTGGCCACGGCCCGTTTGTGATGAACACCGAAGCCGAAATCCGTGAAGCCATCGCGGAATTTAACGCGGGCAAGTTCGGCCAATTGGCCGCTGCCTGAAACAACGCGGGCCCGGCGCTCAACAGGCGTCGGGCCCTGCATTTTTGCAAAGATCACCTCCCCCAATTGAAAGGTACCGACATGGCGAAAGTTCTCGTCCTCTATTACTCGTCCTACGGCCATATCGAACAGATGGCTGAAGCCATTGCCGAAGGCGCCCGCATCGCCGGGGCCGAAGTGGACATCAGGCGCGTGCCCGAAACCGCGCCTGAGCAAGTGGCGCGCAACGCGCACTTCAAGCTGGATCAGGCCGCACCTATCGCGACCGTGGCTGACCTCGAAAACTATGACGCGATCGTGGTCGGCACCGGCACGCGCTTTGGCCGCATGTCGAGCCAGATGGCGACCTTCTTCGATCAAGCCGGCGGCCTGTGGGCCAAGGGCGCGCTGCACGGCAAGGTCGGCGCGGCGTTCACCTCTACCGCCACCCAGCACGGCGGACAGGAAACCACGCTGTTCTCGATCCTGACCAATTTGCTGCACTTCGGCATGACTATCGTCGGGCTCGACTATGGCCACACCGGGCAGATGGACAATTCGGAGATCGTCGGCGGCGCACCCTATGGCGCAACCACGGTTGCGGGCGGCGACGGCAGCCGCCAGCCGAGCGAAATCGATCTTGAAGGCGCGCGCTATCTGGGCGGCCGCGTGGCCTCCACGGCGATCAAGCTGTTCGGCTGATCGGGCCATCGCGGTCCCGCCGGGCAGTATCCTGCGGGACCGTAATTGCCGCCCACAGGGGCATCACCATTTGCCCATCTTGAACACGAAACGAGCATCGCACCATGAGCACCGATCCGACGCAGCGCATTGACCTGCCTGAAAGCGCCCTGTTCCTGGTGCCGCAATTCCCACGCGAAGGACGTTATAGCCGCAGCGATCTGTGCCGAACGGCGCAGATATGTCTGGGCAATCATCGCTATTTTCGCCAGCTTTTGCCGCAGATCGATGCTTCGCTTGCGGCGCACGATCCCTTCGCATCGGGTGGAAGAGCATTCTCCGACGAATTGTCGCGCCAGATGAACAGCCTGCTCGGCGGGCTGGAAGGGCATCACGGGGTGGAGGATGATTACTATTTTCCCGAATTTCGCCGCGCCGAACCGCGATTGGGGCCGGGCTTTGATGTGCTAGATGCCGATCATACGTTCATCCACGACGCCATCGTCCGCTTGTCGGAAACTGCTGTGCCGGTGATTGGCGAATTCGCTGCGCCGGTGCCGACGCCCGGTTCGGTGCGCGGCCACCTGCGCGACGACTTGCGCGGCGCACTGGCATCGTTCGAGGCGTCGCTGGTGCGCCATCTCGACGACGAGGAGGATCTGGTGATCCCCTTCCTGCTCCATCGCAATGGTGCGGAGCGGGTGGCGGCCTGAGGCGGAACCGCAGCGCAGCAGCCTCATTGGGTTAAGGAAAGGGGATCGATGTGATCGAACGGATTATCGACAAGCGCATTCATGATCTTGGGGGCGGGTTTGAAGTGGGGCGGCTGTTGCCGTTTCATGCCCGCCGGATGGTGGGGCCCTATATCTTCTTTGACCACATGGGCCCGATGGAGCTGGCGCCGGGTATCCCCAAGGAACTGGACGTGCGGCCGCATCCGCATATCGGGATCTCGACCGTCACCTATCTCTACAGCGGCGCAATCACGCACCGCGACAGTCTGGGCTACACGCAGGAGATCAAGCCGGGCGAGGTCAACTGGATGACCTCGGGCAGCGGGATTACCCATTCCGAACGGCTCGAATATGCGCGCGCCAACGGGGCTTTGATGCATGGAATCCAGGCCTGGGTCGCGCTGCCGACCGAGAATGAGGAAGACGATCCCAGCTTCCACCACCACGCAGGCGATGATCTGCCGACGTGGGAAGAAGCTGGCCTGCGCGGGCGGATGATCGCCGGCTCTGCCGAAGGAATGACCGCCAGCGTCAACACCCTGTCGCCGCAGTTCTACATGCATTGGGAAATGGACGCGGGCGCATCGCGCACCATCCCTGCCGAATATTCCGAACGCGCGATCTATGTCGCCAGCGGTTCGGCACAGGTTGGCGGGCAGGCGCTGGGCGCAGGCCAGATGGCGATCCTCGATGCCGGGGCAGAGGTTCCGGTGTGCGCCAACGAAGCCAGCACCATCATGGTGCTGGGCGGCGAACCTATCGGCCAGAAGTTCATGCTGTGGAACTTCGTCAGCTCGAGCAAGGAACGGCTGGAGCAGGCGAAAGAGGATTGGAAGCAGGGCCGCATGAAGCTGCCCGATGCCGACAATCAGGAATTCACCCCGTTCCCCGAGGAGAGGAAAATTGGCTGACGACGCAAGGCCCGCAATCACTGTCACCATCGAGGACGGCGAACGGCACGGGCGCTATGTCGGCCGGGTCGAGGGGATCAATGACGAGGCGGAGATTACCTTTACCCACCGCGGGCCCGATCTGATCAGTGCCGACCACACCGGCGCGCCCGAATCGATGCGCGGATCCGGCGTGGCTGCGGCGATGGTCGATTTTCTGGTGGCCGATGCGCGGGCGCGCGGGTTCAAGATCATCCCGATCTGCCCCTATGTCCGCGCACGGTACGAACGCCACCCCGAATGGTCCGACGTCTTTACCGTTGGTCCGGGCGAAAAGCCCAAGCTGACACCGAGCCAGCTACGCGGTGAATAGTAGGTGTCGCCACTGGTCTAGCCCTCGTGCAACGCCAACGCCTCGTGATCGACAATGGTGATGTGGCCATAACCGCGCGCTATCAGCCCCATTCGCTCGAGCCGGGTGAGCACTTGCCCGGTGGTCACCCGCGATACGCCGACGAGGTCAGATAATTCCTGCTGGGTCAGTTCGAGAAGCACGCCATTGTGTATCGCCAGATCGGCAAGTACGCGCACAATCCGTGCTTCGGCAGGGTAGCTTTGGTCCCCTTCGATCCGATCAAGCGCGCTGCGCAGCTTGTTGGCGAAGGAATGGAGCAGCCACCGTGCGAGCGCCGGCTCACCGGCAAGCAGCCCATCCAACTGTGTTCGGTCGATCCAGATTGCGCTGACATCGCCTTCTGCAATGGCGCTGACTTGCTGGGTCACTTCTCCAAAGCAGGCCAGATCGCCAATCAGGTCGCCCGGGCCCATGACGACATAAAGGATCCGTTCGCCCTCCGCTCCGAAGCGACAGGCCATGACATGCCCTGACTCGATCAGCCAGAACCCCAACGCTTTGTCCCCGCGGTGAAAGAGCGGCGCATTGTCGGCAAAGCCGTGCCGCCGCCCTGCTGCGACCAGCTTGTCGAAAACGCTGCCCTCCGCCCGGGTCGGGCTGAATTCGGCAAATTGATAAGTTCTTTGCATTCTTGCGCCCTATGCGGGCGTATAGCCGCGATTGCAACACGGTCGAGTCGAATGACTCGCGCGTTTGGGAGAGCAGAATCATGACTGAAACCCTCGAGAAGAGAGCGCGCTTTCGTACGATGACCGAAGGCACGCAGGAAGACTGGAATATCATCGCCACCGAAATGCGGCCCTTTGCCGCGAACGGCGGCGCCCGTGTGCTTGAGCATCTCAAGCTGCTGGATGGGGATTTCGGCGGCTTCCCGGTCGACCGACTGACGCACTGTCTGCAGACCGCGACGCGCGCGCACCGGGACGGAAAGCCTGAGGATTACGTGGTGATGGCGCTGCTGCATGATATTGGCGACACGCTGGGCGCCTATAATCACCCCGACATTGCTGCTGCAATCCTTCAGCCCTTCGTGTCCGAAGAACTGCACTGGATCGTGAAGCACCACGGCATTTTCCAGGGCAACAACTTCTTTCACTTTATCGGTCTCGATCGCGACATGCGCGATAAATATGCGGATTCGCCGTATTACGACGCGACGGTCGAGTTTATCGACAAATACGACTGTCCGGCCTTCGATCCCGACTATCCCACCGAGCCGCTCGAATTCTTCAAGCCGATGGTGATGCGGCTGTTCGAGAAGCCGCGGAAAAGCATTTACAAGACCGCAATGAATTGAGCCGGAGACAAAGCATGGCAACTGTTTTCGATATCCAGACCGCCAGTGACGACAGCCATATCCGTGGTTCGGTAAGTGCCGAGGAATGGGCCGTCCGTGTTGACCTCGCCGCCGCCTATCGCCTTGTGGCACTTTATGGCTGGGACGATCTGATCTTCACCCATTTATCCGCCAAAGTTCCGGGGCCGGACAAGCACTTTCTGATCAACCCCTATGACATGATGTTTGACGAGATTACCGCGTCATCCTTGGTCAAGATCGATGTCGAGGGGCAGCCGGTGGTGCCAACTTCGCACCCGGTCAATCCGGCAGGATTCACCATCCATTCGGCTCTGCACATGAACTGTCCCGATGCCCATGCAGTGATGCATCTGCACACGCCGCACGGTCAGGCAGTGGCTGCAATGTCCGAAGGGCTGATGCCACACACGCAGACCGCGATGGTGGTGCGTGGCGACCTCGCCTACCATGATTATGAAGGCATCGCGACCGATCTTGAAGAGCGCGAACGGCTGGTCGCTGACATGGGCGACAAGCACTTCATGATCCTGCGGAATCATGGGACTTTGGCCATTGGTGCGAGTGTGGCCGAATGCTTCCTGAGACTCTATTTCCTCGAGCGTGCTTGCGATGCGCAGGTCAAGGCGCTGTCGGCCGGCCGAGACGGACTCAACAACCCGCCGCAGGGAACGCCGGAAAAGGTCCGCGCGCAAAGCCCCGACGAGGGCGTCGCCATGTTGGCAAAGGGCCTCGCTTGGCCTGCGCTGCTAAGGAAGCTTGACCGGATTGACCCGAGTTTCCGCGATTGAACGCTGCGGCAACCTTCCAGACCAACCGCGTGGAAATAGGCCGCTTGGAACTCATGCCACATAATATCGTTGTGAAATCATCAATATGCATGTGGAGAGAGATAATGAAGAAGCTTCTGACAATGTTGGCGGTTGGCGGTACAATGCTGCTTCTGCCTGCATGCAACACGGTAGATGGCGCTGTTGCCGACGTAGAATCCGTTGGGGATTGTGCTGATGGCGTGGAAGGTAACTGCTGACAGGCAGGGTTTCTAACCGTCAAAAGATAGAGGCGTCGCCTTCGGGTGACGCCTTTGCTTTTTTCTGTGATCGTTTCAGGCGAAGTGACACTTGCCGAAGATCCACCAAAACAACGCCTTCACCAATGCAAATGGCTTGCCAATAGTCTGAATGGCAAGTTTGAAATTGGTCCTTTCCGACGGCTGATAACACCCCGCTCGATGGCAGAAACACTAGGTTCACTGTGTAGCTTGCTGCGACGATGAAACTCTCTTAGGATACAAAGTCATAATCGGAGGGTCGGCGCGGTTTCCACGGGGGGCTGTCCTTGGCTGACGTCTTCGTCTCATACAAGTCGGAAGACCGCGAGATGGCGGCGCGGATGGTACGCGCGCTGGAGGATTCCGGTTTCGACGTGTGGTGGGACCAGCACATCGGAATGGGCTCAGTCTGGCGCGCTGAAGTCAGCGAAAATCTGGATGCGGCCAAGGCAGTAGTGGTACTTTGGACCGGTCGCTCGGTCGGTTTGGGCGGACGCTTCGTTCAGGAGGAAGCCCAGCGCGCGCTTGAGCGCGGCACCTACCAACCTGTGCTGATGGAAAACGTCGCCCTGCCGCTCGGTTTTACCAGCATTCAGGCGCACCAGCTGGTTGATTGGACAGGCGATGCGACGCCTGAATTCGAATCGCTGCTGCATGTTTTGAACAGGCAGGTTGGCCTGACTGGGAAGCAATTCTCGCCAACCGCGCGGGAACCCGCACACAAATCCAATGGCGGTCTGAACCCTGCCGGTGCGAGCGAGCGACGCACGATAACATTGTTGCGCGGATCACTGCCGCATGATGGTGAACTGCATGACGATCCCGAGATCCTCGACGAAATAATCCTGCGGATCGAGGAGCGCTTGAGCGAACTGGTGGATTCCGAGCGTGCGGCGCTGCTGCATCTGGACAATGACGGGTTCTCCATCGTGCTGGGTGCCGCAGGTGCGCGGGAGGATGACGACAACGCTGCGGCCGACCTTGCTTTGTCGCTTAAAAACGCCCTTCACGAAGATCCCGGAATCGAAGTCAGGCTCGCGCTTGTCAGCGGGCTGGCAGTTGTCACACTTTCGCCGAACTTGCGTGTGTCGGGCTCGCCAATGAGCCAATCCGCCGAATTGGTGCGTAAAGCCGGGCCGGGAGAACTGGTGGTCGATCAGGCGATGGCGCGAAGGCTGCAATCGGGTTTCGATATCATTGAAGGCGACAGGGACATTTCGATTGTCCGCCAGCGCCGGGGAATGTTGTCAGCTCAGGTGTCGTCGGTACGCGACGGGACAGCATTCGTCGGCCGCGATGAGGAACTGGGACGATTGCACCAGGCATTGCGGCTGTCCGACACTGGGCAGGGGCGTGCACTGTGTTTCGTAGGTGAACCTGGGATCGGCAAATCGCGCCTTCTGCACGAATTCCTCCACCAGTGCGGAGACGAGGGTGCGCTCGTGGCGCATGCGACCTGTCGCAGTCTGGACATGACGAGGCCCTATGGCGCCTTTGCAGATATAGTATGGTCGCTCTTGAATCGTGAGCAGTTGAAAGCTGGTACTGCGGATCAGTCAGCTCGCGAACAACTGCTCGCCCGCTTCCCGGACCTTGTCGATTACATACCTTGCCTGCTCGGACTGCTGGAGTTGGACGATGAAGGCGAAGCGCAGGCTAGCCGTGCGCTTGTCGGTGAAACGATCCAGGCAATGATGGTTACGCTATCCGAACAGCAGGCCATCGTGTTGTTTATCGACGACCTTCACCTGGCAGATGAAGCCACGCTGGAGATTCTGCTCAGCACTGCAGAGATCTGCGGAGCGTTTCGCATACTGCTGCTCACCGGAGCCCGGCCAGCAGGCGCCCCTGCTTGGCCAGCCATGCCACATTGCGAACAGGTTATCCTGGATTCGCTCAACGAAGCCGAAGTGGAGCAATTGATCAGCAATGCTGCAGGCGGAGCTTCGGTCGAGCCGGCGCTGGCCAGGCTGGTTCACGGGCGGACCGACGGTGTGCCGTTGTTTGCAGAGGAGTTGGTGCGCGTTCTGCTGGCTGATGAGCAGATAGTCATTGAGGGTGGACATCTGAAAGCGAGCCAACCGATTGATCGGGTGCGTCTGCCGCGTTCAATCGATGCAGTGGTGCGCTCAAGGCTGGATTCGCTCGAGCCCCAGTTGCGCGATGCCTTGCGTACCGCAGCGGTTATTGGTCGCCAGTTCAAATGGCGTCTGCTGCGCGACATGCTGTCAGCATCGGGTCCGCCTGGCCTGTTGCTGGGGCCTGCGGTATCCAACGGCATTCTCCAGCAAATCCGTATTGGTGCAGATGCCGAATATCGCTTCCGCCACCTGCTCACGCATGAAGTCGCCTATGACAGCATCCTCTCTCGTCAACGGCGCGAATTACATCTCGCAATCGGAAACTGGATTGAAGCAAACAACGCCGGTGCTCTGGATGACCATGCCGAAGCATTGGCCCACCACTTTCTGGTCGCTGAAGATCTGCACAAGGCCATTCGTTACCAGATCAGCGCGGGCGAAAAGGCGCTCAGTTGGGGTTCTGTCAGGGTTGCAACCGAGTTTTTTTCTACCGCGGTCAAGCTGATTGAATCGCTGGATCCGAATGAGCAATGCGCCGAACAATTGCTGGATGCGCTTGTATTGCAGGGCAATGCACTGATGCTCTCCAACGGTTATAATTCAGCTCACATGCGCAAGGTGCTGGCTCGTGTCCAACAATTGTCGGGGGCATTGCCAGCGGGCAATACCCGCTTCAGCGCCTCATGGTGGCTCTGGCGGGTAGATTACAATCGCAATTCGATGGTTGACGCGCAGAAGAGCGTTGCGGCGTTGCATGATGTGGCCGATGCGTCTGGAGATCCACTCCATCGACTGGCGGCATTCACTGCGGACGGAATCAACGCCTTCTTCATGGGCGAGTTGGCCAGGGCCATCGACTGTCTCGAACAGGCCAGCGGATTTTCAGATCGCATCGACCCGTCAAATGAAGGACCCCTCAGAGAGATCTCGCCGGAAATCTGGCTCGCCTGCTTCCTCGGGTTGGTGAAGGTGTTTGCGGGCCAGATCGATGATGGCCTCGGACTCATGCGACAGGCAGAGCATCTCGCCATCGAAAAAGCCCATCCGCATCTTGAGTCTTTTGTCCAAATCTACCTGCAGATGGCCGCGGGGGCATTGGGCGATTCCGGCATGTGGCGCGCGGCCAATGATCGAGCCGCGGAACTGGCGCGCAGACACGAGCTTGGTCATTGGGGAACAACCAACCTATTGCTGTCGGGCGTTCTTGAACTGGTCGTTGGAAATGTCGCTGCTGCGACGAAGACACTCGATAGTGGCAAGGCGTTAGCCTCTGAAGTGGGCACCGGAATGCTGATCGGGATGAAGGTCGGACTCGCCATGTTGAAGGCCGCGCAGGGTGAACTCGAACAGGCGGTGATCCAGCTTGACGAAATCAAGCGGGAAATGGCCGAATACCATATCTTCAATATGGCCCCTGAAGTCGCTTATCGGTTGCTTATGGTTGATCGCACCAACGCTGATCGACGGCTGGCTGAAGCGCGCGAAGTGCTCGAGCGGACGCTGGCCAATGGCAATCGGCTAGGCTCGCTGCGACTGGCGAATGGAATCGCGCACGCCCTTTCGCTGCAAGGGCAAACGAAGGCAGCTTTCGAGTGCCTTGCGCCGCAAATCGCACCTTTTGATGCTGACGCTTGCGAACAATGGCCGAGTATTGCGGTGGCCGCGCAACAACTTGCCAGTCTGGAGGCGAAGATCGCCGAGGAGGTCTAGTGGGACACAGGGGGGAGCCACCACCGGTTGGCGGGTTTGTCGAACCGGGTTTCGAACGGGTACGCGATGTTTTCGCTCGACACCTGAACAGTGACACGCTCGGGGCCGCCTGCACGATCTATCATCGTGGCGAGCCGGTTGTGGACCTCTATGGCGGATGGAAGGACAAATTGCGCACCCGCCCATGGACGCATGACACGATTGGGTTGGTGTTTTCAGTCACCAAGGGGTTGAGCGCTGCCAGTTGTGCGGTGGCCGCAGGAAATGGTCTATTTTCCTATGACGAACCCATCGGTGATGTCTGGCCGGAATTTGCCTGCAAAGGCAAAGAGGTGCTGACCGTCGGTCAGGTCCTGTCCGAACAGGCGGGCGTTGCGGCGCTCGACATTAAGCTCAATCGGAAAAACATGGCGCAACACGAAGTCATGGCACGTGCCGTGGCGCAGCAGGAGCCGAATTGGGTGCCGGGCGATTATGCGGGCAACCATCCCTATTCTCTCGGCTGGATCGCCTGTGAGTTGATCCGTCGCCGCGATCCGCAAGGGCGCAACTTGCAACAGTTCTTTGCCGAGGAGCTGGCCGGGCCGCTTGGGGCCGAGGCATTTATAGGCCTTCCTGCCAATTTTGACCACGAACGCATCGCCCGGATCGACGGGTTCAATCTGTTCGACCTCGTCGTCAAGCACCACAATATGCCATGGTCTCTGGTGGCTGGATTGTTCTGGCCGTGGTCACTCGCCTTTCGTGCGCTCAACAATCCACTGCTGCTGGGCGGGCCGGGCGAACTCGATCAAGAGGGCTGGTGGAGCATAGAAGACGGGGGAGCTGGCGGGATGGCTTCCTCGGCGGCGCTCGCAGCGATTTACAATGTGTTTGCCATGGGCGGTTCGGCCTACGGCATTTCGCCGCAGTTGATGGACCAGCTAGAAACAGGCGTGGCCCCGCCGCGTCTTGGCTTGCAGGATCAGGTGCTCAAGACTCAGCTACGCTATTCATATGGTTTCGAGAAGCCGTTTCCTGGCTGGCAATTTGCGCGCACACCTGCGGCATTCGGCACGTTTGCATTGGGCGGGTCGCTGGCGTTTGCCGATCCGCAGGAACAGGTCGCCTACGCCTGGATCACCAATCAGCTGGGCACCTACAAATGGAATGATCCGCGCGAGAAGGACGTCAGGGACGCGTTCTACAGCTGCCTTCTGAAGCAAGACTTATGAGCGTTCGCTACCTCGTGCTCTCTGACCTTCATTTGGGTGCGCGCGAAAGCACGCTGACGCATTGCGACGAACAGGGCGAAATCCTCCATGGGCCGAGTGACGTCATGCTGGATTTGGGCAAAGCCATGCTGGCGACGCTTGAGACGCTGACCAAACCGGGTGAGCAGGTCCAGTTGGTGTTGTTGGGCGATGCGCTCGACCTTGGTCTGACGCCCTTCGGCAAGGTATCAAAGAGCTTCCTCCAACTGCTCGAAACGTTGCTCCCCAACAACCAGCGGCGTGTGATCTCGGAGAATATCATCTATATTCCGGGCAACCATGATCACCATATGTGGCGCATGGCGCAGGACCGCGAGTTCGTGCGCCGACTGGCAGACAACTCCCGAAATCCGATCACGGCCGATATCCAATATGCCACGCCGCTGCTGGAGCAGCCGCAGCATGTCTGCAGTATGCTTCAGGCGCTGATGCAGCGTTATGAGCATCTGGCGGCGGGAAAGGTAAATGTTGCCTATCCCAACTGGGCGCTGCTGTCAGAAGACGGGATACGGGCGGTCGTGTTGCACCACGGCCATTATGTCGACTCCATGTACCGCGCGCTCTCTAGCCTGCGCGGCTGGCTGACCGGCGATGAACGACCTCCGTCGAAGATCAGCGACCTCGAAAGCGAAAACGGGCAGTGGATCGACTTTCTTTGGTCCAACCTCGGCAGCTCGGGGGCGATCGGGACCGGTGCCGACACGCTGTACGAAACAATGCTCGACGCCGGAGCTTCGCATGATTTCGCGCAGACGCTGGCCAAGCGGATCATGACCGCGATGCATCGCAACTTCGGTTTCGCGCCCGATCAGCAGCTCAAATATGGTGTGAAGCTGGACCAGGTGATCCAGGCCGCTGTCGATTTCACTGCTTCGCGGGGGGCGGAGCAGCAGCGCGACAGCTACGCCAAGGTCATGATGGGGTCGGAGATCACCGATTTGCGCTGGTATGTCGGCGGTCCTGTACGACACCAGTTTGCTGAGCGGCCCGGAACAAAACTGCCGGAGGATCTGACATTTATCTTTGGTCACACCCACAAGCCTTTTCAGGACCAGATAGTGATCCATCCATTCAAACGCCCCGTTTCAATCTTCAATACTGGCGGATGGGTGCTCGACGAGCCGCAACTTCGCCCAGCGCAAGGTGCTTCCGCGATCCTGATCGATGACACGCTCGACGTGGTGGCGCTGAGGCTTTTCAACAATCCGGTGAATGGCAAGATGAATCCTGTCCATGTTGCCGATGCCGGAAAGCGAGGTTCGCAGACTGGAGATCTGCTTGCACGAGTCCAAAAGGCAGTTGATGCAACACAGCCGGATTGGCAGGTATTCTCGGCTTCTGTCGAAAAACGTATCGCCACCATCGCACGTCAGCGTGTTTTGCGCTTCCTCGGAATGGATGCCGCCACGCTTACGCCGAGCAAGGAGGCAGCGCAATGACGCGTGCACCTGCCTATCGTATGATCTCTCGCGAGCTTAGCGAAGTTGCGCCAAGCTATACGGTGGTTGTAGTCGGATCTGGCTATGGCGCGGGGGTTGCCGCATCGCGCCTGGCGCGCGCCAACCAGACTGTCTGCGTGTTTGAGCGCGGCCGTGAAATCCCGCCTGGAAACTACCCCGACAAGCTTGCTGATGCGCGCGGGTCGATGCAAGCCAATACCGCGCGTGGCACGATCGGTGATGCTGCTGCCTTGTTCGATCTCCATGTCAATCCTGACACGTGGGCGCTGGTTGGCTGCGGGCTCGGCGGAACCTCATTGATCAATGCCAATGTCACGCTGGAAATCGACCGGCGCCTTTTCGACGCCAATCATTGGCCGCGCGTCTTTCGCGATCATCCCGACGCGCTCGACAAATATTACCAGCGCGCACGTATGATGCTGGATTCGAAGCCTTATCCCGAAAACTATCCGAAACTCGGAAAGCTAGAGGCGCTGGAGAAAGCAGCCAAATCTCTAGGTCAGCCCTTTTATCGTCCGCCGATAGCGGTAAACTTCGAGGACCGTACCAACCCATTTGGCGTTGCCCAGCCAGCCTGCACGAATTGCGGTGATTGCTGCAGCGGGTGCAATTACGGAGCCAAGAACACAACGCTGATGAACTATCTGCCCGACGCACATAATCATGGGGCACAGATATTCACTCAGGCAAAAGTGATCCGGGTAGAGCGTGCAGGCCCGCGCTGGCGAGTGCATTTCGAACCTAATGGCGAAGGTGCCAAAGGTGCAGCTGGCAGCGTCCTAGCCGACCATGTCATCCTTGGCGCGGGCGCACTGGGCTCGACCGAGATATTGCTGCGTAGCGCCGAGCATGGCCTTCAGGTTTCACCAACCTTGGGTTCGCGTTTTTCGGGCAATGGCGATGCGCTCGGATTTTCCTATGACAGCTATTGGAAGACCGAGGAAAGCCTGGATGGCCAGGGCACCAAGACGCTCGCGGCCGATCCGATCTACGCGATCGGCATGGGGGCCAATGACGAACCCAAGAAAGCATTTCCCGGACCCTGCATCGCCGGGATCATCGACATCCGCGGGCTGCCCGAGGTGCGTGAGGGGCTGGTGATCGAGGAGGGTGTTGCTCCCGGCATCCTCGCCACCATGCTGCCACCCGCCTTCTTTTTTGCCGATGCAATGGCGGGGAGCTTTACACGCTTCGGCTTAGACGAGGTCGAACCACGGCTGCTCGACGCCAAGGCACTTGGTACTTCGTTTCAGAACAATCCGGGCAGCATTGCCGACTGGGCTTACAAGGGGCCTGTCGCCCGCACACAGACCTATCTGGTAATGAGTGTGGACGATGCGCGAGGAAAACTGACACTGGCAAATGACCGCTTGGCGATCGACTGGCCAGACGCAGGGCGCGAAAAGACCATGGTCCGCGACGACGACTGGATGAAGCGCGCTGCACTTGCCATCAACGGTCAGTATTTTCCCGACCCGTTGTGGACCGGTCCGCTGGGCAAGAAGACCATCACTGTGCATCCCGTTGGCGGCTGCGCCATGGCCGACGATGCCACACAAGGCGTTGTCGATGATGCCTGCCGGGTCTTCTCCGGTGCCACCGGTACCGAAGTGCATCGCGGACTCTACGTCTGCGACGGGGCAGTGATGCCAGGTGCTGTCGGGGTCAATCCGCTGCTTACCATAACGGCTGTCGCCGAACGCGCAGTCGAATTGATCGCGGAGCGCGAGCACTGGAAAATCGACTGGGCGATGACGGCCAGTGGGAAGTTGCCGCCTTCTCTTCCGTCTCCACCAATCGCTCCACCCAAAATGCCTGGCGAACATCCGGCATCGCAATCGGAAGGGCACGGCATATGGGGGGCGCTCAAGCATATTGTGGAATCGGCCGAAGAACACTTGGCCAGTCCTGTCTGGGAACTCTTGCGCAAGATCGAGCAGGCGTTTGAGGACGGTGCGATCGTTCTGGCCAAGGATCTGATCAAGGAATTGATCAGGCTCTACCCGGACATGATGAGCCCGCAGTTCTCCTTCACCGAGACCATGCACGGTTTCGTCAGCCTGCGTGACACAACTGACAAGGCAACTCGAAGCGAGCGCATTTCTACCGATTTCGCAAAAGCCGCCGCGTGGGGGGAATGCGAAGGCCAGACCTGCGCTTTCGAGCTGACCATCGATAGTTCCGACCTCAATGCCTTGGTCAGTCGGACAAACCACGAAGCAACGATCAGCGGAACCGTCACCTGCCCGTTGGTGGCCAGCCTGCCGATGAAGGTGCGGGAGGGCCGCTTTCGTTTGCTGACAGTCGATCCCTCTCACGCAGAACGCTGGCTGATGACGTATGACATGGTGCTCGAGCGGCCAGACGGTACGTGCCACTTCTTTGGCTATAAGGAACTGGAACAGCGCAACCATTCGGACCCATGGACTGACCTGACCAAACTCTTCATTCAAATTCGAGAGGGGACCGATTCCACCGGCAAACTGCTGGCTGAGGGGATTCTGCGTCTGGGGCCTGAAGATCTGATGTGGCAGGCCTCGTCCATGCGGATGGAACCGCAACATGGAATTGTCGGCAAACTTATCGACCATTTTCCCGCTGCACGCGACGCAATTGCCGAGTATTTCTCTGCCAAGTTCGCCGGTTTTTTTGCCGGAACCGTGTTCCAGGCTTATGGGGGAATGCTGGCGACACTTAGCGATTTCCCTGCCACCGAGGCGGCCGCATACGAGCCGCGCAAACTGCGCTTGCCCAATCCGGAATCGCACTACGTCAAGACAAGGGATGGAGTGATGATCGGGCTGACCCGTTATGAAGGAGGGAAGAAAGGGCCCGTGGTGCTGGCTCCCGGTTTCTCGGTCAAGGCCAAGTCCTTTGCCACACCCACAGTCGATGAGAATCTCGCTGAAACGCTGGTCGCCCACGGTTATGACGTGTGGCTGTTCGATTACCGGGCAAGCGGCGATTCAGGTAATTCACGTACCCGTCCGCCAGCTTTCACGATCGACGACATCGCCCGGCTTGACTGGCCTGCTGCGGTCGAATTCATCCGTAAAGAGACGGGAGCGGAAACGCTTCAGGCGATGGCGCATTGCGTCGGTTCGATGAGTCTGCTCATGGGCTTGGGCTGTGGCGCGGTGACGGGCTTCCGTTCGGTCATGGCGTCGCAACTGACGCTGCATCCGGTGACTAACTGGCTCAACTACGTCAAATCTGACCTAGGCATGGCGCAGTTGCTTGGTGGCTTGAGCATCCTTGATGGCGTGTTCGATTTTACCCCTGATCCTGCCAACCAGACGAGCAATAAGATCGACGTTGTTGCGTATCAGGTTCCGGTTCCCGAAGGACAGGAATGCAAGAATCCGACCTGCCGCCGGGTCTTTGCTGTTTACGGGCCGAGCTATGACCACAGCAAGCTGGGCCATGATACCCACGTGGCGCTTGCGGGAATGTTCAGCCGTATTTCGACCCGGCCCTTCGATCAGCTTCAATTGATCATGGCGACGGGCCATGCGGTAGCGGCCGACGGCAGCAATCCCTACACCTCTGTCGATGCAGCAAGACGAATGGTCTTGCCTATCACTTTCCTTTCGGGCGTAAATAACCAGATTTTCTACCCGGAATCAGGCCAGCGAACGCGTGCCTGGCTATCAGTGATTAATCCTGATCATGCCGAACTTTACCAGCAGATACTCTTTCCAGACTATGCGCATATGGATCTGTTCATCGGCCGCAAAGCGGCGCGGGACGTTTCGCCGACCATCGTTCAGGAACTCGACAAATACAATTAGAACAGGCGCTTAACCCGGCAGGCTGAGCGGCCGGGTTTCATATTGCTGCTGCCATTGGTGAATGTCGGACAGCATTATTTCGCTCAGTCGGCGAATCCGGTCGACCAGTCGGTCATAGGTCAGAACGTCTTTGCGCATCGACGTCTCCAGTTTTCTCAACCGTCGCGCAATGGCCTGCGACCGTTCGGCAGTCGCCGCAAAATCGCCCTGCATGCGGATGCCATAGAGCGATGCTGCAAGCGCAGGAAACAGCGCGGTTGCCAAAGTTACGATCTCGGTCAGTCCGATACCGCCAATCCTGACTGGCGTCGGGATAAAGAGTTTGGCACCCAAATAGAGTAGGCAGAATAGAATTGTCCCGACGAACAGCGCATCGCCCAAGCTGTGAAGCCGGTGGTTCGCGTGTTTCATCGAATGGGCATTATCTTCGTGGTAGCCGATCTGATCTGAAATCAGACCCAGCGCCGCGTTGCGGACCTTTTCGAGATAGTCCTTGTCGAGATTGTCGGGCGGCAGCTCCATCTCCCGTGCGGTGGCCCGGGCATACCATGTTTCCCAGCCCGGATGAGTTGTGCCATCTTCCACATCGCGCAAGGAAAGCCGTCCCAGGGTGGCCGAAATTGCCAAGAGCCGCAGCCGCTCTGCCAAATGGCGCCGATCGATCCATAATTGGTGGAAACTGGAGCGATTGGCCCGGCGCGTATTTATGATGATGAGGCCAATAACCAACAACTCGGCACTGATCAGCCAAACCTTGGCAGCAGGTGCCAGCAATCCGGCCAGCGCCAGCACCACGGCCAAACCTGCAAGCGAAAAATTTGTCACGAAGCTGCTTCGGAACTGCAGTGCATATCCGTTCGCCGCTGCATCGGCGCGTGCGAAGCGGTCGCTCAGGCTGCCAACTAGCCGCGTGCCAAACCTTCCCAAGTCCGCGAATGGTTCCACCAGAGGCGTGAAATAGCTCCGCGATTCGGTTTCATCAGGCTGGCGAAAACGCGTTCTTTTCCACGAGCGCGCGCCGCTGCTGAACATGAGAAACGGCCAGGCAAAACTCGCTTCGGAAGCACTTTGGCCGCCATTGAGAAAATCGCGCAGAGAACTGGCTTCGTCACCTTCAGGTGGAGCGCAGAGCGCTTCGACTAGCGAAACGAAAGCGCGAGCCAGCGGAATCCGTTCAACACCGTCAATTGAGGGCCGGTCGGGGATTTCGTCGTGCAGACCGCTCCACAGCAGGATCGGGTCATGCAGACCATCCGAATTGACGTGGATGACAGGCACGTGGCGCGCGATGGCTTCGGCCACAACATCGGTGGTGCCGCCACGACCGCGTGCTGGCTCACCGTCCCAGATGGCGATCAGTATGTCCGATTGTGCCAAGACCAGGCGGCCGACCGCTTCATAGCCCGCTTCGTCGCCACCCTTGTGATCGGTTAGTGCCAGTGTGCCATCGGCAGCTGCAATCAGACGCTGGGCTGCCTCCCATCCCTCAGACGAAAAATCCTGCGCATAGGCTGAGGCCTCGAAGGGCAGGCAGGCAGACAGGGCAATACCCTGGTTGATCGCCGCCTCCGCTGCAACTGTGTCGGCCCCTTCGGCCATGGCACTGACGAGACGGACAAGTGGTTCATCTTCAGCAAAAAGGTGTCGGTGCCTGGCGTGCAGATCGGCCAGCGCCTCCTTGGCCTCGATAAAAATGGCCTCACACGCCGTACGCGCCAGCGCGTGATGTTCGGGCAAAAGTCTTGGCGGGCGATGTCCCGTAATGCCGAAGCGTAAGGCCAGCCGTGGGCGGCAGTCCGGCTGAGCGCCGCTAGCCATGCAAGCCGGTCTTGCCGCGGCAAGCGGATGCCCGCGACTTGACTGTCAGGGTGTGGGTAACGCGAAAGCGCCGCTCGGTCATTGCCCCTCAATCCAGCCGTTGCGATGCCAAGGTATAAGCTTTCATTTTACGGGCTGAGTCAAATCAACTTGCCTGCCGACATACTCGGCCGCTCAAGATTGACGCCCCTGGATGTGCCAGAACTTTTCCATGTAGAGGTATGTCATCGAAGCGGTCCAGCCGACCATTACCAGCCCGTTGAGCGCTTCTATACCGCTGATAATTCGCAATTCGCCTGTTGGCACCAGATCGCCAAAGCCCAGCGTGGTGTAACTGGTGATGGAGAAATAGAACACATCCTCGAAATCGTGACCCCTTTCGCCCCCGATAGTGCCGAAGCCGCCCAAATCTTCCAGCAGCAGATAAGTCAGTGCGTAAAGCATGATCTGGGTCAGATGCGAAGCCAGCGCCGCAACAAGGATCATGATGATCCGCATCCTCGGAAATATGCGCAAATGACTGACGCGCTGCGAAGTGAAGCGCAGCACTTCGTAATGGACGGCAATCGTCGTGGCGACCAACAGCAATGAGATCAGGAGCGTCAGCATTTACCCACCCCGCTATGGCGCTGTAGTCGCACCGCGCGACGCGACCGGACTTGTCACGACGTCCGCGCCGCATCTTCCCGAACGCAATCGGTCAATCGTGGCAGGTCACCTGCCGTTTGTCACTCGACATACTTCCTGACGGCCTCAACCTTGCCGGAAAGCCCAACGCAGCGTCCTTGCCGCGCCCCAGGCGGTGGCTCGAGCAGGGATGCCGCTCAGGCCGGGGCGTTCGAGGCCCAGCATCGAGCGAGCAAAGGGCGGGACGATCGCAATCGCTTCCGCCATTACCGCCTTCTGGAGCGCGGGCGGGGCGCCTTGCGGCCTGATCTCGACCACGAAGCGAGCCACTTCTCGTGCTTCCGGACTGGTGCGCAGATCGGCGCGTAGTTCACGAAACACAGCCTCAGCCTCGCGTCGGTCCGTGGGTACGGGATCAGCGCCCAACGCACGGGCGATGACGGCGAACTGGCGGTAATATTCGTCTTGTTCGTGCCCCGGCATGTCGGGCTTTGTGACGCGCATATAGCCGGCAAGGAAGCTCGTCGCTTCGGCCACATGGACCCATGCCAGCGTGCGCGGATCGGTGGCAGAATAGGGCGTGCCATCGGGCAGAGTGCCGCTGACGCCGCGATGGATGCGATTAACCCGTTCGACCGCCTCCATCGCCACATCGCGATGCGCGAAAGTGGTGTCGGTAATGAAATGGGCGGTGCGCGACAGGCGCCCTTCCATGTCCTCGCGGAAATTGGAGAAGTCGAGCACGCCTTGCAGCGCATGCGGGTGGAGCATCTGCAGGAACAGACTGCGGATACCGCCCACCATCATCCCGATAATATCGGCATGGACCATGCGTATCGGGCTGTCCCGCTCGAACAGCGCTTCGTCGGAACTGGCGCGCGGCGTGGCATCGGCATTGCCTTCGTTGAAGGCCGCGCGCACGCCGCCCACTATCCGCTGGCGAAGAAATTCGAGGGGGTCTGGGCGACTCACAAAGGGGATTATAGGCTTGGCGCACGCAGGATAAATCCCTAGGTCGCTTGACCGATGAACGACATGACCGACAAGACCTTCGAAGCCTCTGCCAAAACCGTCCTTTCCGCTCCCGATACCACGGTGAGCGTGCGCGAGACTTTTGGCATCGATATCGATTGGGAAGTGCCCGCCTTCAGCAAGCCCGATGCGCGCACGCCCGATCTGGACGAGGCCTATGTCTTCGACGCGGACACCACGCTGGCGATCCTCGCAGGCTTTGCCCATGACCGGCGCGTAATGGTGCAGGGCTATCACGGCACCGGCAAGTCGACTCACATCGAACAGGTCGCCGCGCGGCTCAACTGGCCGTGCATCCGCATCAACCTCGATGCGCATATCAGCCGTATCGACCTGGTTGGCCGCGACGCTATCGTGCTGCGCGACGGGCTGCAGGTGACCGAATTCCGCGAAGGTCTGCTGCCTTGGGCACTGCAACATCCCGTGGCTCTGGTATTCGACGAATATGACGCGGGCCGGCCGGACGTGATGTTCGTGATCCAGCGCGTGCTCGAACAGCAGGGCAAGCTGACCCTGCTCGACCAGAATCGCGTGATCCGGCCCGACCCGCATTTCCGCCTTTTCGCCACCGCCAATACGGTCGGGCTGGGCGATACCAGCGGGCTCTATCACGGCACGCAAGCGATCAACCAGGGCCAGATGGACCGCTGGAATATCGTCACCGCGCTGAACTACCTGCCGGCCGAGATCGAACAGCAGATCGTCGAAGCGAAGAACCCCGAAACCGATCCCAAGATCCTTGCCGACATGATCAAGGTCGCCGATCTTTCGCGGCAGGGTTTCATCAATGGCGATATCAGCACTGTGATGAGCCCGCGCACGGTGATCACCTGGGCGCAGAATTACGCGATCTTCAAGAACGTCGGCTTCGCCTTCCGCCTCAGCTTCGTCAACAAGTGTGACGAGGAAGAACGCATGCTGGTGGCCGAATATTACCAGCGCGTTTTCGGCGAGGATTTGCCCGAAAGCGTCGTTGCGGGAAGCCAGCGCAGGGCGTAAATACAGCCCCCTGATTCGAGGGGGCTTTTCGGATGAAATTGATGGTCGCTGGCGTGGTTCTGGCTGCGCTCTGTGCGCCGCTGGCAGCGCAGGATGGTGATGTGCAAACTGCAACGGATGCGGTGGTTCCGCCAGCACCCGCTCCGATGCTGCCGCCAGCACCAGTCATGGCTGAAAACCCTGCCCCAGATACTCCTCCGGTGGTCGTCGATCGCACGATCAAGACAAGCGTCGCCGATAATGGCACATATGACGTCCGCCTTTCGCCGCGCATGATCGTTCCGCCCAAGGAACCCCATGCCCGTGGCGAGCGGCGCAAACTGCTGCCGGGCGAGCTGGCCTTTCACGCGCCGCTCGGCTGGCTGTTTCATGGCCGCACGACCCAGGATGTTGCGGCGAACATCGGCGGGATCGACCTCAAGATCACCAAGGGCGAAATCCTGCGTCAGGCGGTCGCCTGGGGCGGTGGCGACCTTGATCGTTTCCCTTCTGATTCAACCGTCTATTGCCAGCGCGCCAAGGCCAATTTCGTCCAGCAGACGCTCTCCGCATTGACGCTAGGCCTGTCCGACCTCGCCACCAGCGTGGCCAAGGAATCGCAATTCTGCCTGATGGACACCGATCTCGACGGGAAGTTCGACCATGCCTTTCTTGAAGGGCTGAAGCGGCCAGAGGACCGGTTGACCGTGGCGATCGAACCGGTGAATTACGCGCATTTCTCGGTCGAGGATGATGCCGGTATCGACGAAGGCGATTACATTCAGGTCCGCATGGCGCAGACTGCCGGACTGTTCGGACGCAGCATGGTGACCGAAGTCTATCTCGATGGCGCGTCGCAGGCGATCAACGGCATCTACACCTTCCAGCCATTCTCGGAGCAACGCTTCTTTTCAGGCGTTACGCAGAAAATTCCTGGCAAGGATTATCCAGCGGCAATGATCTTTGGAAATGCGGCGATGCGGGTGCATTCCTACGACAAGACGTCGAAGGAACTCGACGTGGAATATATCACCGATTTCAATTACTCGCCGCTGACGCTGGGAATCACTGTCTATTACTGAGGCGGGGATTGTTGCGCCGCGTTCAGCCGGAGCGGACTATGCATGGCTGTGTTGACCTGCTAACACACTAGGCGATGGGCGTGCTCGATTCCATGTTTCGCAAGCGGCGACCGGA
>CBFGON010000028.1:0-27277 GCA_965650395.1 uncultured Qipengyuania sp. | reverse complement strand
CCTGCGGCCACAGGTTCTTGCCGTTGATGATGATCATGTCCTTCGCCCGGCCGACGATGAACAGATAGCCATCGGCGAGATAGCCCATGTCGCCCGTATCGAGCCAGCCATCGACAAGGCATTCCTCGGTGGCTTCCTCGTTACGGAAATAGGAGTGCATTACGCTTTTGCCGCGGCACCAGACCTTGCCGATCTGATGGTCGCCCTTGGCATTGCGCTTCTCGTCACGGATTTCGACATCCATGCCTGGCAGCGCCTTGCCGCAATTGACAATCGCGCGATAACGCGCCGGGCGCGACAGGTTGCGCGGGCGGCCCGAAAGACGCTCTTCCTCGACCAGTTCGATGCGAATGCCTTCGCCCGGGGGCATTACGGTGACCGCCAGCGTCGCTTCGGCGAGGCCATAGCTGGGAGTGAAGGAGCTCGCCTTGAAACCCGCATTGGAGAAGGAATTGACGAAGCTCTGCATCACGTCTGGGCGGATCATGTCCGCGCCATTGCCCGCCGTGCGCCAGCGCGACAGGTCGAAGCGGTCTTCGACATGGCTTTGGCTGGAAATGCGGCGCGCACAGATGTCATAGCCGAAGGTGGGCGAATAGCTGAGCGAATTGCCCTTGTTGCGGCTGATCAGGTCGAGCCAGGCCAGCGGACGACGGGCGAAATGCTCGGTCTTGAGATAATCGGCGCTGACCTGGTTGGCGATCAGCGAAAGCAGGCAGCCGACCAGCCCCATGTCATGATACCACGGCAGCCAGCTGATCACGCGGTCATTGGTGCCGATATCGGTTGCTTCGGCGTGGCCGCGCAGATTGTGCAGCAGCGCTTCATGCGTAACCGCAACGCCGGTGGGGAAACGGGTCGATCCGCTCGAATACTGGAGGTAGCTGATATCGTCCTTGACTGCTTCGGGCAGATCGCATTCGGGGCCTTCGCGCTTGGCAAAGACATCCCAGCTTTCGCCATCGCAGCCCTGACGGTCTGCCGCTGCCTTGGCCATATCGGCGATTTCGGGCGGATAGAGCAGTATCCTGGGATCGCTACTTTGCAATTGCACGGAAAGCTGGTCGATATAGCTTTCCTTGCCGCCGAAGGTGGTTGGCAGCGGCAAGGGCACGGGCCATGCGCCGGCATAGACGCAGGCGCAGAACAGCGCGGCAAACTCCGGGCTGGTTTCGGCCACCAGCGCCACGCGGTCTTCCTTGCCGATTCCGGCGGCGACCAGTTTGTAGGCCAGCGAAAGCGCATCCTCGCGCATTTCTGCGTAAGGATAGACGCGTTCCAGATCGCCGCGCATGTCGTGGAAATTGAGCCCCTTTTCGCTGCGGGCAGCGTAGTCGATGGCTTCGTTGAAGGTGGCGAAGTCGGACCTGCGGCGGGGCAGATCGCAATCGTTCGGCGTCGGCGTCAAAACGGCGTCGGTCATAGTTATCCTGCGATACCCGTGAAAGAACAGTGCCTTGCGGCGATTCTAAAAGCCAATCTCCACCCCGCTCCCAATCGCGGTGGCAATCAAACTTTCCCAATTGATAAGGACTGTGGCACGAATATGGCCGATGGTTGATCGTGATGCAACAAGGGGGCGTGTTCGTCGCACGCCAAAACCGCTCGACCGCGCGCGATTGCAGGAGCTGGCGCTGCGCTATGTCGCGCGGTTCGCGACCAGTTCGGGCAAGCTCCAGGCATACCTCCAGCGCAAAATTCGCGAGCGGGGCTGGGAAGATAGCAGCGGCCCTCCCGATATTGTGCAGCTCGTCACGCGGTTCGTCGAGAAGGGTTACATCGACGATGTTTCCTACGGCGAGGCCAAGGCCAGCGGGCTGCTGGCACGCGGATTTGGCGCGCGGCGGATCGAAGAAACTTTGCGCGCGGCGGGGCTGGAAGAGGCGCTTCGGGCGGAAATCGGCCCTTCCGATTCGCAGGCGCGAGAAGCGGCATTGGCGCTGGCACGGCGCCGCCGCTTTGGCCCATTCGCGCGCAGACATGTCGATGAAGCGCTTGATTCGGGCACTGAATGGCATGACAAACAGTCTGACAAGCAGCTTGCCGCCATGATGCGTGCAGGCCATCAGTTTGATCACGCCCGGCGCGTGATCGAGGCGGAAACAATCGAGGAGCTTGAAGAATGGGTCGCAGAAGCGCGGGACTGATTGTGCTGGCAGGTGCAGCGCTGGCGCTTGCCGGCTGTTCAGCCCAATCGGCCGCGGACAAGGCACCGGCTGCGGAAACCACTGCCGCCGAATCCGGCGTCCACCCGATTTCCGGCCTGAAAGTGATCCCGCTCACCGTCACCGGCAAGGACAAGCAGCACAGCTTCAAGGTCGAGCTGGCCGATACGCCAGAGGAGCAGAAGGCCGGGCTGATGTTCCGCACCGAGCTGCCCGACGACGAAGGCATGATCTTTCCCGCCGACCCGCCGACCGCGCAGAGCTTCTGGATGAAGAACACCCCGCTGCCGCTCGATATCATCTTCGTTGGCACCGATCACCGCATCCTCAATATCGCGGCCATGGCCGAACCCTATTCCACCGACCCGGTCTATTCGGTCGGCACGGTTAGCGGGGTGCTGGAATTGCGCGGCGGGCGGGCGGCCGAATTGGGGATCGAGCCGGGCGATCTGGTTGAATGGTAAGCGCCACACACTGCATCGCGATGCTTGGCGCGCGCGCGGGAATCGGCTAGGCGCGCGCTCCATGAGCTTCCTTGGAAAGATCTTCACCTGGTGGGACGGCGCCACCATCGGCACAACGCTGTGGTCGGCCCGCAATGGCGAGCATGTCGGCACCGATGCGCAAGGCAATGCCTATTACCGCTCGAAGAAGAAGGGCGCCGGCAACCGCGAACGTCGCTGGGTGATCTATGAAGGCGCGAATGACGCCAGCCGCGTGCCGGCCGAATGGCACGGCTGGTTGCACGGCGCGTTCGACGATGTGCCCGAAAGCAATCTGCCCGCGCCGCGCATCTGGGAAGCCGATTACACACCCAACGCCACCGGCACCGCCGCCGCCTACCGCCCGCAAGGCGCGCTGGAACGCGGCGGCAAGCGCGCTGCTGCCGTGGGCGATTACGAAGCCTGGTCGCCGGACGCCTGAGCATGTTTCGCGCCGCCGCGCTTCTTTCCGGCTTCGTCCTGCTTGCTGCTTGCAATCAGGACCCGCCCGATCCCGGTCCGATCCGGACCGAGATTCCCAAGGATCTGCAAAAGGTCGACAGTCCGGCGATCCCGGCTGACGAGGCGGGTATCGGCACGCCCATGGCAGAGCGCGTGGCCACCATCGGCCTGCTCAACAAGCGCAATAATCTCAGCCAGGACCTCAAGCTCAAGCCGGGCGAGCAGCAGCGCGTGGGCGATGTGATCGTGCGGGTTTCCGCGTGCGAGCGCACAGCGCCGTGGGAAATGCCCAAGGAAACCGGTGCTTTCGTGCAGCTGCTGGTGCTCGATCGCGGCACCGAAGACCAGTTCCGCAAGGTCTTTTCAGGCTGGCTGTTCAAGAACTCGCCCAGCCTGAACGTGGTCGAACATCCGATCTATGATGTCTGGGTCAAGGATTGCACGATGGCCTTCCCCGGCGAGGAAGGCGGTCCGCCTGCGCCGGAGGAAAGCCCGGTTGCACGTCCGGCACCGGCCCCTTCGGCCGCCCCATCGGCAGAGCCTTCGCCTGAAGCCGAAGCGCCTGCGGAAGAAGAGAACGAAGCCACCGAATAGGGCAGGCTGGTTACGGGCTGCCCCCGCGCCGCAAGCAACAGCGCCAGATAATCCGCCTGAGGCATGGCCACAGCGCCCATTGTGGCGAGATGGTCGGTCATGAACTGGCAGTCGAGCAGTACAAAACCCGCCCGTCGCATCGCCGCAACCAGCCACGCCAGGGCAACCTTGCTGGCATTGTCCGCACGGCTGAACATGCTTTCGCCGCAGAATACGCGGTCAAACGCCACGCCATAGAGCCCGCCGACCAGTTCTTCGCCCAGCCAGACCTCGATCGAATGGGCATGGCCCGCTTCGTGCAGCGCGATATAACTCGCCTCGATCTGGTGGCTGATCCAGCTTTCGGCATGTTCCTCGCGCGGGGCGGCGCATTCGGAAATCACCCGGGCAAAAGCAGCATCGCAGGTCACGCGGAAGCGATCCTGCCTGATGACCTTGCGCAGGCTGGTCGACAGCCGCAGCCCTTCGAGCGGGATGATCGCCCGCTCGCGCGGCTCGACCCAATAGACTTCACGGTCACGCCGGTGGTCGGCCATCGGGAATATCCCGCTGCGATAGGCGTGCAGCAGCAGTTCGATGGGGATCAGTTCCGGCGCGGGCGCATGCATGGCGCGCTTCCTAACAGTTTGCGCTGCGATGCGATACGCGGCTTGCCAAGGCTGCGCACCCATACTAATGCGCGCCCTCGGCTGCAGGGGTGTAGCTCAGCTGGTAGAGCATCGGTCTCCAAAACCGAGGGCCACGGGTTCGAATCCTGTCACCCCTGCCATTTCCCTTCTTCCGACTTGTCCCCGGCGCCGCGCGGCCCTATCGCGCAGGGAATGACAGAAGAAGAAAAGCAAAATCGCGATCTTGCCGATCGCAAGTTCTACCCGGCCGAAGAAGAAGCCGAGTTCGAAAAAAGCCACCCCAAACAGACCCCGCAGACGGCGCACCCCGCCTATCGCCTGGCGTTCCAGGACAAGGATTTCCTGCTGCGCGAGGAATTGCGGCCGGTGCGCTTCCAGCTCGAACTGCTCAAGCCGGAAATGCTGCTCGATGAAGCGGGCGTGGGTTCGACGCTGGTGATGTACGGTTCGGCCCGCATTCCCGCACCCGAAGCGGTCGAGGCGACACTGGAGAAGACAAAGGACCAGTCCGAAGACGAACGCAAGATCGTCGACAGCCTGATCGCCAAAAGCAAATATTACACCGAAGCCTATAATCTCGCCCGGATCGCCAGCGAGAAATCGATCATCGAGAACGGCAAGCGCCAGTTCGTGGTCTGTTCGGGCGGCGGCCCGTCGATCATGGAAGCGGCCAATCGCGGTGCAAGCGATGCGGGGGCGGAGAGCATCGGGCTCAACATCATCCTGCCGCACGAACAGGCACCCAACCAGTATGTGACGCCCTATCTGGCGCTCAACTTCCACTATTTCGCGCTGCGCAAGATGCACTTCCTGCTTCGCGCCAAGGCAGTTGCAGTATTTCCGGGCGGGTTCGGCACATTCGACGAATTCTTCGAGCTGCTGACGCTGATCCAGACGGGCAAGATGAAGCCCATGCCGATCCTGCTGTTCGGCAAGGATTTCTGGACCCGCGTGGTCGATTTCGATGCGCTGGCCGATGAAGGCACGATTTCGCGCAAGGATCTGGACCTGTTCCGGTGGTGCGAAACCGCCGAGGAAGCCTGGGGCCACATCTCGGCCTTCTACAAGCTCGACCGCTAACCCAGCTTGCGCACCGCCTGGTGGCCCAGGGGGCCGCTGCCTTCGCCGAAGCCGGGCGCATTCTCGATTGCGGCATAGGTGAAGGCGCGGGCAATACGGATGGCGTTGGTCAGCGGCTGGCGATGCGCCAGCATGGTTGCCAGCGCGGATGACAGCGTGCAGCCCGTGCCATGCGTGTGGCGCGTCTCGATCCGCTGGTGGCCGAAGCTCGCCCCCTTGCCGCCCGAGGATACGACGTAATCGATCACCTGGTCGCCTTCGGCATGGCCGCCCTTGGCGAAGATGATCGTGTCGTGCTTTTCCGCCAGCAGGCGGGCCGACTGGAATATCTCTTCCCCGTCCAGCGCCTCGCGCCCGGTCAGCGCGGCGAGTTCGGGCAAATTGGGGGTGACTACCGTCGCCAGTCCCATCAGCGCGCCGAAGGCGGCAATGGTCGCTTCATCGGCCAGCGTAGAACCGCTGGTGGCCACCATGACCGGATCGAACACGATCGCGCCGGGGAAGGAATCGAGCCGTTCGGCCAGCCGCAGCGCGATCTCGGGCGAACCGAGCATGCCGATCTTGATCGCATCGGCGCCGATATCGGCGAGGCAGCTTTCGACCTGCCGCATCACGAAATCGGCGGGCAGCACCTCGACCCCCTGCACGCCCAGCGTGTTCTGCGCCGTGACGGCGGTGATCGCGCTCATGCCATAGCCGCCCAGCATGGCGATAGTCTTGAGATCGGCCTGGATACCCGCGCCGCCCGAACTGTCCGAACCGGCAATCGACAATACGCGGGGAGGGGGCGTGGTCACGGCTTGAACTTCCGTTCCGTGGAGGGCGGATATGTCTCATGCAGCTTCGCAGCGCGCGTCGGGCGGTCCATCAATTCGCCGCCGCAATTGGGGCAACGATCATCGAGACTGTCGGCGCATTCGGCGCAGAAAGTGCATTCGAAGCTGCAGATGAAAGCGCCGGGCGCTTCGGCGGGAAGATCGGCGCCGCAGCCTTCGCAATCGGGGCGCATTTCCAGCATCAGGCGGCATCCCTTACAGCGTCGCAGATGCGATCGACCACGGCTTCGACCTGCGCAGCATCGTCGCCTTCGGCCATGACGCGGATCAGCGGTTCGGTGCCCGATGCGCGGATCACCAGCCGGCCCTTGCCTGCCAGTTCTGACTCGGCTTCTGCGATGACGCGCTTGACCGCCTCGCTCTCCAGCGGCGAACCACCCGAATAGCGGACATTCTTGAGCAATTGCGGGACCGGATCGAAGACGTGCAGCAGCTCGCTGGCCTTCTTCCCGGAACGCACCAGGCTGGCGAGCACGCGGAGCGCGGCAACCGTGCCATCGCCAGTGGTGCCGTGGTCGAGCAGGATCATATGGCCCGATTGCTCGCCGCCGACATTGAAGCCGCCCGCCTTCATCATTTCCAGCACATAGCGGTCGCCCACCTTGGCGCGTTCCAGCGTCAACCCGATGCTGGCGAGATAGCGTTCGAGCCCGAGATTGCTCATCACCGTGGCGACCACGCCGCCACCCGTCAGGTCGCCGCGGGCCTGCAGCCGCGTGGCGATCAGCGCCATGATCTGGTCGCCATCGACCGCCTGGCCCTTTTCGTCGATCACGATCAGCCGGTCGGCATCGCCGTCGAGCGCAATGCCGATATCCGCGCCTTCCTCGACCACGCGGGCCTTGATCGCATCGAGCGAGGTGGATCCGACATCCTTGTTGATGTTGATGCCATTGGGGGTGACGCCCATGGCGATGACTTCGGCGCCCAGTTCCCAGATGGCTGACGGGGCAACCTGATAGGCAGCGCCATTGGCGCAATCGACCACCACCTTGAGCCCGTCGAAGCGGATGTCGCTCGCCACCGATTGCTTGACCGCGTGGATATAACGCCCGCGCGCATCGTCGATCCGGCGGGCGCGGCCCACGCGTTGTGGTTCGACCAGCTGCGGTTCCTGTTCGAGCAAGTGCTCGATCGCGGCTTCGGCCTCGTCAGACAGCTTGAACCCGTCGGGCCCGAACAGCTTGATGCCATTATCTTCGAAGGGATTGTGGCTGGCAGAGATCATCACGCCCAGATCGGCGCGCATCTCGCGCGTCAGCAGGGCGATGGCGGGGGTGGGCAGCGGCCCCGTCATCACCACATCCATGCCCACACTGGTGAATCCTGCCACCAGCGCGCTTTCCATCATATAGCCCGACAGGCGCGTGTCCTTGCCGATCACCACGCGGTGACGGTGGCCGCCGCGCAGGAAATGCGTTCCTGCGGCCTGCCCCACGCGCATCGCGGTCGCGGCGGTCATTACGCCTTCATTGGTGCGTCCGCGAATGCCATCGGTACCGAAGAATTTGCGTGCCATTGGTGCGACTACTCCCTTGTTCCCGCTGCAATGCCGCGATTGCGCCGCGAAGAAAAGACCGCTTGCCCCTTTTCGCCAGCGATAACACCTCTATGTGCAACCACACGCCCGCCGGGGCGTTAGGGACGCGAGACCGAATTTTTCACACCAGCCCAACAGGGGATCCCCAATGGCTTTCACACTCATCGACCTGCCCTATCCCGATACCGCGCTCGAACCGGCGGTTTCGGCCCGCACGCTGTCGTTCCATCACGGCAAGCATCACAAGGCCTATATCGACAAGATGAACGCCGCGATCGAAGGCACCGACCTTGCCGGCAAGTCGATGGAAGACATCGTTGCAGCAGCGCGCGGCAGCAACCAGGGCCTGTTCAACAATGCCGCGCAGAGCTGGAACCACGGTTTCTACTGGCATTCGATGGCAGAAAGCGAAACCAGCGCTTCGGACGAACTCAAGGCGATGATTGACGAGGCATTCGGCTCGATTGATGCGCTGAAGAAGGCGCTGGCCGATCGCGGCGCGGCGCATTTCGCCAGCGGCTGGGTGTGGCTGGCCGAAAAGGACGGCAAGCTGTCGGTTGAAGACACCCATGACGCCGAAACGCTGGTCGGCACGGGCTTCAACCCGCTGCTGGTGATCGACCTGTGGGAACACGCCTACTACCTCGACCACCAGAACCTGCGTCCGCAATATCTCGATCAGGTCAACGGCAAGATCAACTGGGCCTTCGCCAGCGAGAACCTCGCCCGCGGCACGGTCTGGGCCTATCCCGCCTGATCAGGCGCGAACCGAACACCAGCCAGAGGCCCGCTGCACCGTCCGGTGTGGCGGGCCTTTCTATTCTGGCGGATGCGGCTCTGGAGTATCGAATACATTGGTTTCGAACAGGGGTTCGCCAAAGATGAAGCCGACTAGGTTCGGCCGCCCGACATGGTCGAACAAGGCGGTCAGCATCAGCAGGATCGGGACCGAAAGCAGCGCCCCGAAAACCCCCCAGATCCACGAGAAATAGGACAGGGCGATCAGGATCATCACCGGGTTCATGGTGAAACGAGCGCCCAGCACCGAAGGCGTAAAGACGTTGGCCTCCACCGTATGCAGGCCGAGATAGGCGAGTGCAGGTATCAGCCCCAGGAATACGGTATCGGCAGTGCCAATACCAAACAGCGCCAGCAGGCCGATCATCACCGTTGGCCCGATATAGGGCAGGAAATTGAGGATCGCGGCCAGCCCGCCCCACATGATCGGCGCATCGACGCCCAGCGCCCATGCCCCCAGCGCCACGATCACGCCGACCAGTGCGTTGATCCAGCCGACGGTGAGGATATAGGCGGCAACCCGGTCCTGCACTTCGCGCAACACCCGCGCGGCCTTGATACTGGTGCCGAAGCTGGAACGGCCGAACAGCAGCCGCTGGCGCAGCCGCACCCGCGCTTCGATCATGAAATAGGCCATCAGCAGCGTCAGAATGACTTCGATGATGATGCTGGGTGTGGCGAAAGCCAGTTCCTCGAGCAGGCTAGGCGTGGCCAGAACCACTTCGCGCGGTTCGCCGCCGCTGCTCATCAGCTTGGCGAGCTGCTCGTTGATCTGCGAGATCCAGGCGAATTCATTGCGCAGTTCTGTGAACCGTTCACCAACACGCTGAACCATGGCCGGCAATTGATCGAACAGCGCCACTGCCGGTTGCAGGATCAGTGCCAGCGCCAGCAGCAGAATGGCAAAGAACACCACCAGCGCGACAAAGGATGCGAGCACATTGGGCAGGCCCCAGCCATTGAGCTTGTCCGCCAGCGGCGAAAGGATCACCGTCAGAATTACCGCGGTCACCACCGGCAGGAACACCACCGAGCCGATCGACAGGACAAACGGCAGGGCAAAGAACAGGCCCAGCCCGATCAGCACCACCAGCGCGGAGATCAGCCGCAATTCCTGTTCGGCAAAGGCCATGCGCCGCCCATGCGGTTCCCCCGTCGCCGGTGTCGGCGCAGGCGGTTGCAGCGTGGGATCAGGCTCGCTCATTGCCCCTCTATCTGCCGCTACGGCAGGGCGAGAGCAAGCGGGCTTGCGTGTTGTTCAGCTGCGTGCTGCCACGCCGAGGCCCGCCGCCACATCGTCGAGTTCCTCGAGGATGGCGCGATGCGCAATATCGTCATCGACCGAACGCCGCGGCACGGAACCTTCGGCGAGCATGGAGTTGAGCGCCGCCCGCGCACGGCCAACGCGGCTCTTGATCGTGCCAACCGCGCAGCCGCAGATATTGGCAGCCTCTTCATAAGAGAAGCCGCCCGCGCCAACCAGCAACAGCGCCTCGCGCCGTTCAGGCGGCAGGGTAAGCAGCGCGCGATGCATGTCGGACAGGTGGATCGGCTCTTCCTGCCCGGCAGGTGCAGTCAGCACACGCTCGGCCACGGTCTCGTCATATTCTCCGCGAAAGCGGTTGCGGCGCATATCGGTAAGATAGGCATTGCGCAGGATCACGAAGGTCCATGCGCGCATGCTAGTGCCGGGCTGGAACCGGTCCTGCGCCGCCCATGCCTTGAGCAGCGCTTCCTGCACCAGATCGTCAGCCATGTCGGCGCGCCCGCACAACCCGCGAGCGAACGCGCGCAGGTGAGGCACCACTTCGGTGAGTTCGCGCTTGAAATCGGCCTTTTCAGAGGCCGTACGCTTTTCGGCCCCCATCAGTCCTTCGAATCCAGTTGCGAGAGGAGGTCCGTGAAACTGTCGGGCAGCGGTTCCTCGACGACAGAATCGTACAGGCGGCGCAGACCGTTGGTCCACTCCGGCTGGCGTTTCTCGTCTGTCCTCGCGGCACGCGCCTGATCCTGTCCGGGCTTGCCTTGGGTAGATGGTGCGGATGTCATCGTTTGAAGAATACGTCCTTGCCTTCGCGGATTGCACGCAACGGACGTCGCCGCACCTGCCCCGCTTCTTGGTACTTCAATGGTTCAGGCAGAACGCGATCTTTGCAAGATGGTTCCGCATGCGCGCGTGGAAAACTCTTGCCGCGCGTGGAACAATCACGCCGCCGATGAATATTAGGCAACAGGGCAGGGAAATTTCCGAGGCGATACACTGGTACAAGACGATCTCATGCGACGGGGCAAGCGGAGACGTTGGCTGGTGGATTACCCGCGGGCAGTACCGCTGGTGATTTTCCTGCTGGTCGCCGCGGTGACCGTGCTCAGCGTCTATGCGATCGAGCGGGGAGAGCGGGTCCGCAACACCGCCGAACTCAACCGCCAGACCCAGGCAATGGTTTCGGCGATCGAGCGGCGGGCCTATTCCAATTCGTCCTTCCTGCGCGCGGGTGCAGCGCTGTTTGGCTCGCAGGGTGCGATAACCGGAGAATTGTTCCGCAAATTCGTATCCGAACTGCGGCTCGATGCGGATTATCGCGGTGCGGAAGGGATCGGCTGGGCTCCAGCGATCACGGCCGCGCAGCTTCCCGATTTCGAGGGACGGCTCAATGAAGGACGTGTCGGTCTGACATTGGTACGCCCGACGCTGGCCGAACAGCCGCGCAACCAGCTCGTTCCGATCCTGTATCTCCAGCCCGATACGCTCCGTAACCGCCGTGCGCTGGGTTATGACATGTATTCGGATGCGGTCCGCCGCGAAGCGATGGACCAGGCGACGCGCACAGGGCGCCCCACCGCATCTGGCAAAGTGGTGCTGCAGCAGGAGGGCGACGCAAAGGATGCCGGCTTCCTGATCTACATGCCGGTGTTTGACGGTGTCGGGCCGCAACGAAGCCTGAAAGGCTTTATTTACAGCCCCTTCAGCGCCCCCCAATTCCTTGCTTCGGCAAGCGAGCTGGTCACCGGCGAGGAATTGGGTGTGCGACTGTATGATCTCGACAATGATCGGCGGCTGCTCTTGGCGCAGCTGTCAGGGTGGAGTGACGATGGGGAGATCGCCGAACGCGAAATCGACCTCGCCAATCGCAATATGCTGCTCGTGGTGCAATCGCCGAAGAACCGGTCGCTGTCGCCGCTATCGCTTATCACGCTGATGTTCGGCCTGGCGGTGGCGAGCCTGCTCATGGTGGTCGCGCGGCTGCTGACGCAACAGGCGCATGAGGACAGCCGGTCGCTCGAATGGTTTGCCCAGCAAAATTCGATCCGCAATTCACTGACGCGTGAACTCAACCACCGGGTCAAGAATACGCTCGCCAATGTGCTGTCGATCGTGGCGCTCACGCGACGGCGTTCGGGTTCGCTCGACGAGTTTGCCGAAGGCATCGACAGCCGCATCCGCGCGCTGTCGGCGACACATGATCTGCTCACCCAGTCGGAATGGGGCACAACACCGATCCGATCAGTCATCGAGGTCGAGCTGGCGCCCTATGCCAACGACCGTGATCACGAAGTCGTTACCGAAGGGCCGGATGTCGAACTGGCGCCGAACGATGCCTTGTCGCTCGGCCTTGCGATCCATGAGCTGGCGACCAATGCAGCAAAGTTCGGAGCCCTGAGCACGATTGGCGGCAAGGTCACGATTACATGGCACCTGGTCAATGACGGCCTGGCACGGATCGAATGGGCCGAAAGCAATGGTCCGCGCGTCGGCTTGCCGGCAAAGCGCGGTTTCGGGACCGATCTGATCGAGAAGATCGTCGCACACGAGCTGCGCCATCCTGTCGAGCTCGAATTTCACCCCTCGGGCGTTCGTTGCACGCTGCTGGCGCCCGTGCGCGCACCCGGCGAGTTCACGCTGCGCAGCCGCGGGGACTGATCTTGCTTCAGCGCCCAACAAAAAGGGACTGCCCGGATATCTCCGGACAGTCCCTTACCATTCAGCCGGAATGCGGGTTTAATCGAGCGCGCGGCTCGATCCGAAGAACAGCGCCTGGCTGATTGCGGCGCGCACCGTCTGTTCCTGGAACGGCTTGGTCACGAGATAGGTCGGCTCGGGCCGGTCGCCGGTCAACAGACGTTCGGGATAGGCAGTGATGAAGATCACTGGCACGCTGCCAATCGCCAGAATATCGTCGACCGCATCGAGGCCCGAGGAGCCGTCGGCCAGCTGGATATCGGCAAGCACAAGCCCCGGGGTCTTGTCTGCGACCACTTCCTGCGCCTGTGTGCGCGTGGCGGCAGTGCCGCAGACTTCGTGGCCAAGCGAGGTCACGAGGTCTTCGAGCTGCATCGAGATCAGCGGCTCGTCCTCGATGATCAGCACGCTGGTCGAGCTCTCGCGGTCGATTTCGCTGACGGCTTCCTGCACCAGCTGTTCCACCTGACCGGCATCGAGATCCATGATCTGCGCAGCCTGTTCGACCGAGAAATCTTCCAGCGTGGTGAGCAGCAGAGCCTGACGGTTGAGCGGGGTAATCGATTTGAGACGCGACTGCGCGGCGCTTTCATGACCAGCATCGCCCACCGGTTCGGGCACGTCCAAATAGGCGCTTGCCCAGACCTTGTTGAAAGCGCGGTAAAGCGGCACGCGACCGCCTTCGAGCGAAGCCTTGAGCTGGCTGTCTGCCAGCGCCGCTTCGAGCGTGGCGCGGACAAAGGCGTCTCCGGTTGCCTGCGACCCGGTCAGTGCGCGGGCATAGCGGCGAAGATAGGGCAGGTTTTTAGCAATCTGGTCACCAAGCGACATAGGACCCCTTCCATGGTTTGCGCGGGGGAAACGCCCTTGATGGGGTTAAGTTCCGCTGCGTGCGCGCTCCTTAGAGGAGAAATCGTAATCTGTTGACAGGAAACGACCTGCCTCCGAAATGAATTCAACGGCTTCGCGCCGCAGGAGAGCAAAATTGATCGAGGTAACCGATCCTTACGAATGCCGTAGCTGCCCGTTGCAGGACTGCCCCGGCCTGCGCCCGCTGGAAGCGCACCAGCTGGCCTATATGCAAACCTTCAAACAGGGCGAGCGGCGCTTTGATCGCGGCGATATCGTCTTTGCCGAAGGTAACCGGACGCAGCATCTCTACACTGTGCTGGAAGGCGTGCTGATCCGATTCAGCACGCTGGAGGACGGGCGGCGGCAGATCGTCAATTTCATGTTCCCGGGCGACCTGATCGGCCTGCAGGGTGCGTTCGAAGAGCCTGCCAGTCATTCGGTCGAAGCACTGCTGCCCGCGCGCCTGTGCGTGTTCGGGCGCAAGGATTTCGAAGCGCTGGTCAAGGAAAACCCGCGGCTTGGCTATGACATCACCTGGCTGGCAGCGAAGGAAGAAACCGCGTTGGAGGGCCATATCGTCTCGCTTGGCCAGCGGCGGGCAAAGGAACGCGTGGTGTTCCTTGCGGTGTGGCTGCTCGACCGTGCTTTGGCGACCGGAATCGCCAAGCACGGCGCAGTGCTCGACCTGCCGATCACGCAGGCGCAAGTGGCCGATATGCTCGGCCTGTCGCTGGTCCATACCAACCGTACCATTCGTGCACTGCACCGCGAAGGGCTGGTCAAATGGGGGCCGGGCGAACTGCGCATTTCCGACATGGAGGCTGCGAGCGAATTCGCCGGTTACGACCGGACCAAATTCCAGCGCAGGCCCTTCATCTGAAAGGAGAATCCCACTTTGCGCAGGCTGTGCAAAAAAATTTGCATGGGCCGGGAACTCCGTTCGGGCTGGCTCATTTAGCTTATATCACCGCCGAGACCCCCCCTCCCGTCCAAGCGGCTGGTGATACGATCCCGAAAGGCCTCTGCTCCAACGAGCAGAGGCCTTTTTTCTTGGCCTGCTGCTGCAAGGCAGATTGCAGGGTTCAGCTGGGGCGCAATGCGCCGCGCAGGCGTGAAACCAGGCCCTTGCGCTTCGGTTCGCGCAGCAATGCCACCAGCACATCCGGCTCATAGGGCTTTTCAAGGACGCAGCCGAGCGCGGCAATATCTTCCGGAATATCCTGCGGGGAACCGGTCGAGAAGATAATGCGCGGGCTTTCGGGCCCCAGTGTGCGGACCAGTTCGGCTATCGCCCAGCCATCGTCCCGGTCGGCCAGGTGGACGTCGAGCACAATTGCCTGCGGTTGCTTGCGACGCAAGGCAGCGAGTGCCTGTTCGGTGGTCGGGCTGATCTCGACTTCGACGACGCCCGCATCGAACAGCGCCTGTTCGATGGCGAGACCGAGAACGGCGTCATCTTCCACCACCAGCACGTGGCGGGGCAGGCTGCTGTTCTTACCGGCCTTGTGCAAGATGCTCATTTTTGTCTCTTTTCGCGCAACGCCTGCACATCGCCTCGCTGCGTCGAATCAACCCGAATGCCCGCGCAGTGGTTCCGGCTTCTGTCGCGGTTCTGGCACAGCGTGACATTGCTGCCACTACGCCGTGTCAGAGTGCCTTCTGGTAGATCACATATTCGCGATTGACACTGCTTTCGATCGCATCGGCAATCGCGATCATCCCCTGGTTGTCATCGAGGATCCAGCCAATTTCGGCGCGCTTGCTGTGATAGAGGCCGGTCGCCTGTTCACGTATCTTGCTGATCATCATGAAAGCGAGCTGGCTGGCAATGCGCGAATTGTGGAGCTCCTTGAGCACCCCCATCAGCGGAACCCGCATGCCGGCGTTCATGGGCTTGCGCAGCCAGCGCAGCAATTTGGCCCAGCCGAACGGGAACAGCCTGCCGCGAATGTCGATCAGCACGCTGTTGATGTCGGGAAACACCAGCATGAAGGCGACCGGCCGCCCGTCCAGTTCGGCAATCATGTTGAGTGGCTCGCGTATGATCGGCTTCAGCTTCTTGCCGGCATAGGCGATCTCGCGTTCGGTGAAGGGGACAAAACCCCAATTGCTCGACCAGGCATCGTTGAGGATCGAGAGGACGATGGCGGCCTCTTCTTCCCAGCGCGACTTGTCGACCGGGCGGATACGGATGCGGTCATTGCGTTCACCCGACTGGACGATGCGGCGGATCAGCGGCGGGAAATCATGGGTGATGTCGAGATCATAGGTCAGCAACCGCTTGGCTTCGAAATAGCCATTGCTTTCGATCCACCCGGCGTAATGCGCGGGATGGTGGCCCATCATGATCATGGGCGGGTGATCCTGCCCCTTCACCAGTAGGCCCGGTTCCTCCCAGATCGAGAGCGAGATCGGGCCGAGCACGCGCGTCATGCCCTTTTCGCGCAGCCAGTCCTCGGCACGGGCGAGCAGGGCCTTGGCAACTTCTTCATCCTCGGCATCGAAATAGCCGAACATGCCCGTACCAGGGCCCATGCCCTGTTCCTCCGGCAGCTCGAGCGCGAGATGGTCGATATGGGCAGCGATGCGACCCACCGGCCTGCCGTCGCGCATGGCCATGTACAGCTGCGCGGTGGCATGGCCGAAGAAGGGGTTCTTGCCGGGATCGACCAGTTCGAGCTGTTCGGAACGCAATTGTGGAACCGAATGCGGTTCGCGCGCGGCAAAGGCCCGTCCAAGGTCGACGAAGGCGGCGCGCCCCTTCTTGCCTTCCACCGCTTCGATAACGATATCTGTTTGAGCCACTCGAACGGTCCCTTGTTCAGTCGGGGTTAGCCCTGCGTATGGGACATGATCTTTGTCAAGGAGACGCGCGACTGCGATCACTATGATCGATAGCTGTCGCTGTCATTTCATGCGCCGATCCACTAAGGACGACCTTCAGGAAATCCGATGATGAACGCCGAACAGACCATTGCTGCCGCCGATCCGCTCGCTTTGCGGGATACGCGCGGCTGGCATTCGCAGATTGCTGACGACAAGGCGATGCTGCGCGCCGCCCGCGATCTGACCAAGGATATCGCCGATGCCAAGCCGGGTATCTACTGGCCCGACATGCTGGGATCGGCACTGGTCGGCTATGCCTCGCTGGCGGGTGCGATTCTGGTCGACAACACCGCGCTGGCGGTGCTGCTGGGGGTGATTTCGGCGCTGGCGCTCTATCGCGCATTGCTATTCATTCACGAACTGTCGCACATCCACCGCGATGCGCTGCCGGGCTTCCGCACGGCATGGAACGCGCTGGTCGGCATACCGATGCTGACGCCCAGTTTCATGTATGAAGGCGTCCACACGCTGCATCACAAGCGCACGCAATATGGCACGGTGGAGGATCCGGAGTATCTCCCGCTGGCGCTAATGAAGCCGTGGAGCCTGCCGCTGTTCGTGCTGATTGCGCTGCTGGCGCCGGTGGCGCTGCTGTTCCGCTTTGCTGTGCTGGTGCCGCTGGGTGCAATCCTGCCGCCGGTGCGCCGACTGACCTGGCAGCGCTTTTCCGCATTGGCGATCAACCCCGACTTCCGCCGCCGCCCGCCTGAAGGCGAACAGAAGTCGCGCTTCTTCTGGCAGGAGCTGGGCGGCTTCGTCTGGTCGTGGGTGCTGATCGGCAGCATCTTTGCGCTTGGCTGGCGTCCGATCCTCATCGCACTGGCGATCGTCTCTCTCACCGCCACGCTCAACCAGTTGCGCACTCTGGTGGCGCATCTGTGGGAGAACGAGGGCGAGGCGATGACGGTGACTGCGCAGTTTCTCGATTCGGTCAATGTCCCCCCGCCGGGCGTAGTGGCAGAGATCTGGGCGCCTGTCGGGCTGCGCTATCACGCGTTGCATCACCTGATGCCATCGATCCCCTATCATGCGCTGCCCGAGGCGCATCGCCGACTTGTGCGCGAGCTTGGGGCGGCTTCGACCTATCACGGCGCCAACCATGCCGGGATGGGCGTGCTGGTGGCACGCATTGCACGCAATACCATGGGTGGTCGCGCATAGCGGACACGAAAAGGGCCGCTCCCCTCGGTGAAACGGGAACGGCCCTTCGCAACACGGGTTCTGCGACCCCGTGAAACTTGTGTTTAGTCGACCTTGATTTCGGCCTTCACGCCGTCTTCGCCGACGGTGGCATCGACGTCCTTGCCGTCGACCGTAACACTCGAGCCGTCTTCGGTGCCCACGGTAACGTCTGCGCCGTCATCGACCACTACAGTTTCAGTTGCGGCCGGGGTGACGACGGTGGTTTCTTCTACCGGTGCCGTTTCGTCGGTCGGGGCAGCGTTGTCACCGCAGGCACCCAGAGCAAGCGAAGCAACAAGTGCGGGAATGGCGAGATTCTTCATGCCGTATCTCCTTTGTGGCAGCATTGTGGCATAAATGCGCCAAGATTGAGGCAGTTCCCGAAAACCCTACTCTTCTGTGCGGATGAGGACGGTTTCGCCAATCAGCAGGAACAGCATGAAGGGTGCCCAGGCGGCGAGGAATGGCGGATACCCGCCGAAATTGCCCATTGCCAGCGCGGCATTGTCGACCACGAAATAGGCGAAGCCCAGCGCCATGCCGATCAGCGCGCGCACGAAAAGCTGGCCCGAACGCGCCAGCCCGAAGGCGGCCACAGCGCCGAGCAGCGGCATGAGGAAGGACGACAGCGGCCCCGACAGTTTGTGCCACCATTTGGCGCGCATTTCGGCCGTGCGCCGCCCGGCTGCCTCGTAAGCATCGATCGACGGGCCAAGATCCCAGAAGGCCACCGCATCGGGATCGACCTTGGCGAGTTCGATCTGGCCCGGCGTCAGCGCTTCGCCCACCACCATGCTGGCCTGTTCCTGCGTCGAAGCGCTGGCGACATCGAAGCGTTCTACCTTGTCCAGCTTCCACCCCGGATTGGCATAGGTCGCGCTGTCGGCTTCGACCTGTTCGACAATCGTGCCTTCGGCGCTGCGGCGATACCAGGTGACACCCTGCATGCGGATGGCATTGCCGCTGCCGGTCAATTGCGTGGCGGTCAGCACGTTGGGCCCGTCGGTCAGATAGACATTGGCGCGGACCTGCGATTCTGCCGGGATCGGCCCGAACTCGGCTGCTTCCCACGCCTTCAGCGTTGCGGTCGCGCGGGTTACCACGCGTTCGTTGAAGACAAAGCTGAAGCCACCCACCACCAGCGCGGTGAGCAGCAGCGGGGCCAGCACCTGATGTGCCGAGAGCCCCGCCGCCTTCATCGCCACCACTTCGCTGTTCTGGTTGAGCGTCACCAGCGTGATCAGCGTTGCCAGCAGCACCGAATAGGGCAGGAAGCGCTGGATCAGTTGCGGGATGCGCAGCCCGGCATAGGTCAGCAATTCGCCCTGGCCATTGCCGGCCACGGCGAGGATCTTGCCGCTGTTCGACAGCAGATCCATCATCATCAGCACCAGCACCAGCATGATTAGCACCGCCAGAATGCGTGCGAAGAACATCTTGGCCAGGTAGATCGTCAGCCTGCGCGACGGGAAGAAATCGAACTGCATGTTTCAGGCCTGCTCCGCCAGATCCGGATCGTCCGGCGTGATGTGCGTATAGCGCCGTCTGCGGAACAGTTTACCGATCCGTTTCGCCAGCTTGGCGAACCATGTTTCGAGCGCGCCAATAGCCTGCCCGCCCGGCACGAAGGCGACGCGCCAATACATCCACAGGATCAGGGCGGCGAACAGGAAGAATGGCACCCAAAGCGCCAGGATCGGATCGAACCTGCCCAGTGCGGCAATGTCTTCCCCGTACTGGTTCACCTTGTGATAGGCGACCACCATCACGATGGAGAGGAACACGCCCAGCGCGCTGGTCGATCGCTTGGGCGGAATGCCCAGCGCCACCGCCAGCAGCGGCATCAGCGCCATCATCACCACTTCCACCAGACGGAAATTGAAGCTCGCCTGGCTGGCGTCGCGCTTGTCTTCGGAAATGTCGCGGTCCCAGCCGATGCGCAGGAGTTCGGGCAGGATCTGCTCGCGCTCATCCGCGCCGCGGTCACGGAATTTCTCGATCTGTGGCAGGTCTATGGGCAGATCATGGCGGGTGAAGGTCAGCACGCGCGGGGTCTGGCTGCCGGTGTTCTGGACGATGGTGCCATCGGTCAGCCGCAGGATGATGGTGTCGGGATTATCTTCTGTCGCAAGGAAGGATCCTTCGCGGGCCGAGATCGACAGCACCTGCCCCTTGTCATTGGCAACGCGCGCGAAAATGCCCTGCAGCCGCCGGCCGTCATCCTCGCTTTCCTCGATCCGCAGCGCCATGCGGTCGGCCAGGGTAGTGAATTCGCCCACCTTGATCGAAGCCCCCAGCGCGCCCGAGCGCAGCTCGTATTCGAGCCTCTCGTAAGTGAAGCGGCTGACCGGCTGGACGAAGAACACCAGCGCGACATTCACGATCATCAGCACGGCGGTGATCGCATAGGGCACGCGCAGCAGCCGCCCATAACTCATCCCCACTGCGCGGAACACGTCGAGTTCGCTGGAGGTGGCGAGCTTGCGGAAAGCCAGCAGCACGCCCAGCAGTAGCCCCAGCGGGATGGCGAGGCTGGCATATTCGGGCAGCAGCGTGGCGAGCATCTTGAACACCACGCCTACAGGCCCGCCTTCTACCGCGACGAAATCCAGCAGCCGCAGCATCTTGTCGAGCACCAGCAGCGATGCCGCCAGCGCGAAGACGCCAAGCATGGGCACGACCACCAGCCGGAAGATATAACGGTCTATTGCAGGGAGAAAATTGAGCACGCAGGTTCCGGTTTCAGGGCTTTCGGACCACGGCCCTAGCGCGAATTTTCCTGCCGGTCATGCCCTTTGGCGCGCTTCGGCGCGAGCTGGCGTTCAGGCCTTCTCCAGCGTGCATTGCAACGGGTGCTGGTTCTGCTTGGCAAAGTCCATCACCTGATTGACCTTGGTTTCGGCCACTTCATAGGGGAAGATGCCGCAGACGCCGACGCCCTTCTGGTGGACATGCAGCATTACCCGCGTCGCCTCTTCCATATCCATGCGGAAGAAGCGTTTCAGCACGATCACCACGAATTCCATCGGGGTGTAATCATCGTTCAGCAGTAGCACCTTGTACTGGCTGGGCTTCTTGGGCTTGGCGCGCGTCTTGGTGGCAATGGCGACCTGGCCGCCGCCCTGGCGCGAATCGTCATCGCCTTCTGCGGCGCGGATCGGGAAGGGGTGGGCGTGTTCGGTCATTGGCAGCGGCAATATCGTATCGACTGGCGAAATCGCAAGCGTCGAGGCTGGTTGTGCGACCAGTCTGGTTAAGAATTCTTCGCTTCGCGCACGGAAGGCCGAAACGGAAACGGGCCGGACGACGCAATGGTCATCCGGCCCGCCATTTCCAACCACCGGGCGAGGGAGAGAGGAGAGAGTGCCCGGCGGGTTGAAGCTCAGATCAGCTTAGGCAGCCTTCGAGAACTTCTCGGCAGCGAGGCTCATGCGGCTCGAAACCGGAGCGAATGCTTCGTTGGCGAGCTTGAGGAACGCTTCGGTGTTCTTCGAAGTGGTCGAAACCAGTGCGTCGAAGTTGCGACGAGCGATTTCGCCTTGAAGCTGGAAAAGTTCGGTCGGCGACTTGACGGCAGCAGCCTTCTTGACGTCGGCCTGGACAGTTTCGACAGCAACCTTGGCTTCTTCGACATAGGTGCGGCCCATGTCCTGCACGCCGGCAGCGAGGATCTTGCCCGATTCGACGAGAGCTTCGAGATTGCCCTTCTGGAATTCGACGACGTCGGCGGTCACTTCGGCGCCCTTGTCATAGGCAGCCTTGGCGCGGGTCTGCACGTCGGCAGCCAGTTCCTTGGCCTTGGCAGTGAAATCGGTGGTCTTGGCGGTCTTTGCAGTAGCCATGATGGTTTCCTTCAATTTGGAAATGGGAGTGGTCTTGGTGGCGACAGCCTTCTTGGGAGCTGCCTTGATCTTCTTCGCGGCGACCGGCTTCTTGGCCGGAGCATTCTTGGTGGCGGTTACCTTCTTTGCAGCCGCTTTCTTGGCGACGGCTTTCTTGGCAACGACCTTCTTCTTCGCGGCCGGCTTTGCAGCAGGCTTGGCGACCGGAGCAGCGACTGCTTCGGTCACAACCGGATCAGCCTTCGGCGCTTCAACTGCCTTGGGGGCAGCCTTGGCGGCTTCGGCGGTCTTCTTTTCCGCAGCCTCGGCGAAAGCCTTCTCGGCAGCGGCATCGATCTTGGTCTGGCTGTCAGCCATGGTAACCTCGCTTTTGTTGCACTGCACAAAATAGGCATTGCACCTGCGAAGTCAAGCATTTTTTGTGCAGTGCACAATAAACTGCAAACAGGCTGAATTTCCGAGGCTTAGCGCGTTGCTACATAGCGTCCCGGCGCATTTTCGATCACTTTATCGCCCTTCGATCCGGGGTCGCGCCTGCCGGTTGCGGCAACTGTTTTCGGATCCTGCTCGCGCAGCCATTCGATCCAGTCGGGCCACCAGCTACCCGGAGTCTCGACCGCGCCTTCGCGGAATTCAGCGAGGTTTCGGGGCGAGCCATCATTGGTCCAATACTGGTATTTCCCCGCATCGGGCGGATTGACCACGCCGGCGATATGCCCCGATCCGGCCAGCACGAATTTGAGCGGGCCGGTGAAATGCTCGGTAATCCGCCACACGCTTTCAGCAGGTGCGATGTGGTCTTCCCGCCCGGCCTGGACATAGGTGGGCGTCGCTACCTTGCCCAGATCGATCGGTGTATTGTCGACGGTGAGCGCATCAGCCTTCACCAGCAGATTGTCACGATAGAGGTCGCGCAGATATTGCCCGTGCCACTTGGCTGGCAGATTGGTCACATCGCCGTTCCAGTGCAGCAGGTCGAAGGCCGGATAGTCCTCGCCCAGCAGGTAATTGTTGACGACATAGTTCCAGATCAGATCGGTGCCGCGCAGCAGGTTGAAGGTAGCCGCCATATAGCGCCCGTCGAGATACCCGTCGGGCGACAGCGCCTTGATCGTGCCGAGCTGGCTGTCATCGATGAAGTTGAGCAATTCGCCGGCCTTCTCGAAATCGACCTGCGCGGTGAAGAAGGTCGCGCTCTTGACCTTGTCCTGCTGGCCACGCCGATGGAGCACGGCCAGCGTGGCGGCCAACGTGGTCCCGGCCACGCAATAGCCGATGGCGTTGACGCTGGGCACGTCGAGCCGGTCGCGGATATGGTCGATCGCGTCGATCTGGCCGCGCACATAATCGTCCCACACCACCTCCTTCATGCTGGCATCGGCCGATTTCCAGCTGACCATGAACACGGTCACGCCTTGTTCGACCGCCCATTTGACGAAGCTCTTCTTGGCGTTGAGGTCGAGAATATAGAAGCGGTTGATCCACGGCGGGAAGATCACCAGCGGGGTCGCCATCACCTTGTCGGTGGTCGGGCTATACTGGATCAGCTGGTAGAGCGGGGTTTCATGCACCACCTTGCCCGGCGTGGTGGCGATGTTCTCGCCAAGACGGAATGCGCTGGCATCGGTGTGGCTCAACTGCCCGCGGCGCATGTCTGCGAGCAGGTGCTGCATGCCCTTGACCAGATTGTCGCCCCGCGTTTCCAGCGTGCGTTCCATCACCACCGGATTGAGCAGCGGGAAGTTCGACGGACTGGCCGCTTCGGTGATCGCGCGGGTGGTAAAGCGCAATTGTTCGCGCTGCTGCGGGTTCAGCCCTTCAGCCCTGTCGACCATTTCGCCAACCCGCTCTGCGAGAAAGAGATAGGTCTGGTGGATAAGCGCGAATGCCGGATGCGCGCGCCAGCGGGCGTCGGCAAAGCGGCGGTCCTTGCGCGGCAATTGCGGCTCGTCTGCCTTGTCCGCGGCTTTCGGGCCCAGACCATACTGGCCGAGCACGTCCTGCCACAACTCCATCCCTTCATCCCACAGCGCCTTTTGCTGTTCGGCCTGCGCAAGTGGCATCTGGCGGAACCAGTCGCCTGCCATCGCCATCCAGCGCGAGGGATCGAAATAGGGCGCCAGCGCCTGAGGATTGCCGAGTTGCTCCGCCTGATATTCCGCCCACATCCCCTGCAGCTTCGCGCCGACTTCGGCCCAGTGCTGCGCATCTTCGGGCTTCATCATGCCATCGCCCATGGCCGCCGCACCCTGCAATCCGCCGAACGGGCCGAGCATTGCGCGCGCCAGCTTGGACGGTGCTTCATAGAGATTAGTGAAAGGATCGGGCGTTTCGTTCATCGTCGCTCCTAGTGGCAGGCAAGCCGCATTTGCACCACGCTTAGAATATTCCGCGCCAGCGTGCATCTATCTCGTTTGCGCCTGCACGTTGAATAGGTAATCAGTATGACGAACCAACGCCCAACGGAGCCATAATGTCCGACGATTTCTACCGCATCAAACGCTTGCCACCCTATGTCATCGCGGAAGTGAACGCGATGCGGCATGCGGCGCGGCGAGCGGGACGCGATGTTATCGACCTGGGAATGGGCAATCCCGACCGCCCGCCGCCGCAGCATGTGATCGACAAGCTGATCGAAGTGGCGGGCAAGCCCGCCGCGCATGGCTATTCGCAGTCCAAGGGTATTCCCGGGCTGCGCAAGGCACAGGCGAATTATTACAAGCGCCGCTTCAACGTCGATCTCGATCCTGAAAGCGAAGTGGTGGTGACGATGGGCTCGAAGGAAGGCCTGTCGTCGATGGCCACTGCCATCATCGCACCGGGCGATGTGGTGCTGGCCCCCAGTCCCAGCTATCCGATCCACACTTTCGGCTTCATCATTGCCGGGGCCACGATCCGCAGCGTACCGACCACGCCCGACGAGCATTACTGGCGCGCGCTCGACAATGCGATGGCCTTCACCGTACCGCGGCCCACGGTACTGGTGGTGAACTATCCCAGCAATCCCACCGCCGAAACGGTCGATCTGGCCTTCTACGAACGGCTGGTCGACTGGGCGCGCGAGAACAAGGTCTGGGTGCTGTCCGATCTCGCCTATTCGGAGCTCTATTACGACGGCAAGCCGACCCGCTCGATCCTCGAGGTGCCCGGCGCGAAGGATGTCGCGGTCGAGTTCACCTCCATGTCCAAGACCTATTCCATGGCCGGCTGGCGGATGGGCTTTGCGGTCGGCAACCAGAAGCTGATCTCTGCGCTGACGCGGGTGAAAAGCTATCTCGACTATGGTGCCTTCACCCCGATCCAGGCGGCGGCCTGCGCGGCGCTCAACGGGCCGCAGGACATCGTCGAGGAAAACCGCCTGCGCTATCAGCACCGGCGCGATGTGATGGTGGAGAGCTTCGGCCGCGCCGGCTGGGAGATCCCTTCGCCGCCCGCCAGCATGTTCGCCTGGGCGCCGCTGCCGCCGGGTTTCCACAATATGGGCAGCCTCGAATTCTCCAAGCAATTGCTCGAACATGCCGGTGTCGCAGTGGCGGCGGGCGTGGGCTATGGCGAAGAGGGCGAAGGCTTCGTCCGCATCGCCATGGTCGAGAACGAACAGCGCATCCGCCAGGCGGCGCGCAACATCAAGAAGTTCCTCGCCGAACGCGGAAAATAGGCCACGCGCCGTTGCAGGTCATTCGATTGAAAGGATGACATTTCTCCACCCGTTAACTTCGGGACCGCATGGCCGCGCCTGCTCGTCGCAGGAGTAGCAATGTCCCGTCCCTGTTTTCGCTGGCTGTCGCGCAGCCCGATCCCGCCGGGACGCTGGGACATGCGGCATCTGGGCTGGGTGCTGGAGCCCGGTGCCAGGTCCGAGGCAGCCGGGTTGCTCGACTGGCGGCCGGACCGCCGCCCCTTGCAGTGGGACAGGATCGCGACGCACCGGCGGGTGCTGGCAGTGGGCGTCGATAATGCTGCGGAGCGGGCGCGGCTGATCCGTTGCGGCTTCGGCGATGCGCTGGCCTCGGAAACCCCGCTGGCAGAGCTTGCCGCGCGGTTGCTGCGGCTGGCACAACTGGCCCAGTCGATCCCGCGCACCCGCCGTATCGGCCCGGTCCGGCTCGACCTGTTCCGCCGCGATGGCGAGGTCGACGGGAGGCCGCTGGCGCTCCACCCGCGCGAATTTGCCCTGCTGTGGCGACTGGCGGAAACGCCGGGGCTGCCGTTGTCGCGCGAGGAATTGCTGGCCGATATCTGGCGCCTGCGATACCGGCCGGGGACCAATTCGCTCGAAGTCCATATCTCGCGCCTGCGCGCCAAGCTGGCGGCTTTCGGCATCCGGCGGCTCGTCGAAACGCATCCTGAAGGCGGATACTGTATCGGTGCGGAGATGCTGGACAGCACCGCGCCATCGGCTAACGGTAGCCGATAGCAACCTAACCGAGCGGATAGCCTCCATGCATTTTCACGACCGCGTTTCGATCGATCTGGCAGATACTGGCGTGGCGCAAATCCGCCTGACGCGGGGCGACAAGATGAATGCGCTCGATCCGCTGATGTTCGAAGCGCTGATCGAAGCGGGCGAGGCGCTGCGCAGCATGAAGGGGCTGCGCGTCGCCGTGCTTTCGGGCGAGGGGCGGGCGTTCTGCGCCGGACTTGACCTGTCGAACTTCACCGCTGCCCCTCCGGGCGAGCGTGCGCCGCTGACCGACCGCACCTATGGCAATGCCAATATCTTCCAGGAAGTCGCCATGACCTGGCGCAAATGCCCGGTGCCGGTAATCGCCGCGGTGCATGGCGTGTGCTTTGGTGGCGGGCTGCAGATCGCCAGCGGCGCGGATATCCGCGTGGTCCACCCCGAAACGCGCATGGCAATCATGGAAATGAAATGGGGCCTCGTGCCGGATATGGCCGGCTATGCGCTGTGGCGCGGGCTGGTGCGCGACGATGTGCTGCGTGAACTCGTCTATACCAATCGCGAATTTACCGGGGCAGAGGCGCAGGCGCTGGGCCTTGCCACCTTTATCGAGACCGACCCGCTCGCCCACGCCACTGCGCTGGCCGAAACTATCGCCGGCCGCAACCCAGACGCAATCCGCGGCGCCAAACGCCTTTCGCAAGCGATGGTGGAGCAGGGCACCGACGCGATCCTGATGGCCGAAAGCGTCGAACAGGCCGCCGTGATCCGCACCCCCAATCAGGTCGAAGCGGTGATGGCGGGAATGCAGAAGCGGTCGGCGAAATTTACCGACGGGTGAGGGGGGGAATGTCCGCTAGCGACATCATTGCGGTCATAGCCGGGCTAGAACGTTATCCCAACAATCAGACAAAACCTAACCGTCAATCGGGTTGCAGTTGATTGGTCCATGGATTTGCGTTCGAGGCGATGGATAAGGGTATGGGATTTTCTCACCATCGCGTTCGACTATCATTCTTCCCACCAGACCTGGCCCTTCGGCTCGGCCCCGTGACACGCTCGAATTGGATATAGCCAATGTCACGCGCAATCTTCCATCCGCATCTTCGAACGTTTTCGTTTCCGCATTTTTAGCTGACGTTTCACGAAGAGTGACGTTGATTAGGGCCTCATCGTCGGAAAGACTAAGGTATCCACGACCACGATTAAAGTTGAAGATAACCTCTGCTTCTCCGACAAATTGGCAAACTTCTTTCCAATCGTCCCAAAGGCAACGCTTACGGTCCGGTGAACACATATCGACGACGACAATTGTGGGATTGGAAAGCGAGCCCACATGCGAGTCGAAAACTGGTAGATTGCTCGCACGCTCGGCAGGTTTCCCAAGTGCACCGCCATCTGAATTTTCGAATGGCGTTTCTGCATTGGCTCTGGTGGATACCGGGATCTGCGTCTCGGCGCGATCGCAACTCGTCAGTAGAAGCCGGGCTCTGGCCGCTGACTTGAAGGTAATCCGGCGAATTAGCAGCAGCAGGGGGACCCGGAGTGTCGCGGTCGCTCCCTCCC
>CBFGON010000027.1:0-28174 GCA_965650395.1 uncultured Qipengyuania sp. | reverse complement strand
CCTCGTCGTGGAGGCGCTGGACGGCGCCGGTGTTGAGACCGTAGCCCTCGGTGAAGCGGTCGGGGATGTAGTTGCGCGTGCGCGCGCCGAGTGGGGTGAGGCCGGTGTGAAGGACGGCGACGGAGGTGACACCGTCGACGTCGAAGTCTCCATAGAGGGCGATGAGCTCGCCGTTGGCGATGGCGGTGCGGGTCCGCTCGATGGCCTCGCGCATGCCCGGGAGGAGGAGCGGATCGTAGTCGGGGGCAAGGTGGGGCTTGTAGAACAGGTCCGCCTGGGCCCGCGTCGTGATTCCCCGGGCCGCGAGCACCGTCGCGACAATCGGCGGAAACTTCGCGATGCCCTTCTGGTGCGCGTAGGCCAAACCCGTAGTAGGGTCGGTGGCGTGGCGGCGCACTTAGGCAAGGGGTTGCAGGGCGTCAACCCTTCAAATCGCGCTAAACGCCTCAATCGAGGAAAGCGGCGTCGTCAAGCTGCAGCTCTGCCTGCGGACGACTGCCCCAATCGTCGATCTTCGCGCGACCTGCCAACCACAACCGCTTGCCGCGCGAACCGTGGAGCAGAGCCTGACCCATCGTGCTGTCTGCGGCGCGGAAAGCAATGGCCTTGAAGCTCTTGCCGTCGTCGCCGCTGGCGATCAGCCGGACATGATCCGTACCGACGATGTCGCATTTGACCAGTCGCACCGGTCCTACGGCAATGCGCGGTCCAGGCCATCCGACCCCATAAGGCCCGCCGCCTTCGAGCGATTCGACCAGTTCAGGCGTCAAACCGCCTGGAGCGACGGCGAGATCGAGCAGCATTTCACGATTCTCGCTCGCTCGCGCAACTGCGCCTTCGAGATGGGCGTCGAGCCAGTCGGCGAAAGCATCGAGCTTTGCTTCATCTATTGACAGGCCCGCCGCCATAGCGTGGCCGCCACCTTTGAGAAGCAATCCTTCCTCACGTGCCCGAATGACGGCCGCGCCAAGATCGATGCCGGGAATCGAGCGGCCCGAACCCTTGCCTTCGCCCGTCTCAGTATCGAGCGCAATAACGAGCGACGGCTTGCCGGTCTTTTCCTTTATCCGGCCGGCCACAATGCCGATCACACCTGGATGCCAGCCATGCCCCGCCACAAGATGCACGGCGCGATTGTGCTGCGCAGCCAATTGCTCCTCGGCAGCCTGCTGCACTTCGGCCTCGATGGCACGACGCTCCTCGTTGAGAGCCGAAAGCTGCGTGGCAATCTGGCGCGCCTCCGCTTCATCCTCGGTAGTCAGCAGCCGCACGCCCAGCGTCGATTCGCCAACCCGCCCACCGGCGTTGATACGTGGGCCGAGAGCAAAGCCGAGATCGGAACAGACTGGAGCACGCTTGAGGCGGCTCGCATCGATCAGGGCTGACATGCCCGTGTTGGCGCGGCGGCTCATCACCTTGAGCCCCTGCGCCACGAAAGCCCGATTGAGCCCATGCAATGCTGCCACGTCGGCCACCGTGCCGAGCGCGACCAGATCGAGCAGGGCAAACAGGTCGGGCTCTTTTCTGTCCTCGAAATAACCCCTTGTCCGCAGGGTACGAACCAACGCGATGGCCAGCAAGAATGCCACGCCGACTGCAGCAAGATGACCGTGCGCTGCCGCCAGATCATTCTCGTCGAGCCGATTGGGGTTCACCAGTGCAGTCGCGCGCGGCAGTTCGGGCGCGCATTTATGGTGATCAACCACGATTACGTCGACGCCCGCATCCTGCGCCATCGCAAGTGCTTCGTGCGCCATCGCACCGCAATCCACGGTGACAATCAGGCTCGATCCGGCTTCGGCCAGCCTGACCAATGCTTCGCCCGAGGGACCGTACCCTTCGAGCAGGCGGTCGGGGATATAATAGTCGGCGTCAACGCCAAGCTCGCGCAATAGGCGGATCAGCAATGCGGAGCTGGTCGCGCCATCGACGTCGTAGTCGCCGTAAATGGTAATGCGTTCATGGCCCAGAACTGCCTGAGCAATCCGGTCGGCAGCCGCATCCATGTCGTTGAACTCGGACGGATCGGGCAGGAAATCGCGCAGGGTCGGCAAAAGATGTCGCTGCAGATCCGCTTCAGCCACACCGCGCGCAAGCAGGATCTGCCGGATGATGGCTTCCCTGCCATCAAGGTGGCCCTGGCCAAGATCCATGTTTCCGCCGCGCCAGCGCCAAGCGCGGCCGGTAAGCGATTGCGATACACCGAAGACGTTGGGGAGGGCGGTAGAAGCCATGGATGACTTCTAAAGCGTCGATTGGCGCAACGGCAAGCCACGCTGCATTGACAATCGACAGCACCGGGCGATGGATGGGCAGATGACTGCACAACCGCTGCTGATCGTCTGGCACAGCCGAACGGGCGCAAGCGAAGCACTTGCCAGCGCGGCGAAACACGGTGCCGGCAATCTTGCGCAGTTGTTGCGCGCCGACGACGTGTTGCCAGCAGATTTGCTGGCCGCACGCGGCTATCTCTTCGTCTGCCCGGAAAATCTTGCGACCATGAGCGGTGCGATGAAGGAGATGTTCGACCGCTGTTACTACCCGGTTCTGGCCCGGATTGAGGGACGCCCTTACGCCACCATTATCGCTGCCGGGACAGACGGTTCGGGCGCGCAGAGGCAGATCGATCGCATCGCAACAGGGTGGCGGTTGAGACGCGTTGCCGAACCCCAGATCGTTATCACCCATGCACAGACGGCGGAAGAAATTCTCGCGCCGAAGGTGGTTACAGAAAAGCAGCGTCAAGACGCGCAGGAATTAGGTCAGGCGCTTGCAGAAGGACTGGATGCGGGAGTGTTCTGAACTCAACTGTCTCCGAAACGGAGATGTATTGCGCAGCGAGACTCGACGAAGCCAAAGGAAAAGGCCAAGAAAACAAAGCGCGAATTGGTGGGGGAAGCAAACAGGTGCAGTCTGCACAATCGGGACAGGGCGATGACGCAAAGCGAATCGCAGGGCTTTACCTGCTGTTCGATCGCAATATGCGGCCCACTCGGGAGCAACTGCTTTCGGCCTTGTCGCAAATGCTCGACGCATCGGTAAGCCACGATCCGCAACACGGAGACTCTATCGAGAAAATCCGCGACGCGAATAAAGAACGCGAAAGTAACTGGATCGAACTGTTGCAATGGGGAATGACTTTCGATCTTGCGGGAATTGCGCCTGGGCCGGCGGCAGATCCTCCAGAAGTTGTCTATCGCTACAGCTGTCCGGCCGATCTCGATTCCCGCGCAATGGATGCCCTGGTGCTGCAAGCTGGGCCGCATATCGCTGGTGGGGCGCATTCCCTTCCGGTGCTGCGTGCAATGCTGGACATCGGGCGCGGCCTTGCAGACCAGTTGCAAGGTGTCCGCGCTGTTGTTTGGGGTCCGGCAAAGGCAGCAATCGCAGTTCCTATGTTCAAGAGAGCGGTGGGCGAATGGCTGGATGGCGGGCCAGTTCCTGCGCTTGGCCTGGTAGGATTCTCTGCCAGTGCTGACGGAAAACTGGTGAGCGAAGGGCTGAATTTCCTAATCGGGCAGGAACTCGCGATCGATCGGTCGCTCACCGGTGATCGCGTCGCCGCTACCAGGCTGGCAGTGCGGCTTGTGCATGAACTGGTCATGGCGGGCGGACTCGACGGGGACAGCGAGAAAGTAACCGAAGACGGGGAGCGCATCCGCCTGCATCTTCTGCCAGATCACCTCATCATCAGAGTCTCGCCGATGTAAACGGCGCATTTGATGCAGGATCGCTCCATTCATCCAAATTCACGTCTGCGCCTGCCATTTCGAGCGGTCAATCGTCGTGGCACACCCCAATTCGAGTCTGGGCTCCAGCGCCATCACCTCCTACCCTGCCAGTTGCTTGACAAGTCATGCTTTGGCTCAATGTTCGAAACTATTGGACGCAGCCGCATCGGGTTTGACGATTTTCATTGCAACGGCATGTTGCTGCCTTCGCGCGAGGACGTGGCGCAGCGCACTGCGTTGCCGTTGCATCGCGGACCACACCCCGATTACAGCGCTATGGTGATCGAGCGCGTAGGCCGTATCGAACGTCGCTGGTCTCGACAACGATCTAGAGAGTTCGAGACGGCCTGCCAGACTGCTCTGATGCGCCTCGCGCTATTGCAGGAGGCACTTCGCAAGCGGTTGCTCGACCATCGCCAGCCTCTCCGCCTTAATCGACGTGACACGTTGGGGCAGGGACTGGATTTCTCCAGCCTCGATGCGATGGCTGAAGCCTTGTGGGGCGCGACGGACTAGGCAGTGCGAGAGGCGAGGGCTGCCTTTGCATCGATATATTCGCGTTCCAGCCGCGCCACGGTTGCTTCAACAGGAGCAATCTCGCGCACAGTACCAATGCCCTGGCCCGAACCCCAGATGTCCTTCCATGCCTTGGCCTTGGTGTTGCCGCCACTGCCGAAATTCATCTTGCTGGGGTCGCTGACAGGAAGGTCGTCGGGATCCATTCCGGCGTTGACAATGCTCGATCGCAAATAGTTGCCGTGCACCCCGGTGAAGAGGTTGGAATAGACAATCCCGTCGGCGCTGCCTTCAACGATGCCGCGCTTGTAGCCTTCGACAGCATTGGCTTCTTCCGTCGCGATCCAGGGCGATCCGATATAAGCAAAATCTGCCCCCAGTGCCTGCGCGGCAAGGATCGAGCGTCCGTGCGCGATGGAACCCGACAGCGCTACCAGGCCACTGAACCATTCGCGAATTTCCTGCATCAGCGCGAACGGACTCAATGTGCCGGCATGACCGCCGGCACCCGCAGCCACCGGGATTAACCCGTCGGCACCCTTTTCGATTGCCTTCATGGCGAAGCGATTATTGATGACATCGTGCATGGTGATGCCGCCCCACTCACGCACCGCCTGGAATATTTCTTCACGCGCACCGAGCGAGGTGATCACCAGCGGCACCTGCCATTTGGCGCATGTCGCCATGTCCGCTTCAAGACGGTCATTGGTGCGGTGCACGATCTGGTTGACCGCGAAGGGTGCCGCCGGGCGATCCGGGTTGGCCCGATTATGATCGGCCAGTTCTTCGGTTATGCGATGCAGCCATTCGTCGAGCTCGCTCTGCGGACGGGCATTGAGCGCAGGAAAACTGCCGACAATGCCAGCCTTGCATTGCGCGATGACCAGCTCCGGGCCGGAAACAATGAACAAGGGCGATCCGATGACGGGCAGTCGCATCCGGTCGAAAGGGGCGGGCAGGGTCATCAGGCGAACTCCACGATCAGGTCCTTATTCGGGACCTATTGTGCATTTTCGGGCTTGTCGAGGCTGACGTTACGTAAACGTCAATTGGCAGGCAAAAGGTGCTCGATCCCGTATGTCCGCGCCGCCGTGCCAGCGAAAAGCGTGCGCTTTTCGTCCGCAGAGGCGCCGCTCGCCAGGAGTTTGAACGCGTTCCACAGCACCGGATAGCTTGCGCCCCAGCGGTCGACCGGATAGTTCGATTCGAACATGGCGCGTTCTGCACCAAATGCTTCGATGCATGTCTCGATATAGGGCTTCCACAGCCGCGCCAGATCCGACGAGCCAACGCCTTTGGCGGGTCCTTCTTCGGGCATTGCGCAAAATGCCATTGCCAGCCCGCCCAACTTGACCGTGACATTGGGGCATTCGGCAATAGCGTTGATGCTCGCGCGCCAACGATCGAAATGCTCGGGCAGCTTGCCGTGATAGCTCGCAATGCCGAGTGGGGTGCCACAATGGTCGAGCACTATCTGCTGATCCGGAAAGGCACGGGCGAGTTCGAGAACATCACCCAATTGTGGTTCGAGCAGCCAGGCGTCAAAAGTCAGCCCGTATTCGCCAAAGGCTGCGAATCCTTCACGAAAGGCGTTGGACACGTAGAGGCCTTCCGGCGCGTGGAAAGGAGGGCCAAGCACTTCGGGATCTTCATCCCAGGCTGCAGCATGTCGAATGCCCTTGAAGCGTCCGCTTCCGGCCGCTTGCAGGGCGTCGATAACTGGCTTCACAGCATCCCCCAGAGTCAGGTCGGCATGGCCGATGATTGCTGCGCAGGGGCGATATTCGCCATAGAGACCGCTCGCTCCCTGTGCTGCAACGCCATTGACGAACTCCACTTCTCCCACGCTTTTGAACGCATCGCCGCGCAGCGTGTCGTAGAAAGCGCCGCATTCCATGAACACCGTGCCGATAACATTGTGGCCGCTTTGTGTATCGGCCAGCAGTGCGTCGAAAGTGTAATAGGCAGCCCCGGCAATGGCTTCGAGAAAATCGTGCCGCGGCTCGGGGAACGCGGGCAGTAGCGGTCGCAGGTCCCACAGGTGATGGTGCGGGTCGATAATCGGCAATTCGGGATCAATGATCGTTTCTGTCAATGCCGGGGTTCCTCTCACGCAAATTCGCGTAGCGGGATGCTTCTGGAGCGTTCCAAATCCATGAGCTGAATGAACTAGCGGCCAGTATCGATATAGGAAAGTGATTGCGTCGCACGAAATTTCGCAAATTGGTTCAATGCCCTTCTGGCGCCCGCCCGCCCTGTGCACGGAGAAGATCGCGCACTTTCTGCGCATTGATATCCGATCTCGACGTATCGACTGAAACGAAGATCTTGCCGCGCTTGATCTCGCGTTCATAGAGCGTCGCAGAAACGCCATCGACGTCATGGTCGGTAAGCATTTTTGCAATTGCGCCACCTGTTGCGCCGATGACGCTGCTGACCGCGGCAACCGATGGCACTGCAGATGAAGCAAGCGCTCCAGCCACGGCCACGGCGCCAATTCCCGGGACAAACAGCACCGCTACGCCAAACATGGCGCCCGCCACACCCGCCCCTGCAATCGCGCCCACCAGCTTGCCTGGCGAATAGCCGACCGGCGGCGCATACTTCTCTTCTAGGTACTCGCTTGCGCGCCAGAGGAGCGAAATTGCATCTTCCGGAACGCCTTCGATACCCAAAATGGCGACGGCCCGACGCGCAGAGGCCTGCTGGTCGAACACCGCAGTTACGAGATTTTGCCGATCGCGATTCATTTCGTCGCGGGCTTTGGCAAAAGCGGCCGAAAAACGGTCGCGCTCCCTCGCGCTGCGGAATTGCGCGCGCAAGCCGGAAGAATTGTGAAGTTTCTGGACGCTTGGGGTCTGCGCTCCGCCAAACAACGTTCGCAAGAGCATTTCGACTGTAGTACGGCGCAGCTTCTGGTCAGTACCACGGTTGATCCACTCAAGCGCGGTCGGGCGCGGATGCGCTTCGTCCAGATAGTATAAGGCCGGCAATTCCTGCGCCTTCACGACATAGGCGTGCATCGTTCCCCCCAATGTTCGCCCGAGCCATAAGGGTTAATCAAAATGCAACGATTGTCAAAACTATCTTTCCGATTTCAAGGGTTGCTTGATGCATTTTGTCGATCTGACGACCATTTCGCGACAAAAAATGCCGTGAAGCCTCAATTTCATAAGCCGCAAGCGCGGGGAGTAGAAGAAACGGACGGATCCACGCTATCTCTGTAATTCAGAAGGTTGGGTACCGAACCTGCCTCTGCAGAGGAAATCCCGGCACCCCTACGCTACGTGCGATTTTCCGTCAGTTATGGGAGGCAGCCGAGTTGGCGGCACTGAGAACCGCCCGAACGCTGGCCGTGGCCACGTCTTCGTCGATCCCGCAGCCCCAGATCGTTCGTCCATCGGGCGTACGGCATTCCAGAAAGGCAGCGGCACGGCTGTCACGACCCGTGGCCAGCGCATGTTCGGTATAGTCGACAACCTCGAGGCTCAACCCGAACGCATCTTCGATCGTGGCGAGAACCGATGAAATCAGGCCATTACCACGGCCCGAGACGCTTTGTTCCCGCCCTTCGACTGCAATGGTGCCGGTGAACATCCGTGTGCCATCCGCGGCGCGCCGTTCCTCATAATCGACAAGACGGAACTGGCGCGGCTCGATCTTGACATAATAGGCCTTGCGAAAGGCGTCCCAAATATCGCCTGCGTTCAATTCTCTTCCGAGTTCATCGGCCAAGCGCTGGACATGGGAGCTGAAATCAGCCTGCATTTTCTTGGGAATCCTAATCCCCTGATCCTGTTCCAGGACCCATGCGAAACCGCCCTTGCCGGACTGCGAGTTGACACGGATCACCGCTTCATAGCTGCGGCCGAGATCGGCGGGATCGATTGGGAGGTAGGGCACGCGCCAATGTGTGTCGTTTTGCACTTCGTTTGCTGCGAAGCCCTTTTTGATTGCATCCTGATGGCTGCCAGAGAACGCAGTGTAGACCAGTTCCCCGCCATAAGGGTGGCGCTGGTGGACAGGCAGTTCATTGCAATACTCCACGGTCTCGATCACGCGATCGATATCGGAGAAGTCGAGGCGCGGATCGATGCCTTGCGTGTACATGTTGAGCGCCATCGTCACGAGGCAGCAATTTCCTGTGCGCTCACCATTGCCGAACAAACACCCTTCGACGCGATCTGCACCTGCCATCAGCGCCAGTTCCGCGGCTGCCACTCCGGTTCCGCGGTCATTGTGTGTGTGGAGCGAAATTGCCGCGCTTTCCCGATTGGGCAGATTGCGGATGAAATACTCCACCTGGTCGGCATAGATGTTGGGTGTTGCCGCTTCGACCGTGGCAGGCAGATTGAGGATTATCGGATGTTCCGGCGTCGGCGCCAGCACCTCCATCACCGCTTCGCAGACCTCGAGGCTGAAATCGAGTTCAGCGGTGGAGAAGGTCTCGGGCGAATACTGGAAATTCCAGTTAGTGCCAGGTTGCTTCGCCGCTTCGTCGCGCATCACTTTTGCGCCATGCACGGCAATGTCACGCACTTGCTCGCGGGTCATGCCGAACACGATTTCGCGCCAGGCCGGACTGACAGCGTTGTACAAGTGAACGATTGCCGAGCGTGCGCCGGCGAGACTGGCGAAGCTGGTACGGATCAGATCTTCACGGCTCTGCGTCAGCACTTGCACCATCACATCGTCCGGCACGCGACCTGAACGCACGAGACCAGAGATGAAATCGAACTCGGTCGCACCGGCGCTGGGGAAGCCGACTTCGATTTCCTTTACGCCGATTTCCACCAGCATATCGAAGAAGCGGTTCTTCTTGTGACCGTCCATCGGGTCGACAATTGCCTGGTTTCCGTCCCGCAAATCGGTTGATAGCCAGCGCGGCGGCGCGGTGATGGTGCGCGATGGCCATTGGCGGTCGGCCAGCTGAACCTGCGGAAAAGGCGAATATTTGACGCTCGGGTCGGAGAGCATGGACATCGGGAGGTACTCGTATCGGATAACAGGTCTGCGGATTTGGTCAGAGCCCTTGGGTGCGCGGCGCACCCACCCGGCACGCCAAGTTCACGCCCAAGGGCGAATAAGTCGCAGAATAATTCCGATGCGGTTCATGCCATGCTGCATCGCGCAAAAATGCGCAGTCGGCAAGGCGAAGTTTTCTTTTCTACCTCCAACGCAGGCGATCAGAGGTCAGCTGTTCGACGCGCGTTACGCCCATCAGCCGCATTCCGCGCTCGATCTCGTCCTGAAGTATGCCAAGCGCCCGTTCGACGCCTTCCTGCCCCGCGGCGGCAAGAGCATATAGATACAGTCTTCCGCCTGAAGCTGCGGTTGCGCCTGCGCACAGGCTTTTGAGCACATGCGTCCCGCGCCGTATCCCGCCATCGCAGATGATCTCGATTTCTCCGCCTACCGCATCAACGATTTCGCGCAACTGATCGAATGGTGCGCGGCTGCCATCCAGTTGCCGGCCGCCGTGATTGGAGATCATGATTGCATCGGCACCTATCTCGACCGCGCGGCGCGCGTCGGCGGCGCTCATCACACCTTTCAGCGCGAACGTCCCGCCCCAGTCCTGACGGATGCGTGCGGCGGTATCCCAGTCCATGCCGGTGTCGAGCATGGTGTTGAAATATTCGGCAATGCTGACTGCCTTGCCGGTGCCTTCGGTCACATGGGTGTCGAGATTGGGCAAACGGAATTTCCCGCGGAAGACATAGTCCATCGCCCAGCGCGGACGTGTGGTATAGCTCCACAAAGCGGAAGGGGTGAAGCGGGGCGGGGTGGTGAAGCCCGATTTCAAGCAACGCTCGCGTTTGCCTGAAACGATTGTATCGACGGTTAGCGCGATGGCATCGAACCTGGAGGCCTGGCAGCGCTTGATCATAGAATTGTTCAGCCCTTTGTCCTTGTGAACATAGAGCTGGAACATCTTTGGCCCGTTGGTGAGAGCAGCGATTTCTTCGATCGAATGGGTGGCCAGGCTGGAAATACCGAACCACAGACCGAATTTCTCAGCCGCACGGGCGACCGCCTTTTCCCCCTGCCAATGGAACACGCGTTGGAGGGCAGTAGGGCTGAGGATCAGCGGCAGCGTACTTTTGCGGCCCATGATGGTGCAGGAAGTGTCGATCTCTGCCACGCCCGCCAACACATCGGGCACCAGATCGGCCTGATCGAAGGCGGCGGTATTGCGCGCCTTGGTCAGCTCGTCATCGGCCGCGCCATCGATATAATCAAACACCGGCCACGGCAGGCGCGCCCGCGCAAGTCGGCGGAAATCATCGATATTGTGGCAATCGGCGAGCCGCATCAGCCGCAATAGATCCGGGTGATGATTCCTTGAGCGCTAATATCGACGTTGAGGCGGTCAGGCCGGTAATCGCGCGTCACCATCGTCCCGGGCGTTATCCAGCGGATACGGTTATGGCCAATTGTAGCAGTGATCGAGGCGCGCAAATCTGCGCTGTCCTTCTTGCCAACGGCATCAATGCTCTTGCTATCCATACATCGATTGGCGGCCGGCCTGGTGGCGACGGTCTCACTCATCTCGAACGCGGCCACAATGTCTAGTTTTACCTCGTCCGACACGATCGGGATACCATAGTCGATTCCGAAGTCGGAACGATTGATGACGGCACGCCCGTTGAAGCCAATGTTCAGCTTTTTGTTCATCGGATGTGCGCCAGCGCCGTTGAACTCGGCAAGTATGGCGACTGGCTTGGTAACGCCGTTCAATGTCAGCATACCATTTATCAGTGCCTGCTGTTCGCCGGTCTGCCGGACGCTGGTGGAGGTGAAAGTCGCATCGGCAGGGTTGGCACCGAAGAAATCGGGTTTGCCTCCATCCTTGCCTACGCGCAGCAAATGATCGCGCAGTCCTTCGCTGGCGACGGTGACTTTCGACACCGGGATTGTGACTGACAATTGGGTGGCCGACAAATTAGCTGTATCGAGAACCAACGTACCGGTCACATCTCCGAAAATGCCGAAATAATCACTGAAACCGAAGTGATCGACCGTCCAGCGCACCAGCGTGTGTCCCGGATCAACCGTATAGCTGCCCGCCGCAACTCGCGAGACATCTCGCGCGCCGGGCAGGGGAGGGGTGTCCTGTGCGTTGAGAACTGCAGTGCCACCCAAGGACAAAGCTGCAAGGGTGGGCAAGACATAGGCTTTCACGAGCTGATCTCCTTCAAGGTGCGGACAGTGTCAGTTAGGCGGTGCCCGGCAGATTGGGCAAGCGCGCAATCGAAACTCAGCCGCAATGCGCCGAGGTAATCCGGTCACCTGCATCGAGCATGACATTAAGCCGCGAAAGCGAATAGTCTTCGGTGGTCATCGTTCCAGGCCCGACCCAGCGGATCGTAGTGACAGGGGCAACCGTAGCTTCCATCTCGGCCATCGTCGCCTCATCAGCATTGCGGCCCACGAAGGCGCCGGCCTTGCCGGCGTTGCATTGATCCTCGCCGCCAGGTTCTGACGCAGGTGCGGCCGTCGCAACCGCTCCATGGCCGGGTTCGGACGAAACCGGCCTTTCGGGATCGATCGCCACTACATCCTCGGACGGCGAGGAAGAGGTTTGATCTGCGGGTGTGCCACACGCCGCTAGCGCGGCCGGTACCAGCGCGGACAGCTGGAGAGAAAGCGTGGGTTTCATCCTATCTCTACCGCCCGCGCAGTTCTGCGTTCCGTCAGTTCTTGTCCTTGTCGACCAGCTTGTTCGCACCAATCCACGGCATCATTGCGCGCAATTGTGCCCCGGTCTGTTCGATTGGATGCGCGGCGGCGGCCTTGCGGCTCGCCTTCAGCTCAGGCTGACCGGCCTGATTGTCGAGGACGAAATCCTTGACGAAACGGCCTGACTGAATGTCGGCAAGAACGCGCTTCATTTCGGCCTTGGTCTCGTCGGTAATGATCCGCGGTCCGGTTTTGATGTCGCCATATTCCGCCGTGTTGCTGATCGAATAGCGCATGTTGGCGATGCCGCCTTCATACAGCAAATCGACGATCAGCTTGGTTTCATGGAGGCATTCGAAATAGGCCATTTCGGGGGCGTATCCCGCCTCGACCAGCGTTTCGAAACCGGCCTGGATCAGATGGGTCACGCCACCGCACAAGACCGCCTGCTCGCCGAACAGATCGGTTTCGCATTCTTCCTTGAAATTGGTTTCGATAATGCCCGACCGGCCGCCGCCGACCGCGCTGGCATAAGACAATGCGAGTTGCTTGGCGAAGCCATTGCCGCCAGATTGGCTGCTTTCCTGATGGACCGCCACCAGACAAGGCACGCCGCCGCCTTTCAGATACTCGCCGCGCACAGTGTGACCGGGGCCCTTGGGCGCGATCATGATCACATCGACATCAGCCGGCGGGTCAATCAGACCGAAATGGATGTTGAGGCCATGCGCGAAGGCCAATGCGCTGCCAGGCTTCATGCGTCCGGAAACTTCATTGGCGTAAATTGCGGCCTGATGTTCGTCAGGCGCAAGTATCATCAGCACATCGGCCCATTCAGCTGCATCTGCGACAGTCTTGACCGTGAAGCCGGCGCCTTCTGCTTTCTTTGCGCTGGCCGAGCCCGGACGCAGAGCAATGACAACTTCACCTACGCCGCTATCCCGAAGGTTCTGCGCATGGGCGTGGCCCTGGCTGCCATAGCCGACAATGGCGACCTTCTTGCCCTTGATCAGCCCGGTATCGCAATCGGCATCGTAAAAGACTTGCATTGGTTTCCTCACAAATCGCGCGGTGACTATTCCTGATCGGAACCGCGCATCATTCCCACGATCCCCGAGCGGCCGACCTCGACGAGGCCGAGTTCGCGCATCAGGGTGATGAAGCTGTTAATCTTGTCCGGTGACCCGGTCAGCTCGAACACAAAGCTGGCAGTTGTGGTGTCGACCACCTTGGCGCGGAAAAGCTCTGCAATGCGCAGTGCTTCGACGCGATTGTCGCCTTTTCCGGCAACTTTTACCAGCGCCAGCTCACGCTCTACATGCTCCCCGCTTTCGGTTAGGTCGATGACCTTGTGTACCGGAACCAGCCGTTCGAGCTGTGCGCGGATCTGGTCGATCACCGGCTCAGGCCCGTTGGTCGCTATGGTGATGCGGCTGATTGCGTGATCTTCGGAAATATCGGCCACAGTCAGGCTGTCGATATTATAGCCGCGTGCGGTGAACATGCCGGCGATCTTGGCGAGAATGCCCGCCTCATTGTCGACGATGACATTGAGCACATGGCGCTCGCTCGATTGATGAGCGATTTTCATGCGCGCGTATCCTGCCATAGCGGTTCGAACATACGACCTTCGCCATCATATTCGCTCAGGAACACGCGTCCCATCCGCACTGCTTCGAAATTGTCGGTCTGACGTTTGAGATCAAGCACAGGATCGTCGAGCAGCATCCAGTTGCCGTCATCGAGCTTCTGCGCGACTTCCATGCCAACGAAGCGGCAGCCGCTGTCTTCCAACCAGCCGAGCAATTCCTCAGCATCTCTGCGAGAGAACCAGCCTCGGCGCTCGCTGCGCGCTGCCAGCGCATCGGGGAGTTTGGAATGATTGCCCATCACACCAGCGCCTTCGCTTCGTCGTCCATCTTGCCGCTGACCATGTCGCCATAGAGGAGCATTTCAGTGTGCGCCGCTCCGCTGGGGATCATCGGGAAGCAATTCACTTCCTTGGCCACCTGGCAATCGACCATTACCGGCCCATCATGCGCAATCATCGCCTGGATGCCTGCATCGAGCTGGGTTTCATCCTCGATACGGATACCCTTCCAGCCATAGGCCTCGGCCAGCTTCACGAAATCGGGCAAGCTGTCCGAATAGGAGTTCGAATAGCGGCTTTCATAGGTCAGTTCCTGCCACTGGCGGACCATGCCCATGTACTCATTGTTGAGGATGAAGATCTTGACGGGCAGGCGGAACTGGCTGGCAGTGCCCAGTTCCTGAATGTTCATCTGGATCGACGCTTCGCCGGCAATATCGATCACAAGCTGCCCGGGATTGCCTAACTGTGCACCGATGGCTGCAGGCAGGCCGTAACCCATCGTGCCAAGCCCGCCGCTGGTCAGCCAGCGGTTGGGCTTGTCGAAGCCGAAATATTGAGCCGCCCACATCTGATGCTGGCCGACTTCGGTTGTAATGATCGGATCGAGGTGCTTGGTCAGCGCAAACAAGCGTTCGATACTCTTTTGCGGCATTATTGCTTTGCTGCCGTCCTTCGGGCGCTCCGGATAGGCGAGACAATCGCGGGCCTTCCAGCCAAGAATGCGGGCCTTCCATTCCGACAAGTCGCTTGCCTTGCGTGACCCCCATGCATCGATCAATTGCTCGAGAACATGCCCGCAATCACCAACCACGCCAAGGTCGACAGGGACGATCTTGTTAATGCTGGCGCGGTCGATGTCGATGTGGATCTTTTTGGCTTCGGGAGCGAAGGCGTCGAGGCGACCGGTCACCCGGTCATCGAAACGGGCACCTATTGCGACAATCAAGTCCGCCCGGTTCATCGCCATATTGGCTTCATAAGTGCCGTGCATGCCCAGCATGCCAAGCCAATCGGGATGGTCGCAGGGAAACGCGCCCAGACCCATCAGCGTGCTGGTGACTGGTGCGCCGGTTGTGTGCTGCAGCTTGCGCAGCAATTCGGTTGCGCGCGGACCGGCGTTGATCACTCCGCCCCCAGTGTAAAACACCGGTCGTTGCGCGGCAGCGATCATTTCGACTGCTTCCGCGATCTCGTCTGCAGCGCCCACCATGCGCGGTTGGTAACGATGCGAGGGGAGCGGGGCTTCGTCCTGTTCATTCCACGAAGCCAGCGCAACCTGCACATCCTTGGGAATGTCGACCAGAACCGGACCGGGGCGCCCGGTTGTCGCAATTCGAAATGCCTCTTCCACCGTAGCGCGCAGGCGTTCCGGGTCTTTCACGAGGTAATTATGCTTGGTGCAATGGCGGGTAAGGCCGATGGTATCGGCTTCCTGAAAGGCATCGGAGCCGATCAGTCCAGTAGCTACTTGGCCCGTGATTACGACAAGCGGAATCGAATCCATGAAGGCATCGGCGATGCCGGTGACGGCATTGGTCGCGCCTGGGCCGCTGGTGACGAGCACGACACCGGGCTTGCCGGTCGAACGGGCGTATCCTTCGGCTGCATGGGCAGCGCCAGCTTCATGGCGCACGAGGATGTGGCGGATATCATTGTCGGCAAAGAGTTCGTCATAGATCGGAAGCACAGCGCCGCCGGGATAGCCGAACACGAATTCGACTCCCTGCCGCTTCAGGCATTCGATCAATATGGCAGCACCGCTGCGCTCTTCCGCCACGATTTTCTCCGTCTCAAGTTACAAATCGGCCCGACGCTGGGGTCATAGCGCCGGGCCGACAGGTGTGCTCGTATGCGTAACGAAACACCCTTTGTCAACCAATCTCACGCAATAATGATACAAAAATATCTTCCATGACGATATTTCCATTATCAATGCGCGCCCATGCTTCCGGTGGCTGATGCCGGAACCACGTATATTGCCGCTTGGCATACTGCCGCGTGGCAGTCTGGCCAGCGGTGATAGCTTGAGCGCGCGATAGTTCGCCTTGCAGATGGGCGGCGATTTCGCGCACGCCGATGGCTCGCATGACAGGTAGAGCAGGGTCGATGTCGCGGTTGAGGAGGGCTTCGACCTCCTCCACTGCCCCACGTTCCATCATCATGTCGAAACGCAAATCACACCGCCGGAAGAGCCAGTCGCGATCAGGCAACAGGATGAGGGGGTGGAGCGCGATATGCTTGCCAATCCCGCCATGCTTGTGCCCTTGCCAATGCTTGAGCGTGTTTCCGGTACTGCGGACCACTTCGAGCGCTCGCGCCGTCCGAGCGGTATCGGCAGGAGCTAGCCGCGTCGCTGCGTCAGGGTCTTCCGACTCCAATGCGGCGCGCGCTTCTGCTTGCGACAAGCTGCGCACATCGGTCCGAATTCTGGGGTCAATTTCCGGAACCGGAGCAATGCCGTCGAGCAATGTGCGCAAATAGAGCCCGGTACCGCCGCACAGGATCGGTACTGCACCTTCGGCGTGGAGAGCATCGATTTCGCGCCGTGCGGCTGCCGACCAATCTGCGGCAGTACAAGGTTGGGCTCCGTCCCATGCACCGAACAGCCGGTGTTCGATCCCGCCCATTTCCTGGTCGTCGGGTCGCGCCGAGAGAATCCGCAGGTCTGCATAAACCTGCGCGCTGTCCGCATTCAGCACCACGCCCCGGCATCCCCGCTGCCTTAATCCTTGCGCGAGTTTCACCGCCAGATCGCTCTTGCCGCTCGCTGTCGGCCCTGCAATGAGCGCGACAGGTGGCTTTTCAGGGGAATTATCAGTGCTCATCGCCCGGCTGATAGCAGAGGCAGACAGTATCGAAACCCGGCTCGATTCGGCGAGCGCAGCTTTGGAAGCGGCTGGAACGCCCCTTGCTTCGGCAGTGATGCTCGATTTCTGCGGCGATGTGCTGCAACTCTCGCTGCCACACGGCAATGTCCCGGCCGTTGCCGAACTGCTTGCCGAACAATTCGGACCTTGCGATCTGCTGGTGGCAGACCATGCGATCGAAGTGCCGCGGCTGTTCGTCTCGGACATGGATTCCACCATGATCGGGCAGGAGTGTATCGACGAACTGGCCGATTTTGCCGGAATCAAAGATCGCGTTGCAGAAATCACCGAACGAGCAATGCGCGGCGAGCTTGATTTCGGCGATGCCCTGCGGGAGCGCGTAGAGCTGCTCGAAGGGCTGGGCGAGTTCGCCATCGACCGGTGCCTCGCTGAACGCATCCGCCCTGTACCGGGGGCGCGCATGCTGGTTCAAACACTCAAGGCCAAGGGGTGTCGCACTGTGCTGGTTACCGGCGGATTCCACCATTTTGCCGATCCGGTCGCGCAGCAATTGGGATTTGAGCGTGTCGTCGGCAATCGCCTCGCCGTGTCGAGCGGGCTCCTGACTGGCAAGCTCGCCGGACCGATCAGCGATGCATTGACCAAGCTCGCCACGCTTGAGGAAGAGCGTGCACTGCTGGGCGAAGGCGCGCGGGTGCTAGCCACGGGTGACGGGGCCAATGACATTCCGATGATCGACGCGGCCGATTACGGCATTGCCTATCGCGCCAAGCCCAAGGCCAATGCGGCAGCGAATGGTCGAATCGCCAGCGAGAATCTGACCGCGATCCTTTCGCTTCTCGCAATCCCGCGCGCGGAATGGGTTGAGAATTAACTATTCTTCCGCCGGAAATTACGCCGCAATTTTGACGCCCCTGTCCAATCGAATCCAGCGTGCCACCGGTATTGTTTGTGGCACCGATGACCACGCACGCCCCCATCTCTGCTTTTGTCGAGCACGGCGAATGCGCCAGCGACGGAACTCCGTTCCGGAATCCGCAACGACCACAGCCGAAGCGCGATCTACGGCGTGCGTTGAGGCACTTCCGAATGCTTGTGGAAGACAAAGAAGATACGCAGCAGGTCTTCCATATCTACGAAGCCTTGCCGTCGAAAAGCTATGTCCCCAACGCCAGATCTCTGACCTTGAGCGACAAGGGCGAGAGACTTCGCCAGAGCGAAGGGTTCCTGCCTGCCATCCTCGACGATCATGCTGCATTGCGTCTGCTTCCAAAAGGCAGCGTCGCCCATGCATATTGCGATTTCATGGAGTCCGAAGGCCTGACTGCTGCTGGCTTGGTTGCCGAAGCGGACAAGATGGGGCGTCCCCGATACGGTGATCTCATCGAGTGGTTCGGCTGGCGGCAACGCGATACACACGATCTGATGCATGTCCTCACCGGCTACGGACGCGATGCGCTTGGCGAGCAATGTGTGTTGTTGTTTGCACATGGCCAGAGCCCGAGCCATGCCCATCTGCTGCTCGGCTACGCAGGCGCCTTCAACATCCGCAAGCAAGTTAACAGCCGCGCGCCTGTTTTCCGGGCGGTGCAGGAAGCAAAACGCATGGGACGACGCTGCCCACCCTTGGTCGAGCTTTCGATTAGAGAACTTCTTACGATGAACCTTGCCGATGCGCGCGAAGCATTAGGGATCAGCGAACCACGGTTATATCTGCGCTGCCACGAAATCTGGCGCAACGAAGGGATCGATCCATACGATCTGCTAGGAAGGCAAGCCGACTAGCGCGAACCGGTCAGAGCCAGCTCGCGATCTGCTCTAGCGGTTTCTTCTTCAGCGCGTGTTCCGGAACCGTTGCTCCGGCAGCGGGATGGCCGACGACGACTACCATCACCGGCTTTTCGACTTCAGGACGACCGCAGATTTTACGCAGGAATCCCATTGGTGATGGCGTATGCGTCAGTGTCGCCAGTCCTGCCTCGTGCAAAGTGGCGATCAACATGCCGCAGGCGATGCCGACGCTTTCGTTGACGTAATAATTCAGTGTCTTTTGGTCGTCGGTAAGTCCGCCTTTGCGCTGGGCGAAAACCACGATCAACCACGGAGCGGTTTCGAGAAACGGCTTATCCGGGTCGGTGCCGAGCGGGGCGAGAGCCCGAAGCCATTCCTCGCTTGCCTTTCCGGTGTAAAAGCTCCGTTCTTCTTCCTCGGCAGCAACTCTGATGGCGTGCTTTATGGCAGGCGAGGAGATTGCGGAAAAATGCCACGGTTGATGGTTCGCACCGCTTGGGGCCGTGCCTGCCGCTTCTATCGCGGTTGCAATTATTTCCCCGGGTACCGGCTCGTCGGAGAAATAACGGCAGGTCCGACGCTGCTTGAGACGGTCGCGCATCGCCCGGGCACGGGCAAGCCCTTCAGCATCATCCAAGCGCGTCAGCATATACGAGGCTTCTTTGTGTTGCTGCATAAGCTGGTCTTAACCAGTCAGTACGTAAGCACAATATGGACATGCAACTTACAGTGATGTAAGTAGCTTTCCGCTACGGAGTCTTGTATGTCGCTGATCGAACGTCCGCTTGTCCATCCAGACCGTAAAACCAGTGGGATGCGCCCGCTCAAGGCTTGGCGACACTTCCGCAATCTTGTTGCGGACAAGGAAGACACGGCTCAGGTATTCCACATAATCGAGGCCCTGAAAGGTCGCGGTGCGCATGAGCAGGCGTGGGATTTCATCCGGTCGGACGAGGGGCAGGGCATCCTTCGCAGCGAGGTCAATATTCCTGCCATCCTCGATGACCATGGGCGTTGGGCCGATTGCGGCCTGGAAACAGTGGCGGCGCACTACATCGCCTTCATGAAGCGCGAAGGGTTGAGTGCAGCCGGGCTGGTGGCCGAATCGCACAAGTTCCTCCCTCCAGAACAGCGCCATGAGGATCTCACCGAATGGTATTTCAGCCGGTTGCGCGATACGCATGACCTGTTCCACGTCCTGACCGGATATGGGCGCGACGCGCTGGGCGAAGCGGCATTGCTCGGCTTCAGCTATGAGCAGAATCGCAATCCCGGCGTGCTGTTTATCGCCTATGCCGGTGCGCGGCAGATCAAGAAGGCAACCGGCACTTCAGCGCCGATATTTGCTGCAATCCGCGAAGGGCGAAGGTTGGGCCGGGCTGCGGTCAAGCTCGCGCATATGGATGTCGAACGGGTCATGCGTGAAGACATGACTGTTGCGCGCGAACGACTAGGTGTCGGCCGGCCTGAAACCTACTACCGCTGCCTTGATATCATGCATGGCGAAGGACTGCACGAAGACCAGTTCATGCCGCCCACGGCGCAAGCCGCCTGACTGTCAGCGCAATTCCTTACGGATCACCAGCTTCAGGCCCGACCAGATCTCGTCGATTGCACAGACTTTGGTGTCAACCAGACCCAGCGGCAGGCAAATCTCGCGGATGGAGTCTTCTGTAATATCGGACTGCAAGCCCGACGCTTTCTTGGGCCAGCTTACCCAGATCTGACCGTCCGGTGAAATCTGTCCGCGTAGCTGGCTCAGTAGCTGATCGAGTCTCGCGCGTTCCGTGACGAATATGTGCGCTGCGTCCACGCCTTCTGCCGGATCAGCAACGAAGGTCAGTTCGAGCGCATATTCGTCTATCTCGTCGATCACACTTTCGGGCATGCCTTCGAACCAGACGCGCTGTCCGTCACGCAGCGAGAGTTTCCGCGCCAGCGGAGTGCCGGAATATCCGGCGCTCACTCAGCTATCCATCCATTCGGTGAAGAAGCGGCAGTGCGCTTCGCGCAGTTCCGTCACTGGTACGCCAAACAGGCGGTCGCCACCGACGGTCCCCAGGCGGCGGAAACCGACCCGTGCAGTATCTTCGTCGCGCGTGCCCTTGGCCAGCTGCACGTTGAAGGCCTCAATATCTGGCACAGTGATGACATAGCGGCCCTGATCCTCGCCGAACCACCATTGCGCCTGTGTGTAATCGTCATTGTCTATAAGCTCGGCGCCGAGCCCGCCTGCCATTGCCATTTCGGCCAGTGCGACAGCAAGACCGCCATCCGAGACATCGTGAACTGCGCTGACCAGACCAGCGGCGATCAATTCGCGCACGGTTTCGCCAGCATTTTTTTCCAGCGTCAGATCGGTCGGCGGCGTGCGACCTTCGTCGCGGCCGTGGATTTCTGCCAGCCACAGCGACTTGCCGAGGTGCGAGCGTTCCGGATCGGGTGTGGCCCAAGTTTCGGGCCAGATGAGGTAGATCGCTTCGCCATCAGCCTTGAAAGGCATGGTCATCATCTGATCGTAATCGTCGATCAGCCCAACGCCGCCGATCGCCGGAGTGGGAAGAATAGCACTGCCCCCGCCGGTTGCCTTGCTTTCGTTATAAAGACTGACATTGCCGCTCACGATCGGGAAGTCGAGCGCACGGCACGCATCACCCATACCTTCGAGCGCGTGGACCAGCTGCGCCATGATCTCGGGCCGCTGCGGATTGGCGAAGTTAAGACAGTTGGTCACAGCCAGCGGGCGTGCGCCCACTGCGCTGAGGTTGCGATAGGCTTCGGCGATGGCCTGTTTGCCGCCTTCATAGGGGTCCGCAAAAACATAGCGCGGAGTGCAATCGGTGCTGATAGCAAGCGCCTTCTTCGTACCATGCACACGCACAACACCAGCATCGCCGCCGGTCTGCAACGTATCGGCGCCGACCTGGCTGTCGTACTGTTCCGAAATCCACCTGCGCGACGAAAGGCTGGGCGACGCTAGCAGCTTGAGTAGATCAGCACCGACATCTGTCGTATCGGGCCGGTTGGTCATCGGCTCGATACCCGCCCAGGCAGTATATTCGTCCTTCGACAGATAGGGCCGGTCATATTCGGGCGCATCTGCGGCAAGGGGGCCGAGCGGTATGTCACATACCACTTCGCCATTGAATTCTAGCACCATGTGCCGCGTATCGGTGACTTCCCCGATGACAGCGAAATCGAGCTCCCACTTGCGGAAAATCGCTTCTGCCATGGCTTCCTTGCCGGGCTTGAGTACCATGAGCATTCGCTCCTGGCTTTCGCTCAGCATCATTTCATAAGGCGTCATGCCGATTTCGCGGCAGGGCACCTTGTTCATGTCGAGCCGGATACCCGCTTTGCCATTTGTCGCCATCTCGACGCTTGACGAGGTCAGGCCGGCTGCGCCCATGTCCTGGATCGCGACGATGGCATCGGTCGCCATAAGTTCGAGGCAGGCTTCGATCAGCAGCTTCTCGGTGAAGGGATCACCAACCTGCACAGTCGGCCGCTTGGCTTCGGCATCTTCCTCGAAATCGGCGCTGGCCATGGTCGCGCCGTGAATGCCGTCACGACCTGTCTTCGATCCGACATAAACGATTGGATTACCCACGCCGGTGGCGGCGGAATAGAAGATCTTGTCCGCATCGGCGACGCCTACGGTCATCGCATTGACAAGGATATTGCCATCATAGGCAGGGTGGAAATTGGTCTCGCCGCACACAGTAGGCACACCCACGCAATTGCCGTAGCCCCCAATGCCCGCGACCACACCTTGCACGAGGTGCTTCATCTTGGGATGCTCGGGCCGCCCGAAGCGCAGCGCATTGGCGTTTGCTACAGGACGCGCGCCCATGGTGAAGACGTCGCGCAGAATACCGCCCACGCCGGTCGCCGCGCCCTGATATGGCTCGATGTAGCTCGGGTGGTTGTGGCTCTCCATCTTGAAGATGGCCGCCTGTCCATCACCGATATCGATCACGCCCGCATTCTCGCCCGGGCCGCAGATCACCCATGGGGCTTCGGTCGGGAGCTTCTTCAGGTGCAAGCGCGAACTCTTGTAACTGCAATGCTCGCTCCACATGACCGAGAAGATGCCGAGTTCGACCAGATTGGGTGCACGGCCCAACGCGTGAAGCACGCGGTCGTATTCTTCGGAACTCAGCCCATGCTGGGCAACGATTTCAGGGGTGATTGCGCTCATGCGCGGCCCCTTAGCGGGGAGCGGTCGCGTCCGCCAGTCCGCTTTGCCGTTTATGCCACCGAACCGCGCCCACCCAATAGGCCAGCGCGGTCACGAAGGCAAAGCTGAACAGCGCCAGCAGTGCCAATCCCGCGCCAGCCTCAGCTGGCGGCGGGCCAAACCAGTTGATCGCCTGAAACAGCATCATGACGCCAAACAGGACCAGTGGCGGCAAAACCGGACCGTCCGTTCGGCGCATCCACCACCAGAACGCCAGAATGAAGATCCCGGATTCGAGCGTCATCTCTATTGCAGGATAATTCCACAGGCCGAAGCCCAGCTTCTCACTGCCACCAGCGATAGTCAGATCTGGACGATGTACCAGCAGGTCGAGGAACCAATGCGCCACAACCACCAGCCCACCCCACGTGGCTGCCACGCCATTGCGCGTGGCGAGAAATATCACCGCAGCAAATCCGAGCGCAAACACACAGCTGCCAAGGAGGCTGTGTGTAAACGGCATGTGGTAGAGATCCAGCGGGTTCATCGTGGTGATTCCCGGGACGATCCGCAGCTTCTCGATACCGAACAGCACCAAAGTGAAGAACGCCCAATCGACCAGCTGTGCGGCGATGAATAGCGTGCCCAGTTTGGGAGCCTCGTCCGTCGCAGCGCTTGCCACAAAGGCCGGGGCGAAATGTCCGATATACATGACGGTCGGAATCCTTGCTCCAATTGACCTTGGGGGAAGTGAAAATCCACTCCATATCGCCGCCCCGCCTCGCAACTTCTTGACCGCACGCCCGAGCCCCGTCAATGCTCCGCCGCCATGGCAGAGGGTCACGACAAACCGACAGCAGAGATGAGCTTCGAGGATGCCTTGCGCGCGCTCGAATCCGTGGTGCGACAGCTCGAAAGCGGCGAAGTCCCGCTCGACGACAGTATTGCGCTCTACGAACGGGGTGAAGAATTGCGCAAGGCATGCCAAGCGCGTCTCGATGCAGCGCAGGCCAAGATCGACAAGATCGTGGCCAATGCCGACGGGAAGCCGACGGGTACCACACCCTTCGACACCGAAAACTGAGGCATGAGCGCGCTGGCTGCCATGCCCGACTTGCTGAATGAAGCCTTCGAGCAGGTCCAGCAGGAAGTCGATTCCGCATTCGACGCATTGCTGCCCGTTCCTGACGACACCAGGGCGAAACTGGTAAAAGCGATGCGCTATGCTGTAATCGGCGGGGGCAAGCGTGTGCGTCCGCTGCTCGTCTGCGCCACGGCGCAGCTCTACGGCGTCAGCCGCGATGCTGCAGTTTATGCCGGATGCGCCGTCGAATCAATTCATGCCTATTCTTTGATTCACGACGATCTGCCCTGCATGGACGATGACGATCTGCGGCACGGCAAGCCCACCGTTCACAAGGCGTTCGGTGAAGCCACGGCGGTGCTGGCGGGTGATTGTCTCCATGCTTTGGCCTTCGACATACTGACGTTACCTGACACTAGCACGGACCCGTTCGTCCGCTCGGAACTGGTCGCCACGCTGGCACGGGCTAGCGGGCATGAAGGCATGGCGGGCGGTCAGATGATGGACATCGTTTCGGGCGAGCAGAACTACGACCTGCGGCAGATCACCAGGCTGCAGCAGCTCAAGACCGGCGCATTGCTTGGGGCCAGCGTGGAGATGGGTGCAATCCTTGGCCGTGTCCCTCCAGAGGGTCGCACTCATTTGCGCGCCTATGCCCGCGATATCGGCCTGGCATTCCAGATTGCCGACGATCTGCTGGACGTCGAAGGTGATGAAGACAAGGCGGGAAAGACGCTGCGCAAGGACGAAGGGCAGGGCAAGCAGACCTTCGTCACGCTGATGGGACGCGATGCTGCCCGTGCTCAAGCGGAAATGCTGGTCGAACAGGCCGGGAAGCACCTTGCGGGCCACGGCTCCGACGCAAATCTGCTGGTCGAATTGGCACGCTTCGTGGTGAAGAGGGATCATTGATGGACGAACGCATCGGTATCTACCCCGGGACATTCGATCCTATTACGCTGGGCCATGCCGATATCATCCGGCGTGGCAGCAAGCTGGTCGACAGGCTGATTATCGGCGTGACGACCAATCCTTCCAAGGATCCGATGTTCGCAACCGAAGAACGCTTTGCAATGGTAGAGCGCGAGGTCGCGGGAATGGGCCTCACTAATGTCGAAGTTGTCGGCTTCAACGCCCTACTGGTAAAATTCGCGCACAAGATGGGTGCCAGCGTGCTCATCCGCGGACTGCGCGCTGTGGCGGACTTCGAATATGAGTACCAGATGGCCGGCATGAACCAGCAACTCGACGAGGATATCGAGACCGTGTTCCTTATGGCTGACGTCTCGTTGCAGCCGATCGCGTCCAAGCTGGTCAAGGAAATCGCGCTGTTTGGCGGTGATATTGCCCGCTTTGTAAGCCCCGAAGTGCGCGAAGACGTCATTGCACGGGTGCAGCAGAAGGGCCGCCTCGGAGACTATTGAAACCCCAAGCTATTCATTGAACCGACAGCGCAGCGCCGCTAGGGCGTGCGCCATACAGGACATTTCGACGGAAACACGATGCTCAAGTCTTCGCTTGCCCTTGCCGCTGCCGCGCTTGCCGCGCTCTCGCCCATTGCGCTTCAGGCACAGGAGGCGGAAGCTGCTCCTGTAGCGCGTCCGACCTATGCTCCGGTCAGCTATGACATCAATGTAGAACCTGAGAACGTACTCCTGCTTGACCTGTCAAACGGGCAACGTGTGGCGATCCGCCTGATGCCCAGTTGGGCGCCGCACCATGTGGAGCGGGTCAAGGAACTGGCTCGTCAGGGGTTTTACGATGGCGTGATCTTCCACCGTGTGATCGATGGCTTCATGGCGCAGACTGGCGATCCGACGGGTACGGGGCAGGGCGGTTCGCAGCTTCCTGACCTTGCAGCGGAATTCAACCCGATGCCACATGTGCGCGGCACCGTGTCGATGGCCCGTGCCGCAGCGGAAGACAGCGCTAACAGCCAGTTCTTTATCGTCTTCTATCCGCGGTTCAGCCTCGACAAGCGCTACACCAATTTCGGACGCGTGATTTCGAACATGGCGGCGGTGGATGCGATCAACCGTGGCGAACCGCCCAGCAATCCCACGCGGATCATGCAGGCCTCGCTCGCCAGCGATAACCGGCCGGTGCCGCAGATGCCGGTGCTTCCGGCTGGTCCTGCAGTGAGTGCTGACGAGTTGAACGCGCCGATCCAGCAGTAACTGTTCAGCATGCGCCCATGCGGCTAAGGGCGCATCCATGCGTGTTGACCTGTTTGATTTCGAGCTTCCGCCCGAGCGGATAGCCTTGCGCCCGGCGAGCCCGCGCGACGCCGCGCGGATGTTGGTTGTGCGCGGCGAAGAATCCTTCATCGATGCCGGCGTGCGTGACTTGCCCGATCTGCTTTCGCCCGGCGATGTGCTGGTGTTCAACGACACAAGGGTGATCCCAGCGCAGCTCGAGGGGCGGCGCGGGGATGCGAAGATCGGCGCTACGCTGCACAAGCGGATCGATTTGCGGCGCTGGCAGGCTTTTGTGCGTAATGCCAAGAGGTTACGCGAAGGCGACCGGGCAGAGTTCGGCGGCGGGGTAACTGCGATTGCCGAACAGCGGTTGCCCGATGGCAGCTTCGTGCTGGCTTTCGAGGGTGACGAGCCGGTCGAGATTCTGCTCGAACGTGGAGGAACCATGCCCCTGCCTCCCTACATCGCGGGCAAGCGTGCGACCGACGAACGGGACCGTTCGGATTACCAGACCATGTTCGCCCGCGAGGATGGTGCGGTAGCGGCACCCACCGCTGCGCTACACTTTACACACATGCTGATGAATGCACTGATTCAGCGCGGAATAGACACTGAAACACTGACTTTGCATGTCGGAGCCGGCACATTCCTGCCGGTAAAGGCTGAAGACACCGATGATCACGCGATGCATTCGGAATGGGGGCGGATCGAAGCCGATGTTGCCGAGCGGCTGAACGCGGTTCGCCAATCCGGAGGGAGGGTGATCGCAGTCGGCACCACCAGCCTGCGTCTGCTGGAAAGTGCGACGGGGGAGGACGGGATCATCCGGCCGTTTGCGGGCGACACCGATATTTTCATCACGCCGGGCTACCGCTTCCGCGCGGTCGATGGGCTGATGACCAATTTCCATCTGCCCAAATCGACCCTGTTCATGCTGGTCAGCGCGCTGATGGGGCGCGAGCGGATGCAGGCCGCCTATGCCCATGCCATCGCCCATGAATACCGCTTCTACAGCTACGGCGATTCCTCGCTGCTGTTGCCCTGAACGGGGAACAGACTGCGCGTGTCGAGCAGTCGGTCGATCAGCGCATCATCTGCCGGAATACGCCCGTCGAGCATCAGCATCGCGATGCCGTGGGCAATTGCCCAGGCCTGTAACGCCATGCGCTCTGCCTGATCGGTATTGCCGGTGAGCGAGCGGGTGTTGGCCGCCAGCAGGCTCCATGCCGGATCGGGTTCGACCGAGTGGTCGATCGCCTCCCCTTGCGTGAACATCAGGCGGAACAGGGCGGGGTGGGCCAGCGCGAAACGGACATAGGCGCGGCCCGTTTCGGCAAAGCCTGCCGCGCCGCCGCCGGCCTTGTCCGCCACCGCCTTCTGCTCGGCGCCCAGCAGTTTCGCGCCTTCGCTCGCCAATGCCTGCGTCAGCGCCTGCTTGTCAGGGAAGTGGCGATAGACCGCAGTGGGCGAAACCCCCGCCTCGCGCGCCAGCGAGCGGAGCGACGGCTGCTCGCCCTCCGGCCCTTCCAGCGCCGCCATTCCCGCCGCCAGCAGCGCTTCGCGCAGCGATCCGTGGTGGTAGGGCTCGTTTGATGTTGACACTGTTATCATCGCCTCTATGTTTACGGCGTTCACTTTAGCGAAGGCGAGTCGATTATGGCAAGTGTCATCGAGAAAACCATCCGCAAGGCGGTCACCCCCGCGATCCAGGCGGTGGCGGGTTTCAACCGCACCCGGCTTGCCGACGAATCGGAGAATCCTTTCCTCAACGGGATGCACACCCCGATGACGGAGGAGAAGACGCTCACCGATCTCCGCGTCACCGGGTCAATCCCTGCCGAACTCGACGGGCGCTATGTCCGCATCGGCCCCAATCCCTTCGGCAAGACCGCCAAGGGGCACCACTGGTTCATCGGTGATGGCATGGTCCACGGCGTGCGGCTGAAAAACGGCAAAGCCGAATGGTACCGCAACCGCTTCATCCGCTCGCAGGAACTGGAAGGGAAGGGCGGCCCTGCCGCAGCCCCCGGCCCGCGCAACACGCAGCGCGATGTGGTGAACACCAACGTCCTCGATGTTGGCGGCACGATCATGGCGCTGGTCGAGGCGGGATCATACCCCGTCGCACTCGACGACAATCTGGAAAGCGTCGCCTACAGCAATTTCGGCGGCGGGCTGGCGGGTTCCTTCACCGCGCACCCGCACCAATGCCCCGCCACAGGCGAGCATCACGCGATCTGCTATGAAGGCGAACGCCCCGACGTGGCGGATCACGTCGGGGCGTTCGCCT
>CBFGON010000026.1:0-28657 GCA_965650395.1 uncultured Qipengyuania sp. | reverse complement strand
ACGACAGGTCGCGCACCATCTGCTTCACGACCTGCAGCTGCTGGTAGTCCTTCTCGCCGAAGAACGCGGTGCAGGGTCCGGCGGCGTTGAACAACTTTGCCACGACGGTGGCGACGCCGTCGAAGTGCCCGGGACGCACGGCGCCTTCCATGCCGTCGGTGACCTCGTGGCTACGGATCTTCACCTCACGCCCTTCATGTATCTGGCCGGATCGGGCACTTTCCACGGTTCGGCCGCATTGGCGATATAGCCATCGGTCAGCAGCATCACCGGGGTCATATATTCCACCGCGATGCGGCAGGCCTCGATAGCGACCTCGAAGGCATCGCCCGGGCTGCGGGCGGCGATCACCGGCATCGGCGCGTCACCATTACGGCCATAGACCGCCTGATAGAGATCGCTCTGCTCGGTCTTGGTCGGCAGGCCGGTGGAAGGGCCGCCGCGCTGGCTGTTGACGATCACCAGCGGCAGTTCGGTCATAATGGCAAGGCCCATCGCCTCGCCCTTCAAGGCAATGCCCGGGCCCGACGACGATGTGACGCCCAGCTGCCCTGCCCAGCTCGCACCGATGGCGGCGCAGATCGCGGCAATCTCGTCTTCCGCCTGGAAAGTGGTGACGCCGAATTCCTTGAGCCGCGCGAGGTGGTGCAGAATTGCCGAAGCGGGCGTGATCGGATAGCCGCCAAAGAACATCGGCAGTTCGGCCAGTTGGGCACCGGCCACCAGACCGAGCGAGACGGCCTCCGCCCCGGTGATGGTACGATAAAGCCCCGGTGCAGTCGGTACGGGGTCGACATGAACCTGCTTCAGCGGGCCGGACAGTTCCGCCGTTTCGCCATAGGCATGACCTGCATCGAGCGCGGCGATATTCGCTTCGGCCAGTTCCGGCTTCGACTTGAACTTGGCGCGCAGCCATTCATGCAGCGGCGCACGGTCCCGGTCGAACATCCACAGCGCCAGGCCCAGCGTCCACATGTTCTTGCAGCGCAGCGCATCCTTGTTGCCCAGACCGAAGGGCTTCACCGCTTCGATGGTCTGCGCACTGATGTCGAAAGCCAGCACATCCCACTTGGCGAGGCTGCCATCCTCGATCGGATTGCTGTCGTATTTCGCCTTGTCGAGGTTGCGCTTGGTGAACTCGCCGGTGTCGGCAATGATCAGCCCGCCCGGCTTGAGCGCGGCGAGGTTCACTTTGAGCGCGGCGGGGTTCATCGCCACCAGCACATCGGGCGCGTCGCCCGCGGTATTGATCGCTCTTGAGCCGAAATTGATCTGGAAGGCGGAAACGCCGAACAGAGTGCCCTGCGGCGCGCGGATCTCCGCCGGGAAATCGGGGAAAGTGGCGAGATCATTGCCCGCCAGCGCGGTCGAGAGAGTGAACTGCCCGCCGGTCAATTGCATCCCGTCGCCCGAGTCGCCGGCGAAACGCACGACGATCGCCTCGGGAGATGCGGGGATGCCGTCCTGCGGCAGGGTGGCGGCTGTTGCCATCCGGTAAATTCCTTGTCACGCGCCATCACTGCGGCGCCGGTTCCATTCGGGCCGCCACCTAGCGAGGCGGCCCATCCTCTCGCAATGAAGTTTCTCTGCTAGGCCAAAAAAGCCCCGTGGAAAAGCGCCGGAAATTAGCTAAGTCCCGATTTGCAACGAAACGAGAGAGAGCGATGTCCGATACCGAACTCTATGTGCGCGACGATGTGCGCGGATTCCTCACCATGCTCGAACAGATGGGCGGCAAGGGGGTCGAGGAAGTGGGCGCGGTCGAAGGCCGCATGCAGATGCGCACGCTGGGTTCGCTGGCCGAAGCACCGGCGCGCGAACTGGCGGTGGTGAAGGACATTTCGTGCCCCGGGCCCGCTGGCGAAATCCCGCTCCGGCTCTACGATTCCCGCGAGACGCGCGAACCGGGCCCTTGCGTGGTGTTCATCCATGGCGGCGGCTTCGTGATCGGCGATATCGAAGTCTATAACGCGCTCTGCACCGAAATCGCGCACCGGCTCGACCTGCCGGTCGTCTCGGTCGAATACCGGCTTGCCCCCGAACACCCTTTCCCCGCCGCGCCCGATGATTGCGAGGCTGCGGCGCGCTGGATTGCGTCTTCGCCCGCCGAACTGGGCCGCACGATTACCGGTCTTGTCATCACCGGCGACAGTGCAGGCGGCAATCTCACCATCGTCACCACCAATGCGCTGGCCAGCGAACCGGCAGCAGTGCCGGTTATCGTCCAGGCACCGATCTATCCGGTGGCGAGCGACATCAGCCAGCATTCCAGCTTCCGCAAATTTGCCGAAGGCTTCCTGCTGACCGCCTCGACCATGTCCTGGTTCACCCAGCAATATGGCGGCGATGCGAAAGACCCGCGCCACACGCCGATGAATGGCGATTTGCCGAAGAGCCCGGCAACGGTAGTTTGCACCGCCGGGCTTGACCCGCTGCGCGATTCCGGCCGTGAATATGCTGCGCATCTGATCCAGAGCGGAACCGAAGTGGTTTCCCTCGAATTTCCGGGGATAATTCATGGCTTTACAACGCTTCGCAAAGCGATACCCAGCGGACAGAAAGACCTCGACGCATTTCTCGATGCGGTCGAACTGATGGTGGAGCGTAACAGGTGAAAGAACTGGGCTACCGCCCCTGCGTGGGCGTGATGCTGGTCAATGAAGACGGCAAGGCCTTCGTCGGTCGCCGGATCGACAACAAGGAAGGCGACTGGTGGCAGATGCCGCAGGGCGGCGTCGATCCGGGCGAGGAACTGCGCGATGCCGCTTTGCGCGAACTGGGCGAAGAAACCGGCGCAAGGCCGGAACACATCGCGCTGATCGACCGGATGGAGGATTCGATCCGCTATGATTTGCCCGAAGAACTGATCGGCAAGCTATGGGGCGGGAAATATCGCGGGCAGGAACAGGTCTGGTTCCTTGCCCGCTTTACTGGCACCGATGCCGATATCGCCCTCGATGCACATGATCCGCCCGAATTCTGCGACTGGAAATGGGTCGAGCCTGACCGTCTTCCCGAGCTGATCGTACCGTTCAAGAAACGCGTCTATCGCACGGTGGTAGAGGCTTTCAGAGAGCTGGTCTGACGACGGGCAATGCGTAACCCGCAGCGCGCAGCAAGCCCGACCACCGCGCCAGTCACGCTGGTGAGAAACCAATGCTGTAAGGCAAAGTCACCTGAAGGACCGGCCATTCTCCACCCGATCGGGATGGCCATCAGTTGAATCAGCGCAAAACCGACGAAGCCCCAAACGAACCAGCTATTCGCCAAGGCATATTTTCGCGACACCAGCGCCAATGGTAAAAGCACTAGCAAGCCAGGAATGATCGCAATCGCAGCAAAGACCATTTGCCCCAGTATCACCAGAATGGGTGAATAGCCTGCGACACCGTTTGCCGCAGCGCTTTCAATGCCGAACAGGGCTGCACCCTGCATGATTACCAATGGCAGGATCATGCTGCAAAACATTGCGCCGAAAGCAAATGCCGCGACCCAAACGAGTTCGGTAAGCTTTGACCCCAGATGTTCCGGCATTCGACCTCCTAATGGAGGTCAGTTGGACTGTTCGACTTTAACATCGGGTAAACTCGCCTCCGCCGTCATCACCGGCTTGTGCGGACCGGCAGCAATCGCCGCGGCCAATTCCCGCGTCTCGGTGCAATTCTCACCGCAGATCGCCTTGACCCGCGTCAGGCTGAGGCGCGCCTTTTCCAGCGCGCCTTTCTCTGCCAGCGCTTCGCCTTCGCCTGCGATGGCGGCAAGATTGCGCGGATCACGATCAAGCGCTTCGCGATAATAACGGATAGCTTTGCCCTGCAGTTCGTCGGCGCGCGCCGCTTCGGCGAGGTGGATGAAGATCGGCGTATAGCCCGGGTCGATCGCCAGTGCCGCTTCGTAAGCGTCGATGGCGCCCTGCGTATCGCCTGATTTCAGCGCGGCTTGCCCTTCGGCAATCAGCACGCCCGCGCGTGGGGCAGGATCACGTTGCTGTCCCCAACTGACGCTCGCCGTCATGGCGAAGACCAGCGAAAGGGCAGCGGCGGCGGGGGCAAAACGCATTATTGTCTCCGTTAGCGACGTTTTCACGGATGGTGGCGTGTCGGCCATATGCGTGAGCTAACACGATCTTCCTGCACGGGCGATGAAAAATCCGTCCGTGCCGTCGCCCAAGGGTGTCAGCCGCATTCCTTGCCCGCGTGCGGTTCCGGCAGGCAGTGCCAGCACCTGCGCCGAGAATGCGGCATTGCGCGCCAGGAAGTCATCGAACTGCCCCGCCCCTTCCTCGTCGAGCAGCGAGCAGGTGACATAGACCAGCCTGCCGCCGGGTTTGACCAGCCGAGCAGCCAGATCGAGCAATTCCGCCTGCAATATTGTCAGGCGCTCCAACTCTTTCATATCGAGCCGCCAGCGCGCCTCGGGATTGCGCCGCCACGTGCCGGTGCCCGAACACGGTGCATCGACCAGCACGACGTCCGCCTGCCCGTCAAGGTCACCCAAGGCCTCGAATTCCCGCTTTGGATCGAGCAGACGAGTCTCGATGATCGTCGCTCCTGCCCGCTCTGCCCGCGGGGCGAGGCGCGAGAGGCGACCGCGATCGGTGTCACTGGCAATCAGGCGGCCGAGATTGTCCATCGCTGCCGCCAGCGCCAGCGTCTTGCCGCCCCCGCCTGCGCAAAGATCGACCACTGTTTCCCCCGGCTGCGCCTCTGCCGCGAGGCATGCCAGTTGCGAGCCAGTGTCCTGCACCTCGACCAGACCGTCGCGGTAAGCCGGCCATTGTTCGATCTGCACGCCTGTTTCCAACCGCAGGCCATTGGGCGCAGCGGTCGGTTCGGCGGATTCGGGCAGTTCGAGCGTGGAGCGTTGCGCCTTGAGCGTGTTTACCCGGATATCGAGCGGCGCGCGGCCCAGCATTGCTTCGGCCTCGGCGCCTTCGACCGCCGATGCCTGCAATCGCGCCGTCAGCCAGTCGGGTGATACCCCGCCCGCCGCGGCCCCCTCGTCAGGAGCGATTGGCGCAGGGCCATAGTTCGAACCATCGAACAGAGGCGCAATACTGTCATCCACTTCGGCAAGTCGCAGCATGGCCGCGCGCCCATTCGCCGGCACGGGCCCGCAAGCACGGATCGCAGCGAACACCAGTTCGCGGATCGCCCGCCGATCTTTTGAACCCGCAAAGCGGTTATTGCGGAACCAATCGGCCAGAATTCGGTCAGCGGGCGCGCCCTTGTCCTGCGCGGAAGCGATAACAGCATCTAGCAGTTCGATGGCTGTCTGAACGCGTGCTGCAGGGGTCATCGACCGGTCCGGATCTCAACGCGTCGGATAATTCGGCGCCTCGCGCGTGATCGACACATCATGCACATGACTCTCGGCAAGACCTGCGTTGGTGATGCGGACGAACTTCCCGCGTTCTCGCAATTCGGCAATCGTGGCGCTGCCGGTATAGCCCATCGCCGCCTTGATCCCGCCGACCAGTTGATGGATCACCGCCGCCGCCGGGCCCTTGTAAGGCACCTGGCCTTCGATTCCTTCGGGCACCAGCTTCTGCTGGCTGACATCGGCCTGGAAATAGCGGTCGGCACTGCCGCGCGCCATGGCGCCCACGCTGCCCATGCCGCGATAGCTCTTGTAGCTGCGGCCCTGGTAGATGAAGGTTTCGCCCGGCGCTTCTTCCGTGCCCGCCAGCATCGAGCCGACCATGATGGTGGAAGCGCCCGCTGCCAGTGCCTTGGCCGCGTCGCCGCTGGTGCGCAGCCCGCCATCGCCGATCACCGGCACGCCGTGCTCCGCTGCTGCTTCGGCGCAATCCATGATCGCGGTAAGCTGCGGCACACCCACGCCCGCAACAACGCGGGTGGTGCAGATCGAGCCCGGACCGATGCCGACCTTCACCGCATCCGCACCTGCGCCGACTAGCGCCTTGGTTGCCTCCGCCGTGGCGACATTGCCTGCAATGACCTGCACCGCGTTGGACAGCTTCTTCACCCGCTCGACAGCGCGAGCGACGTCCTTGTTATGCCCGTGCGCGGTGTCGATCACCACCACGTCCACACCCGCATCGATCAGCGCCTGCGTGCGCTCGAAACCCTTGTCGCCCACGGTGGTTGCGGCGGCAACGCGCAGGCGGCCTTCGGCGTCCTTGGTCGCTTCGGGATAGGCGACCGCTTTCTCGATGTCCTTGACCGTGATCAGGCCGACACAATGATCTGCACCGTCGACCACCAGCAGCTTCTCGATGCGCCGTGCATGGAGCAGGCGGCGGGCCTCTTCCTGACCGGTACCGAGCGGAACGGTGGCCAAGTTCTCGGTCGTCATCAGCTCGCTGACGGGCTGTTGCGGGTTCTCGGCAAAACGCACATCGCGATTGGTGAGAATGCCGACCAGCTTACCCGCAACATCGGTCACCGGAATGCCACTGATGCGGTTGGCGGCCATGATCTGCTGCGCATCGCCCAGCGTGGCGGTGGGCAGGATGGTGATCGGATTGACCACCATGCCGCTCTCATAACGCTTCACCGCACGCACAGCGGCTGCCTGTTCGTCCACTTCCAGATTGCGGTGCAGCACGCCGATACCGCCCAATTGCGCCATGGCAATCGCCATGTCCGCTTCGGTAACCGTGTCCATCGCGCTGGAAATGACCGGGATATTGAGCTCGATCGCCCGCGTCAGCCGCGTGGCAGTGTTGGCCGAAGAAGGCAGAATATCGCTCTCGGCAGGACGCAACAATACGTCGTCGAAAGTAAGGCCGAGGGGAATTTCGAGATTTGCCACTTGATGGGTTCCTGCCGGGAGATTCGTGGCGGCCCATGTAACGACGGTTTGTGAAACTAGCTAGTGCCTCTCCCAATATCCGTCGCCGCGGGCCTGGCCCGGGGCTCCGTTGCCCACTTCTACTCCGCCGTCCACCCGCCATCGACGCTCCAGTTCGCGCCGTTCACGTTCTGCGCTTCGTCGCGGCACAGGAAAGTCACCACGGCGCCGATTTCCTCGACCTGGACGAATTTCTTGGTCGCCTGTTTCACCAGCAGGACATCGTTGATCACCTGTTCGCGAGTGAGGCCGCGGGCCTTCATCGTATCGGGGATCTGGTTTTCGACCAGTTGCGTCCAGACATAGCCGGGGCTGACGCAATTCGCAGTGATACCGAATTCGGCCAGCTCCAGCGCGATGGTCTTGGTGAAACCGTCGAGCCCGTGCTTGGCAGCGTTGTAAGCGCTCTTAAAGGGCGAGGCGACCTTGGAGTGTGCGCTGGCAGTATTGATGATCCGGCCCCATCCCTTGCGCTTCATCCCCGGCACCGCGAGCCGCGTGGTGTGGAAGGCGGCGGTGAGATTGAGCGCCAGAATCGTGTTCCACTTGTCGGTCGGAAAATCCTCCACCGGGCTGACGAATTGCATACCGGCATTGTTGACGAGGATGTCGATCTCGCCCGCTTCGGCCATCATTGATTCTATTTGCGCCAAATCGGTGAGGTCGGCGCCCGAATGTGCTGCACCCAGTTCGTCGCACAATTTTGCTATTTCGCCTGCATCGCCGAACCCGTTGAGGACGATCTGCGCCCCTTCGGCATGGAGTGCGCGTGCAGTCGCCAGACCGATTCCGCTGGTCGAACCGGTTACAAGTGCGCGCTTTCCTTCAAGAAACATTTGGGCCTCCGGGCGTTTGGTGCTTATCGTAAGTCCATTGCGCAGTAAGGCTGCGCTGTCCAGCGGCCCATGATGGGGGAAGAAAATGCGTCTCAATCCATTCGATACCGGGAATATCGACGTCCGTTCGAGCAGCGGCGGCGGCATGGGCCGCGCCGGCGGGCTCGGCTGCGGCACCATAGTGATTGCCGCGCTCGGCTATTTCATCTTCGGGCTCGACCCGTTCCAGACTGCGGGAATGGTGGAAAGCGTGCAACAGGGTCAGGTCGCTTCCGGCCCGGCCAATACCAATGAGCAGGAAGTCTGCACCAGCAGCGAATATGCGCGCGAGGCCTGCAATGGCCTGCAATCGCTCAACCAGACCTGGGCGCAAACATTCCAGCAGCAGGGCTATGAATTCAAGCCGCCCGCGCTGGACCTTTACAGCGGCGCCGTGCGGACCGGGTGCGGCAGCGGCAGCGCTTCGATGGGGCCGTTCTACTGTCCGGCTGACCAGACGATCTATATCGACACCAGCTTCTATGACCAGCTGGCACGCATGTCGGGCAATGCCGGCGACTTTGCGCGCTATTATGTGCTGGCGCATGAATATGGTCACCACATCCAGACGATTACCGGCATCTCGGGACAGATCCAGAGCGCACAGCAGCAAAACCCGCGTGCGGCAAACCAGCTGCAGGTCCGCATGGAATTGCAGGCCGATTGCTATGCCGGTGTATGGGCGGGCAAGAACCGTAACCTGATCGAGGCCGGCGATATCGAGGAAGGCATGCAGGCCGCTGCCGCCATCGGTGACGACAAGCTGACGCAGGGCCGCGTGAGTGCAGAGAACTTCACCCACGGCACCAGCGCCCAGCGCAGCCAGGCGCTCCAGCTCGGCCTGCAGGGCGACGACCGCAAGTGCGATGCGATCACGCAGATCGGCTGAACTGCTCGTCAGACAAAATGAGGGGCGCGACCTGCAAAGGCCGCGCCCCTTTTGTTTGCGCGAAAGCGATCAGGTGCCGGGCAGAACATTGTCCTCGTCAATTCGCGACCATTCGATGTTGCGGGTCGCATACATTACCCCGGCCAGAGCGAAGAACATCAGTAGCGAACCGACGATCAGTGAGGCTGCTTCGAGGCTGAGCAGGACATAGAGCGCAGCGTAGAGCGCGGTGAGCAAGCCACCGATAAAGGACGCGCGCCTCCATCCACCAAGTACTGCGGCGCTATAAGTTGTCAGCAATCCGATGATGGCCGCGCTGGCAATGACATAGGCGAATGCGAAACCCAGCACCTCGGAAAAGGCCAACAGCAGCACGAAGAACAGCACCAGCCCTGCCCCGGTCAGCAGATATTCCGCTGCCGCCACGCGCGCACCGCCGACAATGTCGAACAGCAGAAACGCAAGGAAAGTAAAGCCGATGAACAAGAAGCCGTATTTCACACTGCGGTCGACCTGGCTGTAGATGTCCACCGGCTCAACCAATGTGATTGTTGCGGCCTTGCTGGCATGGCTGCTTCCGGTGTCAGAAGAGGCGATGCGATAGTTCAATTCACTGCCCTCGCCAGTCGCTACGGGCGGACCGGGATCTTCGCTCGTGATCATCGACTGGCCAAGTGCAAGATTGCCGATCGACCATTTGGCAGAGAAGCCCTTGCCCGAAATAGTGCTGCTATCGGGCAGGAAGCTGCCGCCAAAGCCGGGATGTTGCCAGGGTGAGGTCACGCGCCATTCGGTCTGCCCGCCACGCGGCACAAGGCTGAGCGAACGGCTGCCACGGATTGCATAGGCATAGCTGACAGCCAATGGCTCGCCTCCCGACCAATCCACCATACCGTGAAAACCCGCTCCACCGCTGGCAGCGGTGCCTTCGCCCGGCTGCAGGGCAATTGGCTTGCCGCCGATGCGCACATCCGCTGCGGACCGCAACCCGCGAGGGTCCGATGTGCCGAAACGGATCTGCGCCTCGTCTAACAGCAGTTGGTCACTCGTGACGCCGAACTGCGCGAGGTCGGAAGGAACTTCGAACCGAGCCTCGCCCTTCATTGTCGCCATGTAGATGACGGTCTCATAGATTGCCTTGCGCTTGCGTTCAGGTGCCAGCGTTGTGCTGGCGGAATGCATGGCGGGAGAGACAAAGAGCTCTTTCCGAACTGTTTCCGAACGGCGCATTTGCTGGCCGTTGACGACCTCCACCACTTGCTGCTGGATAGTATAGGGGATTGCTATCACCGGCCCCGAAACGACCTGCGCGGCACCCGATCCGGCAGTGATCGCGTCATGCGCAACCCGCGCCTGATGCTGGCGGTCAGACACCAGCGCATAGACCAGCAGGAGGGGGATTATCATCGCCACACCGATGAGACCGGCAAGGAATAGTTTGAACGTTGGGGATCTGTCTCTCATCACGTTACTCCATCCGTAAGATGCGACGAAGCGTTCTTTTTGAGCGACGAAGTGAATAGGTTGTGAATTCGGTCCAGATACGAAAACGGCCGGCCCACCAGGAGCCGGCCGCCGGGGAAGCAGCCTAGGATCGCTGCTATTCCATCAATCGTGTTCGGCGATCTCGCGGTCGATTTCGGCCAGTGCTTCGGCGCGGGCTTCGGCGGGCATGTGTTTGTCGGCTGCGATAGCGCGGCGGGCACTTACCAGTGCGTCCCGGGCGATGGCATCGCCGGCTGTTTCACAGACGAACATGCGCGTCTTGCCGTCTGAAGTGGTTTCGCTGGTGACAGGCTGCTTCGGGTTCTTGCAGGACATCACGACTTCGGGCGCATTGGCCATGGCGTGGGCTCGTGCAGTTTCAGCATTGGCCCGTGCATCACGCATCGCAATGCGGATTTCGCGCTGCATCTGGCCGTTATCGGAGAATTCCTTGCGCATCTCGGCCATGTCGCGGTCAATTTCGGCCATATCGCGAGCCATTTCGGCACGCTCGTCTTCGGTCAGCAGTTCGTCGCCGCGATAAACCCTGCGGGTGATGCGGACCTTGCCATCGTCACCGACCTCGCGTTCGACTTCGATTCTATGCCCGTCATTGGACACCCATTCCGCTTCACGCTCGGCCGCGTCAGCAGCACTTTCTGCATTATCAGCATGGCGCATGATGATACGGACTTCCTTCTCGATCCGTGGCGCTTCAGGCGCATCTGGCGCCTCCGGCGCATCGGGAGCAGCCGGAGCTTCGGGTGGCTCGGGATGGCTGTAGGCAATCGACGCGGTGAACGGCACAGCCAGGAACGCGGCGAACAGTGCAGCGCGCCCGGTCAGGCGGCGACGCGGGGAAATGTCGGACATGGTCAGGCTCCTCAAACGGTGGATGATCGACTTGTCGCCCAGCACGGGGCAAGCCATCGGGGCAGCCAGCGCAGGACGCGGGGCAGCTCCGGGAATACGGGCAAATTCGGCAATGATACCGGCATAGGCAGCACGCTCGGATTGGCTGCGCTGGGCGACCACTCGGGCGTCGCAGGCCGCCTCCTGATCGCGGCGCAGTGCGTTCCATCCCAGCCAGCCCAGCGGATTGAACCAGTGGATCGCGAACAGCGGCTGCACCGCCATATTGACCAGCAGATCGCCCCCGCGGTGGTGTGCCAGTTCATGCGCTATCGCGAGATCGCGTGAAATGCGGTCGCGACTGGTCATGAATCCTTCGGGCAAGGCGACCACGCGGTCAATTACTCCAAATGCCATCGGGCCGCTGATTGCAGGCGTTTCGATCAGGCGGATTGTGCCGACTTCGCCCACAGGCCGCGCCCCATCCAGCAATTCGCGGCGCAGCGCAAAATAAAGCCAGAAGCGCCGGGTCAGCATGATGGCGGCACCCAGCAGCCAGAGTGCCACCAGCGGCGTCACGAAATCGACCGGATCGGGCATGGTTGGCGGGGCCGCGTTGATCACGGCGGACACCGGCGTGGCGGCCGATAAAGGAAGCGGATCGATAAGCGAAGCAACCGGTGCCGCGTCGGACGCAGGCTGCATCCAGGCGGGCAGGACAAAGGGAGGAACCAGCAATCGGGCCAGCGGCAGGAACCAAAGTGTATAGGCCGCGGCCGAACCGAAATGGCGGGCAACCGGACGGCGCAACATCATCACCAGAGCGATGAGCGCCCGTGTCCACAGCAGCGTGTCGAACAGGAACCAGTCCCAATATTCGCGGAGCAGTTCGATCATTTCCGCATCTCCCTCAACAGCGCCTCGATTTCCTCGAGATCGTCTTCGGTCAGCGCTTCGCTCTCGGCCAGGTGTGCGAACAATGGAGCCGCGCGGCCGCCGAACAGGCGGTCGACCAGCCTGCGGCTTTCGCCACCGACATAATCGGCGCGTTCGACCAGCGGGCGATAGAGAAACTTGCGGCCATCAGGCTCCGTCGCGACAGCATCCTTGGCAACCAGCCGGCTGAGCAGCGTCTTGACCGTCGGCATCGACCAGTCGTTCGCGGCGCAAACCCGCTCGCAGACATCCACGGCAGTCAGCGGACTTTCTTCCCACAGCGCCTCCATCACGGCGTGTTCGGCTTCGCTGATCCTTTCGCCGGGGTCCTGCTTGCGCTTGGCCATTCGACTCGCTCCCTCGCAGCATATCGCTTTCGATTACGCTTGTAGGCATATCGACTACGAGTGTAAATATAAACCCCGGATGAATGAGGTCCGATGGCGCTTGCTTATCGACGGGCAGCATATCAGAGTGGACGAATGATGTTTCGACCTGCCACTTTTATGCACCTCCTCGCCCCGCTCGCTCTACTGTCTGCTCCGCTTGCTGCGCAGGATGTCGCTCCTGACCACGCAAAGACAGTGGTGGTGATAGAGACCACAATGGGCGACATCACAGTGGCCCTTGAGACGGAGCGCGCGCCGGTCACAACCGCCAATTTCCTGCGCTACGTGGACGAGGACCGTTTCGACGGGATCGTATTCTACCGCTCGATGAAGCTCGACTGGGAACAGCCCAACGGGTTGATCCAGGCAGGTACGCAATATGATCCCAAGCGCACCCTGCCCGCGATTGCGCATGAACCGACCAGCCAGACCGGCGTGCTGCACAAACAGGGTGCAATCTCGATGGCGCGGTTCGAGCCGGGCACGGCGACAGGCGACTGGTCGATCTGGTTGCGCGACCAGCCTTTCATGGATGCCGATCCCACCAATGAGGATCCCGAACGCCGCGCGGGCTATGCCGCTTTCGGCCATGTGATCGATGGCTGGGATGTTGTGCTGGCAATCCATGCCCTGCCCGCCGATCCCGACAAGGGAGAGGGCGTGATGAAGGGGCAGATGTTGGCAGCACCGGTCACGATCAAGGACGTGCGCCGGGTTGAGGCCCCGCCCGCGAAGGACTAGACCTCGCGCTTGAAGTCGAGTGTCAGGATGAACGGGCCGCCGATTTCCAGATGATGCGGCACCTGCGGCGGAACCAGCAGGCTCCCTTCGGCCTCAAGATGCTCAGGCGCACGCTCGCTGCCATCATCCCAATGGAAGTCGATTGCGCCGGAAAGCACCGTCAGCCGCGCCCAACTGCCCGCTTTCAGCCTGTGTTCCCGCAGCAATCCCTGCGGCAAGGTCGCAGCGTCGAACGGCCCGAGGCTGCGATAGGTTTCAAGTTTCGGGACCATCACGCGATGAACGCGATGATTGCAGCGATTGCGATGCCGAAAAACGCCAGCACGACGGGCACGATCAGCACTTGCGAATAGACCGAACCGCTGGACATAGGGCCTGCCCAGGTCTGCAAATCCTGTCCCCGGTCGAGCGGCGAAGCGTCTTCCGGCCCGCCTTGCAGCGATCCAATCCGCGCCACGCCGAAATACATCGCGGTATAAAGCACCGAGACGATGATCGCGAAGCGCGCATGGCCGCTCGCCCCGGTCGCGGCCAGAATGGCGATGAAGAACACGCCGTAGCAGGCCAGCATCGCGACCCAGACGCGCTTGGGGAACTGGAATCCCTGAGCGCGCGTCCTGCGGGTGGCAGCGATGATTTCAGACACATCGGCGTCGTCTGCGAAGGGCGCGTGCTCGATAGCGTCGGCAAGGAAGGTGTTCTGTTCAAACATGGGGAAGGTTCTCTCCTGCTCGTGCGCCACCCAGACCGTCACGCCGCGTTGCAATGCCGGTGAGCAGGCTGTCGGCGATCATGCGGGCACGCCCGCCAACCAGGAGCGATGCGCCCGGTGTGTTTTCGAGATCGCGCAAGGTGGCATAGAAAAGCTCAAGCCAATGGGCGAAGTGCCGTTCTTCCAGCCCGGGGATGACCATGTGCTTGAGCATGGGGTTTCCGGAAAACTCGCCACTGTTGAACAGGATTGAGCGCCAGAACGCTTTCATCCGTCCAAGGTGTTCGGGCCAGTCGGCGATCCGTTCGGCAAAAATGGGGCCGAGCAGTTCATCCTCGCGGATTGTGGAATAAAACTGTTCGACCAGGCGCGAAACGAACGCCTCATCCACGCCCAGCGCTTCAGCCGCATCGCGCTTTTCCTGGCGCAGGCGACGCACCTCTTCGCGGCTGCGTTCGGATGCGGTGATCTGGTTCATGCTGTATCGACTCGTAAATGCGGTATTGATGATACCTGTTTAAGAGCCTTGCCTGTAAAAGCAATACTTCATATACCTCTTTTATGCAGTTGAGCCTCAAGACCGACTATGCCCTGCGTATGCTGATGGCCCTTGCGGCGGAGGAAGGCCTGTTGTCGATTGATGCCATTGCCGATCGCTATGGCATATCGCGCAACCATCTCGCCAAGGTAGCACAGCAGCTCCACGCGGCGGGTTTTGTCGAGACTGTGCGCGGGCGGAATGGCGGGCTGATGTTGGCGCGTGAACCGCAGCACATAAATGTCGGGGCCGTAGTCCGCCAGTTGGAGCAGACCGATGGTTTCGTCTCCTGCATGGGCGGCGGCACCCAATGCGCGATCGACGGACTATGCGGCCTCAAGCCGGCGCTAGCAGGGGCGCTGGAAGCGTTCATGGCATCGCTCGACAAGTATACGCTGGCGGACATCACCGCCAACCGTAGCGCGCTACTCAAACGCCTGGCTGTCGCCTAACCTGCGCGGCGCGACACGATCCACCACGCCGGAATTGTCGCCGCCACGATGGCCAGTGTCACCAACAGCAGCGTCCAACCTGACGAAGCGATAAGCAAGGCGGAAAAGCCGATTGCCACCACCGCCAGCAACCACGCCATAGTCCGGATGCGTGCACTGGACGCCTTTGCAAAGCGCAGCAAAGCGATAGATGCGTAGATGTAAATTATCAGCGTGAACACGACAGAGGCGTTGATCAGCAGCTCGAATTGCTCCGCAATCGAAGGTGCCGCGGTGACGAACACCGCAACCGTCATCAGCACCCCCATCCCAACCAGCGCACGTACCGGTATGTTCGCAGGCGAGGACACGGCGAACCAGCGCGGCAGAAACCCGGCAGCCGAGGTCCAGCGGGTCGTCTCTCCCGTCACGAAAATCCAGCCCCCGCATGTTCCCGCCGCCTTGAGAATGGCGCAAATCGCCACCAGTCCCGCCGCAGCCGGGCCGAGTATCCGCTCCACCGCCAGCGCGAACGGGGCCGAGGATGCAGCCAGGTTCTCCGCCGAAACCAGCCCGAAGATCGCGGTCGAGGCGAACATATAGACAAGCGCGGCCAGCCCGATGCCACCCATCGTGGCCAGCGGCACATTGCGTTCCGGTCGCTCCACCGTGCGCGCCACCATCGCCGCGCATTCGACGCCAACAAAGGCCCAGAACACCGACAGTAGCGAGCCATAGACCGCTTCGCCGCCGCTTTGCCCGTTGACGATCCACGAGCTGGCGAAGAGGTGCGGATCGAACCACAGCCACCCGAAAATGCCTGCCGCCAGCAGCGGAATCAGCCCCACCAGCAGCGTCAGCGCATGCATCCGCCCGATCGCCCGAGGACCAAGGATAGCGACCAGAGTAAGCAGCCAGATCACCGCAATCGTGGCCAGCGCGGTATATTCCGGTTGATCGAGCGCCGGGAAGAATACGGTCAGATAGCCCGTCACCGCCAGTGCAATGGCGATATTGGCGATCCAGCAGCCGAGCCAGTAGAGCAGGCTGCTCTGGAATCCCCAATAGGGGCCCATCCCCTCGCGTACCATGTCGGCCAGCCCGTCCTCGCTCGGACGCACGACCATCATCAGGCTGAACACCCCACCCAGTACCAGCGCGCCGATTGCCGCGATAATCCATCCGAACAGGCTGATACTGCCGATCGCGGCCAGCGTGGCGGGGAGCAGGTAGATGCCCGAACCGATCAGATTTCCTGCCACCAGCAAGGTGGCCAGGCCCAGGCCGATACGCTTTGCCGGTGCAGTGTCAGTGGCGTTCATGCCATTCTCCCCTCGACTGCGATCCTGCGCTGAAGCGACGCAGGTGCCAAGCAAAAAGCCCTCAGCATTCCTCCGCCGTATTCTGCGGGATTGGCCCGGGCGGCACGCGTGCGGGGCTCATATGGAACGGATCGGACTTGAGCCGATGGTTCACACCATAAGCCTTGCCCAGCACGGCAAACAGGCGCGGATCATAGCCCGCAAGATCGGGGTGATTGAGGATCTGTCGTCCCTCCACCACCGTCAGCCGGTTGGAGTTGAACCAGATCTGCGTGCCCTTGGCCCAATATTCCTGCACCGTCGTCATGGCATATTCGTTGTGCCACAAATCGTCCGCCTTGGCCGCATCATAGGCAGCTCCGACTTCGGAATAGAGCGCCGGATCAACCGCTTCGATGGCGAAGAGAATCTGGTGCGCGAATTCGTGGACAAAGATCGTCTCGCCCCAATAGCGGCTGGTTGGCAGCCCCAGCACATCCTCCGCGCCATCGGCCATATATTGCCCGCCCGTCGCCCGTGCGCGTGCGTTCCAATATTCACGATCACTCAAGCGCCCGATGCGCTCGTCATAGTGCTTGAGCTCGCAGCGGGTCAGCCGAGGATCGTCGCGCGCAGGCTTGGTCCAGTGGGCGTTCTCGGGCAGGTCGAGCAGCGCCTCGTCCTCTCCAATCAGCGCGATACGAAACCCGTTGTCGACCAGCCATTCCGCAAGGTCAGGCCGATACGCAAGCATGCCCTTGGCCATGTCGCGCGCCGCAAACAGCGCCTCGTCCGGCACGCGCGAGGACGAGAGGATCGGCAATCCGTCAGCGGAAACGTATTTGGTATAGAAAGGGGCAACTTCCAGCACATGAGGAGGTGCGGAAACTGTAGCGCAGCCTGCCAGCAGGCATGCAGCGAGAGCGAGCGCCGGGCGACCAAACGGCATTGCTCAGCCGCGCCCGAGAGCCAGAGGCACGCCGCGCTTGTCCACTCCGCCGACGGCGAGCTGAATCAGGACATGACACATGTTGAAAGCCTCGCGATTGGCGAACAAGAGTTCGGCCAGTTCGAGCTTTCCTCCGGTCGCCTTGATCTTGACGAACCAACCCGGTCCGAGACGGAAATGCTCGATCTGCCGAATGTCGCCGTAGTCGATCACTATCCGGCGGCGGAACGGACCCATGCCTTCGGCAACAATGCGGCGCTCCTCAAGGTCGATATACTGGCGACGGTCATTTCCGGTCAGGATACGCAGCAGGCCATAGGCGAAAAGCAGCAACATCAGTACGACGGCGATCCACAAGATCCCCTCAATCGCCAGCTGCGGCACAATCAAATGGCCGGTGACGACAAGGTCTCCGCCTTCGTCGCCCAGCAATATCCACATCACCCAGCCCGCCATCACAGCGACCACGATGATGCCCGGGACCATTATCCAGCTATTCTGGTTCAGCAGGAAGCGATGCCGCCTGTCCAAACCAGGTACCTTCACCTCAATACACCCGCTTCTTCGGCTTGATGTATTCAACATCGTCGGTGAGCGTGTATTCGTGCACCGGGCGGTAGTCGATACGGACACCCCCGCCGTTGCCGCCCCAGCCATCGAACCAGGCGATGGTGTGCTTCATCCAGTTCTTGTCGTCGCGCTCGGGGAAGTCTTCATGCGCGTGGGCGCCGCGGCTTTCCTTGCGGTTCTCGGCGCTCGCCATGGTCACATTCGCCTGTGCCATGAGATTGTCGAGCTCCAGTGTTTCGATGAGGTCGCTGTTCCAGATGAGCGAGCGGTCAGATACGTTGATGTCCTGCATCCGCTTGTTGATCTGCGCCAGCTTCTCGACACCTTCCTTGAGCAGTTCGCTATCACGGAACACGGCCGCGTGGCGGGTCATGGTCTTCTGCATATCCGCGCGGACGTCGGCGGTCGGCGAGGAACCTGCGGCGAAACGGAAATGATCGAGGCGGGTGAGCGCAAGATCGGCGCTGCCTTCGGGCAGTGCAGCGTGCGCGCTGCCGGGCTTGATCAGTTCCTTGAGGCGATGGCCGGTTGCGCGTCCGAATACTACGAGGTCAGTCAGCGAGTTCGAACCGAGACGGTTCGCGCCATGGACCGATACGCAGGCCGCCTCGCCCACTGCGAACAGGCCGGGGACGACCTTCTCGGGATCGGCAGGATCGCCTGCGACCACTTCACCGTGATAGTTACAGGGAATACCGCCCATGTTGTAATGCACCGTGGGCGTTACCGGCAGCGGCTGCTTGGTCAGATCGACACCGGCGAAGATCTTGCCGCTTTCGGTGATGCCCGGCAAGCGAGCAGCCAGCACCTTGGGGTCGATGTGATCGAGATGCAGATAAATGTAGTCGCCATCGGCCCCGACACCGCGCCCTTCGCGCATTTCCAGCGCCATCGAGCGCGAAACCACATCGCGACTGGCGAGGTCCTTGGCTGAAGGGGCATAGCGTTCCATGAACCGCTCGCCTTCGGAATTGGTGAGATAGCCGCCTTCGCCGCGCGCGCCTTCGGTAATTAGCACGCCCGCACCATAGATGCCGGTCGGGTGGAACTGCACGAATTCCATGTCCTGCAGCGGCAGGCCTGCCCGCAGTACCATGCCGCCACCGTCTCCGGTGCAGGTATGCGCGCTGGTGCAGGTGAAATAGGTGCGCCCGTAACCGCCCGTTGCCAGCACCACGGCATGGCTGCGGAACCGGTGGATCGTGCCATCGTCGAGGCACATGGCGATCACACCGCGACACGCCTTGCCGCTTGGTGTGTCTTCCATGATCAGGTCGAGCGCGAAATATTCGATGAAGAAATCCGCATCGTATTTCAGGCTCTGTTGGTAGAGCGTGTGGAGCAGCGCGTGGCCAGTGCGGTCAGCCGCAGCGCAAGTGCGCTGGACCGGCGGGCCTTCGCCCATGTTCTGCATGTGGCCGCCGAACGGACGCTGATAGATCGTACCATCGTCGTTGCGGCTAAAGGGCATGCCCGAATGCTCGAGCTCGAGGATGGCATGCGGCGCTTCGCGCACGAGATATTCGATTGCGTCCTGGTCGCCCAGCCAGTCCGATCCCTTTACGGTATCGTACATGTGCCACTGCCAGTGGTCAGGCGTGTTGTTGCCCAGCGAGGCAGCAATGCCACCCTGTGCGGCAACTGTGTGCGAACGTGTGGGGAAGACCTTGGTGATGCAGGCCGTCTTGAGGCCCGCTTCGGCGCTGCCCATGGTGGCGCGCAGGCCCGAACCGCCCGCACCTACAACGACCGTGTCATAGGTGTGGTCGGTAATCGGATAGCTGCGACCATTGATCTCGAAAGTTTCGGTGCGGGCCATCAGGCGGCTCCTGAAAGGGCAAGGCGGGCGATGCTGAACAGGCCGAAACCCGCGCCGCCGAAAGTTGCAATGTTGAGAAGGGCGAGCACACCGAATTTGGTGCCAGCGTCGTGCACGTAATCCTCGATCAGCACCTGCAGGCCCAGGCGCGCGTGCCAGAAGACCGAGATGATCAACAACGCCAGCGCGGTGGCAGGCAGCGTCTGCGAAGCCCATCCGGTGACGGTTCCGAAATCATAATTCGGCAGCATTGCGATACTGACGGCGAGGAAAATCATCAGCACAAGATTGCCGACCGCAGTGAAGCGCTGCACCAGCCAGTGATGTGCGCCGTGGTGCGACGAGCCCAGCCCGCGCACTTGCCCAAGGGGAGTACCGTTACCCATGCGTAATGCTCACTTGGTCAGGATCACCGCCCAGAAGGCGGCTGTAAGAAGGATGCCGATTACCGGCGCGAGGATCGACCACAGTCTGTTGGTGTTCAGCTCGTAACCGGCACCAATATCCATCACGAAGTGACGCAGGCCGGTCATAAGATGGCTGAAGAATGCCCAGCTCAGGCCCACCAGCACGATCATGCCGTAAGGCGAGGACATGCAGGCCTGGAACGTGGCGTAGCTTTCCGCACCACTAGCCATTGCGCCAAGCCACCACAGCAGCACGCCAAGACCCACCAGCGCCAACCCGTCCCCCGTGATACGGTGAAGGATCGAGGTGGCCATATTGGGGCCCCACTTCCAGATCGACATATGTGGCGACAGAGGGCGGTTGGTCATGCGACGGATCCGTTGCGGTGAATTTGTCGCGCCTCCTTAGCGAAGATGACGGGGGAGGCAAGGCACGCAGCCTCGACAATTGCCGCAAAGTTTCGAATAGCGGCTTGCATGACATGCATTCTCCTAACTGGCTCCTCTCGCGGTATCGGAGCCGCTGCCAAGCTGGCGCTCGAAGCACGCGGGGCTCGCGTCATCGGGCAGGCCACGCGCAGCGACCGTACCGACACCCTTGCGGCAGATTTTCGGGATCCCGGCGCACCGCAGGAATTGTGGCAAGCTGCGCTTGTCCGCGCGGGCAACGAGATCGACGTGCTGGTCAATAATGCCGGGCTGTTCGATGCCAATCCGCTCGACAGCTCGGACATCGAATGGCTCGATCGCTGGGAAGACACCATGCGGATCAACCTCACCGCTGCCGCGCAACTGTCACGCTTTGCCGTGCGCCACTGGCAGGAACGCGGTGTGGCCGGGCGGATCGTCCATGTTGCAAGCCGTGCTGGCCACCGCGGCGATTCGCCGGCGCATTGGCACTATGCCGCCAGCAAGGGCGGGATGCTGGCGATGCACAAGACCATCGCGCGCCAATATGCGGCGGAAGGCATATTGAGTTTCGCTGTCACGCCGGGTTTTACCGACACGGCAATGGCGGACGATTACCTTGCCAGCCGCGGTGGTCCGGGCCTGCTGGCAGATATCCCGCTGGGCCGGGTCGCTGCGCCGGAAGAAATTGCGCAGATCATCGTCTTCTGTGCACTCGACGCCCCACCCAGCCTGACGGGGGCGACACTCGATGCCAATGGAGCAAGCTATGTCCGCTAGATTTCCGCTCGCGCTCGCCCTGATTGTTTCTGCCTGTGCCCCGCCGATCCAGCCTGAACCTGCCCCCTTGCCGCCCAATGGCGAAGTGAGCGCGCAGCAATGGGCCGCCGGTTGCACCGAGTGGGATGAGTGGGACAAGCCTGCTCCGCCCTGGCGCATATATGGCAACACCTATTACGTTGGCACTTGCGGCATTTCGGCGATCCTCATCACCGGATCGGACGGTCTCATCCTGATCGACAGCGGCACCGAACCTGGCGCAGCGGTTGTTATGGACAATATCCGTAAACTGGGATTCCGGCTGAACGAGATCGCCATGATCCTTCACAGCCACGAGCATTTCGACCATGTCGGCGGCCATGCGGCTGTTCAGCAAGCGAGCGGCGCGCATGTCTTCGCCTCGCCCGAAGCTGCAGACGTGCTGCGTACCGGCAAGGACAACCCGGCCGACCCGCAGGCAGGGATGCACACGCCAATGAAGCCTGTGCCGGTCGAAGTCATCATCCGTGAAGGCGAGTTCGTCCGCACGGACAATACGGTAGTCACCGCCATCGCCACACCGGGCCATACGCCCGGTGCGCTGAGCTGGACATGGCAGGCCTGTGAGGACGGTACGGGCTGCAACCAGATCGTCTATGCCGACTCGCTCTCGCCCATAGGAAGTGAGACCTATCGCTTCTCCGACCACCCGGAATATCTCGCTGCCTTCCGCGCCGGGCTGGACCGTTTAACGGGCAAGCCCTGCGACATCCTGTTGACCCCGCATCCTTCTGCCAGCGGCATGGTCGCGCGGGCGGCAACAGGTTCGCTGGTCGGCGGCGTCGATTGCGCAGGATATGCTGCCTCGATCCGCACCCGCCTTGAGGCGAAATTGGCAGAAGAACGCGCCGGTGGCTGACAGCTGGAAAATCCGCGCGCTTGCGCCCAAGCCGGTGATCCGTGCCGCCCTGCTCGCGCATGAGGACGACCCCGAGTGGCCGTGGGAATGGGTGCTGACCGGTGCCGAGATTGCGGAGGATCGGCCAGATGACTGGTTCCTCGAGGCCTTTCTGCCGCACAAGCCTTCCGCGGCCGACAAGCGCCGCGTCGCTGCGCTGTTTGCAGGCCAGCCTCCTGCATTGGTGGCTGAGAAGATCGAAGCGCAGGATTGGGTTACGCTCAGCCAGCAGGGCGTCGAGCCGATCCGGGCAGGCCGTTTCCACGTCCGCACGCCCGAGCATCCGGCAGACCGCGCAATGGTCGATTTCATCATTCCTGCCAGTCAGGCATTCGGCACCGGTCAGCACAATACCACCGCGGGTTGCCTTGCCATGCTCGACCTGATGAAGCGCGAGGGGCTGGTGGTGCGCAACCATGCCGATATCGGCACAGGCACCGGGCTGCTGGCCTTTGCTGCCATGCATCTGTGGCCGCGCGCGCTGGCAACAGCTTCCGACATTGACGCCGTGTGCAGCCAGGTGATCGAGGACAATGCAGCGCTCAATCACGTTCCGCTCGGCGCGGGACCGGGTGAACTGACCTTCGCCGTCGCTCCGGGGATGGACGATCCGTTGCTGCAGGCCCGCGCGCCCTATGATCTGCTGATCGCCAATATCCTCGCTGGGCCGCTGGTCGAGCTCGCACCCGATTTCGGTGCTGCGGTGGTGCCCGGCGGCAGCTTGCTCCTCGCCGGTTTGCTCGAGACGCAGGAGGCAAAGGTACGCCGTGCCTACAGGGCGCAGGGGTTCCGTCTCGCTCGGCGGCTGGTTAACGGAGACTGGTCAATACTGTGGCTGCGGAAGCGGCTCATCCCGGTTGCCCTGTGAACCGCAAACGCACCTATCTCGGCTTGCTCGCGACCCCCTTTGTGCTGGTGGCGCTGTTCCTGCTCGCGGCATGGATCGGCAGTTCGATCCCGCGCAATGCGGATTGGGTCGAGCCGGAACAGGGTATCGAGATATACGTCGGTGACAATGGCATCCACACCGAAATCGTCATGCCGCTGGTCACGCCGCAGAAGGACTGGCGCAGCATATTCCCTGCCGCCGATCTGCCCGATCCCTCGCGCCCCTACACCCATGTCGCCTTGAGCTGGGGCGAACGTGAAGTGTTCCTCAACACACCGACATGGAGCGATCTGAAATTCACCACCGCAGTCAATGCCGCAACCGGCGGCGACGGGTTGATCCATGCCGCGCATTACGTGAATCCGCTTCCGCTTTCCGACAATCGCCCGCTGCGGCTGACCGAAGCGGAATATGCCCGTCTGGCCACCGCCATCGAAGCGCAGTTGATGCCCGCCGACAAGCGACAGCGCTTCAAAGGCTATGCAAGCCACGACATCTTCTATGACGCGCCGGGCACTTATCATCTGGGCAATACCTGCAACCAGTGGACCAGCGACATTCTGGCGCAAGCGGGGATGGAAATCGGCTGGTGGACTCCGCTGCCCGGTGGAGTGATGAAATGGGTGCCGAACCCCGAAGGTTAGTTACGGAGCAACCTGCGCCGCGCCATCGTGATAGGCCACGACCGCTCGCGTCACTGCCTGCATCATCTCCATCCGCGCGCCGATCGGAGCGCGGGTGCGCCCGATCATCACTGCAATTGCAAACCGCCGACCGTCTGGCGCAGTGACAATTGCGATGTCGTTATAACCCGATTGCTCGCCTTCGAATTCCTGCCCGGTCCCGGTCTTGTGCGAAATCGCCCAGCCAGCGGGCAAGCCGCCCTTTAACCTGCGCGGTCCGCTCTTGGTGTGCGACATCACGTCGAGAATATAATTGGTCGAAACCTTGGACAGCAGCTCGCCCCGCGCAAGTGCGCCCAGCGCCCGGGCAATGCCCAGCGCACTGGCACCATCCATCGGATCGCTCAGATAGGCTTCGAACGCCTGCCTGCGATGCAGCGCGGGAAGTCGGTCGCGTGCGTCGTAGAAATTGCGCCCGACGGAATAGACTGGATGCCATTCCAGCCCGGCAATCTGGCTCTGCTTGGTCCGCTCGTCAGTGCCGAACTGTACCCCGCCAAGCGCATTGCGACGCAAGAACGCCTCGACTGCCTGCGGCCCGCCAACTCGGCGCAGAATGCGGTCATTGGCAGTATTGTCGCTCTGCGTGATCGCACGGGTCATCAGCTCGGCATAGTCAGTGGCGAAGCTGCCGCGGCTGAGCACGATGGCGCGGATCGGCTGATGAAACACCGTCAGATCTTCATGCCCGATCGTTACCGGTTCAGCCAGATCGAAGCTGCCATGATCGAACATGTCGAGCGCGGTCAGCGACACCCACAGTTTGCTCACGCTTTGCTGGGGGAACGGCGCCTTGCCGTTATATGACATCGCCGCGCGGCTATCGACTTCAACCACCGCAATTCCGGAACTGCCAGAAAACCCTTCGCCGATGCGCACCAGTTCAGCCTGCAACGCCTCTTGCGATGCATCGAGCTTCGGCTCCTCGTAACGCTCGGTCCGCTGCGACAGCACCCGACGCTCGAATTCTCCCGCAGTCTCACCCGATTGCTGCACACAGGTACCCAGCAGGACCAGACCGCTGGCTATAAGCAGTGTGGCGGAAATAATCGGTCTGCGGATCATCGGATATTCTGTTGCGGGTCAAAGGCGGGCCGGGACATTGGGGCGGATTTGAAATTCAGAATCAGGGATCGATCTCCGCAACTTTCGCCAGGTAATTCCTGAGCGATCCAATTTCCGCATCTGTCAGATGAGCATAGCGCCCACGCGCCACTTCGCTCATCAAACTCACCTCGCGATTGCCCGCAGCCTTGCCGGTTCGCAGCAGCTTTACAAAGTCACCTGGATCATAGGAAGCGACTATACGCAGATCCGGACGCGCCTTATCCCCCGGCAAGGGCGACTTGCCGCCGCGTAGGTCCATGCCATGGCATTCAGCGCAGGTGGCGCGAGCGATGTAGCGGCCGAGCGCAAGATCCGTGCCCGCATCGGGAGGCGACCTTGCACCCTGTTCCACCACTTCCTGCGCCGAACTCTTGAGCTTTCCTTCATTCATGGCGGCGCGAAGTTCTGGCGAGAATGTCGGCGCCGGATGCACATCGCCCTTGCGCGGTCTGCTGCGCACGAATGCAATGACCGCGCCCATGTCGGAAGGTGCCAGCTGGGTGAACAGATGCGAAGGCATTCCGAGCAATTCGCGGTCGGTTCGCTTGCCCGTTGTGATCAGCCCGGTGATCTCATTGTCCGACGACCTAGCCGCAGTCTGCGTCAAATTGGCGGTCCACAGCGTGCCAAGCTCGTCGCTCCAGTCCTGACCGGCCAGATCCTCGCCATGGCATCCGACGCAGCCGAGAACTCGCGAAATCCGCTCTCCATGCGCCAATCGGCCGGATGAAGCCTGCGCGAACGCAACGGTCTGCTCGTTACCAGGCGGTGCACTTGCCTGATCTGAGCAACCGGAAGCCAGCACAAGAACGCCCAACGCCGCGCCAAATGCCACCGGCTTTGCCATGCCCCTACCCCGCTGCTTCGACGATCTCCGCCCAGGCCGCTTCATCTATCACATCGATCCCCAATTCGGCAGCCTTCTTGAGCTTGCTTCCCGCGCCCGGCCCGGCGACGACGAGATCGGTTTTGGCGCTGACCGAACCGGCAGTCTTCGCGCCCAATCGCTCCGCCTGAGCCTTGGCCTCGTCGCGGCTCATTGTCTCGAGCTTGCCGGTGAACACCACCGTCTTGCCGGAAACCGCGCTGGCAGTTGTTTCGACGATATAGGGGGGCGGAGTGACCTCGGACAGCAGATTGTCCCACACTTGAGCATTGTGTGGTTCGTGGAAAAAGTCGCCCAGCGCCTCCACCACCACCGGGCCAACCCCGTCGATGCTGGCGAGTTCGGCGACCGCTTCCGCATCTCCCGCATGTCCGGCCTGCGCGGTCTCGCGCAGCACGGGCAAAGTGACGAAGCGTTTCATCAGATCACGGGCGGTGACCGCACCGACATGGCGGATACCCAGACCGAACAGCAGGCGGGCGGCATCGGGAGAACGCTTGTTCTCCACAGAAGCCAACAGATTATCCACAGACTTGTCCTGCCACCCTTCCAGCGCCAGAATCGCGTCCCGACGTTCGTACAAGCGGAAAATATCGGCGGGGCTCTCCAGCCAGCCCAGCGCGAAAAACTGGTCGATGGTCTTTTCGCCCAGCCCTTCGATATCGAGCGCGCCGCGGCTGACGAAATGCTTCAGCCGTTCGGTCCGCTGTGCAGGGCAGATCAGCCCGCCGGTGCAGCGCACATCGACTTCGCCTTCTTCCGCCACGGCCTCGCTGTCGCAGATCGGGCAATGATCGGGAAAGCTGAAGGTGGGCCGTTCGGCATCGCGGGTCAAATTCTCGACCACCTGCGGGATCACATCACCCGCGCGCTGCACCACTACGCGGTCGCCCGGTCGAACCCCAAGGCGCGCGATCTCGTCGCGGTTGTGTAGCGTGACATTGGTGACGGTCACCCCGCCCACCAGCACCGGTGCGAGCCGGCCAACCGGCGTCAGCTTGCCCGTGCGGCCGACCTGGATATCGATCGCCGCCAGCGTGGTTTCGGCCCGTTCGGCGGGGAATTTATGCGCCAGCGCCCAGCGCGGCGCCTTGGCCACAAAACCGAGCCGCTGCTGCCAGTCGAGCCGGTCGACCTTATAGACCACCCCGTCAATCTCATACGGCAAATCGGGCCGCGCCGCGCCGATCTTTGCATATTGCGCCAACAGGCCAGTAGTGCCGTCGACCCGCGCGAATTGGGGCGAGACGGGGAAACCCCATTGGCGAAGGGTTTCGACCACTTCATGCTGCGTCGATCCGGGCACCTGCGATGTTGCACCCCAGCCATGCGCCCAGAAGCGCAACGGGCGTTTTGCGGTGACGCTGGCGTCCTTTTGCCGCAGCGATCCTGCTGCAGCATTTCGCGGATTTGCAAACAGCTTTCCGCCGACCTCTTGCTGCGCAGCATTCAGTGCAGCAAAGGCCTGTTTTTCCATATAGACTTCACCGCGCACATCGAACACATCGGGCGGCGTTTCGGTGCACAATTTCTGCGGAATATCCGCAATATGCGCGACGTTTGCGGTGACGTCCTCGCCCACCTGCCCATCGCCGCGCGTGGCCGCGCGAACCAGCACGCCATTCTCGTATCGCAGCGAACAGGACAGTCCATCGATCTTGTCCTCGGCGGTCATCGCCACCGGCTCATCCTCGCCCAGCGCAAGGAAGCGGCGCACGCGCGCGACCCATTCCTCGACTTCTTCCGCAGAGAAAGCATTGTCGAGGCTCATCATGCGAACCTCATGCGTGACCTTGCTCAGCGGTGAAGCGGCGATCTCATGGCCGACCGCTTGCGAGGGGCTGTCGGCGCGCACCAGATGCGGGAAGGCCGCTTCCAGTTCGGTGTTGCGCCGCACCAGCGCGTCATATTCCTGATCGGTGATCTCGGGCGCGTCGTCGGCGTGGTACAGCCGGTTGTGATGCGCAATCGCCTTGGCGAGTCGCATCAACTCGTTCGCGACATCGGCTTCATTCATATCGACTGGCATTACTCGGGGCCCAGAACAGTAAGCGTCATCTCGCGGCGTTCGCGAAAACCGAGCTTGCGGTAAAGCCCTATCGCGGTTGGATTATCGGCATAGGTGTGGAGATAGGGCCGCTCGCCGCGCTGGCGCAGTTTGGCCATCACATGGCGCGTCAGCCGTCCGCCCAGCCCCTGCCCCTGAAATTCGGGCCAAGTGCATACGGCGCTGACCTCGGCCACGCCGTCGCAGGGAAGCATCCTCTCGCCCGCCATCGCTGCAAGTTTTCCCTCGCGAAAGATACCATAGAACGGGCCATAGCGATGGGTCAGCTCCCCCCACGGCCCAGGCTTGGTGAACAGCGCAAGCGCGGTCATTTGCTCGACGTGCCCTTCGCCAAGCCGCACCGCTTCCGGGTCCTCGACTTCGCCCGCATCAGGCGTTTCGCCCGCTATCATCTGCAGCAATTGCCGCCCGCGCAGCACCTGAAGCCCCGGCGGCGGCACCACCGGCCCCGTCTCGACAAACCACAATTCATCCTCTGGCCCGCGCAAAAGGCCCAGCAACGCCGCCTGCGCCTCTGTCCCATCATCGCGCATCACAGCGAACGGCCCATAGCGCGGATCAATCCGCTTCGCCGCATCGCCGCCATTGGCCAGATGCGCGAGGCGGCCGGTCAGCATGTGCCAGATTTCACGGTCGAGAATGGTGTCGAGGCTGGTCATACTGAACCCTTCGACGATTGGCATAGTCGAGGTTGCAAGAAGAAATACGCTAAGGAAAAGTCAATCATACCGAACCTGCACGCATTTCCTCTCGCGCACTTCGAACTCGATCGGCGGGATCATACCATGAGTAACGTAACCGACGGGGCAAATTGTGCTTTTCCCGTCGGGGTAACGGATCATTATTGATCCACTTGCATCAGAGCCTTCCCATTTCGCCCAGTAGCTGCCGTCAAGGTTTTGCATGAGTTTGGCAGATTGGTCGTTTAACGTAAGCGTCCCGCCATCAATCGGCTCGTCGACATCCACCGCAAACATTACCGGCGGTGCGCATCCTTGCAGTACGGCCGCAGCAACTGCAATGACGATGCAGTTTCTCATACCCCCTCCAGCAAGCGGTCTGCTTGCGCCCTGGCCTCGGGCGTCACCTCCGCCCCGCTCAGCATCCGCGCGATTTCTTCCTGCCTCCCACTGTCGTCGAGCAAAGTCACACTCGTGCGCGTCACCGTGCCTTCGGAGGATTTGGCGAT
>CBFGON010000025.1:0-29420 GCA_965650395.1 uncultured Qipengyuania sp. | reverse complement strand
GATGCAGTGGGCGGTGGAAGCCGCCAGCGCCGCGTCGGTGGAGGCCAAATAGGCGCGGGTCGGGATTCGGTCAACACCCTTTTTCAAAAAATTTCACATCCGGGCATTTTTCTGCCTGTACCCGTCGAGAAATGGCTGAAATCCGCGATTTTGCCAGGCAAAGGTAGTGTTCTTCGCCCCCTTTCGCTTCAATTTCCGACGGAATCTGGCGTTGCCCGCCACCACGGCTTATGGCGGAGATCGCTTCTGCACCGCTTGGTTGCAGCCAAAGGAGCGGTGAGCGAAGCGTTAAGGTGAACAATGAGTCGAACGACACAAGCGAATCTTCCGAGTCTGCCGTCAGCATCCCTTACCGGGACAACGAGTCGTGATCGACATGCCGCCTCGATAACCGTCGGCCAATGCCGATGCGGGCAGTCAAACGCATGACAGCTGGAAGCAGCGGAACCAAAGCGCCGTCACTTCGCTCGGCCACCCTATGGGCGGCAGTGGCGCAATATTCCGGCTTCGTAATACAGTTCATCTCCAGCGTGATCATAGCGCGCTATTTCCTCGACCCGGCAGAGGTCGGGGTCTTCTCGGTGGCATTCGCCGCCGCTGCGCTTGTCCAAGGGCTGCAGGATTTCGGCATTTCGCGATACATCGTCGCGCTCGAGAAGGTCGAAGCGTCGATCCTCAAGACTGCCTTTGCCGTTTCGGTCGTGGTGGCCGCCGGCATCGTCATCACATTGCTGCTGCTCGCGAAGCCGGTCGCAGTCTTCTATGACAATCAGGCGCTGTTCCCGATCATGCTGCTGATCGGTATCTCCTATGTTCTGACGCCATTTGCGATAGTTCCGCGGGCCCTGCTTCAGCGTGAGATGAACTTCCGCAAGGTCGCGGTGATCGATGTTGGCGCCAATCTGGCAAACGGCGTAGTGAGCATCACGGCCGCTTGGTACGGCTATTCGGCGATGTCGCTCGCATTCGGGGTTTTGGGCTACCAGGTTGCGAGGGCCGTGCTCACTCAGATCGTGCGACCGCTCTCTGGAGTGTTTCCGCCCAACCTGCGCGGCTCGCGCGAGATGTTCAGCTACGGCAGCTGGTCAGCGTTGCTCTCGTTCGTGAGCGCGCTTAGCGACCGAGCTCCGGACCTTGTTGTCGGCAAGGTCATCAGCGAAACAGCACTTGGCCTTTATAGCCGGGCAACCGGCTTGGCTGTGCAGTTCCGGGTGTTGGTGGGTGGTCCGATCTCGACCGTGATATACCCCTCACTGGCGCGGGCGAGAGATCGCGGTGAGAATTTGGCAGTGCATTATCTGCGCCTGACGGCGGCATTGTGCGCCGTGACCTGGGCCGCAATGGCCGGTCTGGCGGTAGCGTCCGAGCCGCTCATCCTGATTCTCTATGGGGAAAGATGGGCAGGAGCAGCACCGATTCTTGTCTGGATCGCTCTCGCTCAGATATTCTACATCTCGATTCCGATGCAGGTGAACATCGGCTACCTGCTGGGGGGCTGGCAACGCGTCATTGCGCTGACCCTGCTTGATGCTGTGCTTTCGATTGCCATTCTGATCTTCGCATCACGCTACGGCTTGTGGTGGGCGGCCTTCTCGCGGATCATCCACGGCGCGCTATGCTGGGCCATCTACGCGGTCTTTATACAGGGCCTGGTGAAGTTTCGCTGGCGTGATCTGTTTGCCATCTATGCTAAGACAGCCGTGGCATCGATTGCGGCCGTGTTGCCGCTTCTGCTTGCCTACCGCTACTGGATCCGGCCTGCCGAACTCGGATTTTTCGAGCTCGTCACTCTCTCAGGAGCCGGGGTCATGTTGTGGTATGCAGTGCTGATCGCGATACGCCACCCCAGCGCCCGCGATCTGACTGGCCTTCTCACCGACGGCCTTCTGCGGCTGAGGCGGTCATAGGGTTCTTGCAAGTTTGCCTGCTACCGCCTGCGTAGTGTATAAGATGACGCACTGGGCTGCTTGAATCGAATTGAGAAGGAAACTCTCAATGAAGATCTGCCGTATTGCAAACCATATGCGTGGCACCACAGCTCTTCTGGGACTGTTTGGCATAGCATCCGTTGCTGCAGGCTTGCCGCTCTCTGCCCAAACCGGTGATGCCAGTTCGGCAGCGGTGGCGGAGACGGCCGAAGTGCCGCTAGACGAAGTTCAGATTGACCGCGATCGCTACGAACGCCTCACCGTTCCGGTGACGATTGCGGGCCGTGGACCCTATCGCTTCTTCATCGATACCGGCGCGCAGGCGACGGTCGTGACAGAGAAGATCATCGGCGACCTCAAGCTCGTCCCCAGCGGCAGAGCCACGTTGGTAGCAATGGGTTCGAGCCAGCTGGTCGAGACAATCGAAATCGACGACCTCCAGTTTGCCGACCGAACCTTCAGCGGGCTTATTTCCCCGCTGCTCCAACGCCAGCACGTCGGGGCAGACGGAATATTGGGTCTCGACAGCCTACAGGACCTGCGAGTGCTGATCGATTTCGAGCAGGACCAGATGACGGTAGCCGATGCAGCGGATTTGGGCGGCAACAGCGGTTACGAGATCGTGGTCCGTGCACGCGCAAAGCTGGGCCAGATGATCATCACCGATGCACGCATCAATGGTGTGAAGACCGCAGTGATCATCGACACGGGCGCTCAGAACTCCTTGGGCAATTTCGAACTGCACCGCCGTCTTCGAACCCGCGCGAAGGACACTCTCGTCACTACCGATGTCCACGGTGCCTCTATCCTGAGCAATATGGCGGTCGCCAAGAGCTTGACCATCGGGGATATGGTGTTGACCAACGTGCCGATCGGCTTTGCCGACAGTCCTGCGATTGCGGCTCTGGGCTTTACCGACCAACCTGCGTTGATTCTGGGGATGGGAAACCTGCGCCTGTTCGACCGGGTAGCGATCGACTTCGCATCGCGCCGCGTGCTGTTCGATCTGCCTGACAGTGTCACGAGTCGCGATCTGGTGCGACAAGGATTCAGCGAAGCGACCCGCATCAACAACAAGCTGTGAGCTTGTCGAGGGACGCTGGCTGCACCAAGTAGGCGGCCATGCCGCCCGACACGCCATCTTCAGACCAGCACGCCGATCCCGAAAGCTGGAGCACGCTCAAGCGATTCTTGCCCTATCTTTGGCCTAAGGACCGCCCCGCTCTGCGCCGCCGAATCGTGGGTGCGATGATGCTGGTACTGCTCGCCAAGGCGACCACGCTCGCACTTCCTTATGCATATAAGCGCGCGGTCGATGCCATGACCACGCCCGCCAATGAAGCAGCGATGGTCGCGGTGGCCTTCGTCATTGCCTATGCTGCGGGGCGTTTCGGCGGCGTCGTGTTCGACAATCTGCGCAATATCGTGTTCGAGCGCGTCGGACAGGAAGCAACCCGCACGCTGGCAGAGGACACATTCGCCCGGCTGCACCAGTTGAGCCTGCGCTTCCACCTCGCGCGGCGCACCGGCGAAGTGACAAAGACAATCGAGCGCGGGACCAAGAGTATCGACGTGATGCTCTATTTTCTGCTGTTCAATGTCGCACCGACGGTGATCGAGCTGGTCGCAGTGGGCGTGATCTTCTATCTCAACTTCGGTTGGGGACTGGTGCTGGCAACTGCCCTTACGGTCACCGCCTATATCGCCGTGACGCGCTGGATTACCGAATGGCGTAACGAATTGCGCCGACGGATGAACGATCTCGACGGAACCGCTCTGGCCCGCGCGGTCGATTCGCTGCTCAATTACGAAACGGTCAAATATTTCGGCGCCGAGAGTCGCGAAGCCGAACGCTACGGTGAGGCGACGCGATCCTATGCCGACGCCGCAGTGCGGTCCGAAAATTCGCTGGGTCTGCTCAACATCGCACAATCGGCGATCATGAACCTGCTGATGGCCGGCGCGATGGCCTTTACCGTGTGGGGATGGAGCCGCGGTCAGCTGACTACCGGCGATCTGGTGTTCGTGAACACCTATCTCATCCAGCTGTTTCGCCCCCTCGACATGCTCGGCATGGTCTATCGGACCGTGCGGCAGGGCATCATCGACATGGCCGCCATGTTCCGGTTGATCGATTCGCAGGTCGAAGTGGCCGACCGGCCCGGTGCTCCGGCATTATTGGTGCGCCAGCCATCGATCGCATTCGACAATGTAGTGTTCGGTTATGAGCCCGAGCGCACGATCCTCCATGGCCTGTCCTTCGAGGTTCCCTCGGGCAGTCATGTTGCAATCGTCGGGCCATCGGGCGCCGGCAAGAGCACGATCGCGCGATTGCTGTTCCGGTTTTACGACCCGCAGGGTGGGCGCATCCTGATCGACGGGCAAGACATCGCCGATGTGACACAGGACAGCCTGCGCGCGCATATCGGCATTGTCCCGCAGGACAGCGTGCTGTTCAACGACACCATCGGCTACAACATCGCCTATGGCCGTGCAGGGGCGACGCAGGAAGAAGTCATCGCCGCAGCACGCGATGCGGCGATCCTGCCCTTTATCGAGCGCCTGCCCGATGGCTTCGCCACTGAAGTCGGAGAACGCGGCCTCAAGCTGTCGGGTGGTGAGAAGCAGCGCGTCGCCATCGCGCGGACGCTGGTGAAAAACCCGCCGATCCTGTTGCTCGACGAAGCGACCAGCGCGCTCGACAGCCGGACCGAGCAGGAAATCCTGCGCACCCTGCGCAAGGTGAGTGAGCATCGCACCACGCTGGCCATTGCCCACCGCCTTTCGACAATTGCGGACGCAGACCGCATCCTCGTGCTCGATCAGGGCAAGCTGGCAGAAAGCGGAAAGCACGCAGAACTACTTAGCGCTGGGGGCCTTTACGCCGACATGTGGGCACGACAGCAGGCGGAGAGCGAGGATCTGGTAACAGCAACCGAATAGTCAGCCGGGATAGCGCTCGAACTTCGGCAGGTCGGGCAGCCCGGCTTCCCACCCGAGTGCATCCGCCATCTGGACATGGAGTTGCGGCGGATAGGCCTCAGGATCGTCGAGCGTGGCGATCTGGATGTCGACCAGTCCGGGCAAGACATTCTCGTTCACATAATAGAGCCCGGTCCCGCAATCGCCGCAGAAATATCGTTCGGCATCGGGGGAAGAGCGATAGAGCTTGGGTTCGCCGTTCTCGATGGCGAAATCATCCTTGGCCACTGCCATCCAGGCGACTCCGGCAGCGCCGGCGCAACGTCGGCAATCCTCGCAATGGCAGACCGACGCATGGCGAATTCCGCCCTGGAAACGATAGACGACATTGCCGCAATGGCAGCGACCGCTGGGCATGACAGGCTCCTTCAAACAAGTGTCCGAAGTAACCTATCGTGCGCAGTAGAACCTACAAGATATACTTGCTGAGATCGGTATCGCCCGCCATCTCGTCAAGCCGTTCGCGGACATAGGCGGCGTCGACGGTGATCGTCTCGCCCTTGTGATCCTCTGCCTCGAAGCTGATGTCTTCGAGCAGGCGTTCCATCACTGTCTGCAGGCGGCGCGCGCCGATATTCTCGACGCTTTCGTTCACCCGGGCGGCGATGCGCGCCACTTCGGCGATGGCATCATCGGTGATGTCGAGCGACACTTGCTCTGTCCCGATCAGCGCTCGATACTGTTCGACCAGATTTGCGCGGGTCTCGGTCAGGATACGCACGAAATCCTCTTCCGTAAGCGCACGAAGCTCGACCCGGATCGGCAGGCGGCCTTGCAGTTCGGGCAGCATGTCGCTGGGCTTGGCGACGTGGAACGCACCGCTGGCGATAAACAGGACGTGGTCGGTCTTCATCGGCCCGTATTTGGTCGCCACCGTCGTGCCTTCGATCAGCGGCAGCAGATCGCGCTGCACGCCTTCGCGGCTGACCGAGCCGCCGCGCACATCGCTGACCGCAATCTTGTCGATCTCGTCGAGGAAGACGATGCCGTTAGTCTCGGCATTCTCCAGCGCGACGCGGGCGACATCGTCCTGGTCCATGCGCTTTTCGGCCTCTTCCTCGACCAGCCGGTCCCACGCATCGGGTACCTTGAGCTTGCGGCGCTTGGTCGGCGCGCGACCCATCGCCTTGCCGAGCATGTCGGACAGGTCGATCATGCCGACATTGCCGGGCATGCCGGGAATTTCCATCGAGCTGTTCGGCTGATCCTTGACCTCGATCTCGACCTCGGTCTCATTCATCGCGTTCTGCACCACGCGCTCGCGGAAGGCCTGGCGGGTGGCTTCGCTGGCGCTGTCGCCAACCAGCGCGTTAAGCAGACGGTCCATCGCCGCTTCGCTGGCGGCTTCGCGCACGGCCTCGCGGCGGCGATCCTTCTCCAGCCGGATCGCTTCCTCGACAAGATCGCGGGCGATCTGTTCTACATCGCGGCCGACATAACCGACCTCTGTGAACTTGGTCGCTTCGACCTTCACGAACGGCGCTTCGGCCAGCTTGGCAAGGCGCCGCGAAATCTCGGTCTTGCCGCAACCGGTGGGGCCGATCATCAGAATGTTCTTCGGAGTCACCTCGTCGCGCAGATCGGCGGCGAGCCGCTGGCGTCGCCAGCGATTGCGCAGGGCTACGGCCACGGCGCGCTTGGCGTCCTTCTGGCCGATGATGTGTTCATCGAGGGCGGCGACGATCGCCTTGGGGGTCAGATTATCGATCAAGCTAGTTATCCAAACTCATGCGGATGACGTGTGGCGATGTAGGAATGCCTCAGGCGCAATCCTTCAGACGGTTTCGAGCGTCACATTGCCATTGGTGAAGACGCAGATTTCGGCGGCGACCTGCATCGCCTTGCGCGCGATCACTTCGGGATCGTCTTCATATTCGGCAATCGCCTTGGCTGCGGCGAGCGCATAATTGCCGCCCGATCCGATGGCGGTAATCCCGCCTTCGGGCTCGAGCACATCGCCGTTGCCGGTAAGGACGAGGAGATTGTCCTTGTCGGCCACGATCATCAGCGCTTCCAGATTGCGCAGATATTTGTCGGTGCGCCAGTCCTTGGTCAGTTCCACCGCAGCGCGCAGCAATTGCCCGCTATATTGTTCGAGCTTCTTTTCCAGCCGTTCGAACAGGGTGAAAGCATCGGCAGTGGCTCCGGCAAAACCGGCCACTACCTTGCCGCCTTCTCCGATCCGGCGGACCTTGCGCGCATTGGGCTTCATCACCGTATTGCCCATGGAGACCTGCCCATCCCCGGCAACGACAATGCGGTCACCCTTGCGAACACCGATGATGGTGGTGCCATGCCATTTTGTCAGGCCGTGGCGGTTTTCTCTATCGTCCATGCCGCGCGATATGGGGTGCGCGGCACGCCGGTCAAGCGGGTCAGCCGCCCGGGCCGGCCGCACCGCCGCCAAGGCCCGGCTGGCCGACGGTGCCGATATTGCCGAACAGGTCTTCGAGGAAGCCGCGCTCGCGGCCCAGCGTCGGCGTCTTGTCGCCATCGGGCGAAATGCGCGCAACCTGGTCGATGCCGGTACGGTCGGCAGAAATGACATTGCCTGACGGATCGAACTTCACGGCCAGCACCTGATGCGACTGGATCTTGGGGCTGACGAAGGGTTTGCGGCCCGTGGTGGACGACACATAATACCAGGTCGGCTGGCCGAACTGGCTGGTGAATGTCGGGCGGCCCAGCGTCATTTCGACGCTGCGCTGGTTGTCGATCCCCGGCTGCACTGTGCTGAGCAAAGTATTGTCGACGATATAGCCACGCGATTCGCGGATAGAGCTGCAGCCGGATACGGCGAGGCCCGCCAGCGCGAAAGCGGCGATGCGCATGGTTTTCGACCCGATCATGGGAACAGCATTACTCCGTATCTGAGGCGCGCTTGGCCTTGATCGCCAAGCGCCCTATATGCGGCCCACGCCCTAAACCGGCGCGGCGCAGCTTGCAACGTGCGTCTCGCGCCGGGGTGGGGATGGCGGCTTGAATTGCCGCTGAACGATTTTCTGACGAAAGCCCCATCACCGATGTCCTTCTTCGCCCGCCTGTTTGGCAATAATCCCGATCCGCGTGAACAATGGCGGCCCCTGTGGCGCAGCGTGGTAGAACAGGCGCGCGATCCCGAATGGTATCGCATGTGCGGCGTGGCCGACACGGTCGAAGGGCGCTTCGACATGATCACGCTGGTGCTCAGCCTGGTCCTGCTGCGGATGGAGCATAACGACGAGCTGACTGCGCACACCGCGCTGCTGAGCGAGCTGTTTGTCGAGGATATGGAAGGCCAGCTGCGCGAAGCGGGGGTGGGCGATCCCACCGTGGGCAAGAAGATCAGCACGCTGATGGGCAGCATGGGCGGCAGGCTGGGCGCCTATCGCACCGCGCTGGCGGCAGAGAATCGCGTTGCGCTGGCCGAAGCGGTGAAGCGCAATGTGACGCTGGCACAGGAAGACGAGGCCGAAGCGCTGGCCGAGCGGATGATCCGTCTGCACAAGCGGCTGGAGCGCACCAGCGAAGACCAGCTTCGCGCAGGGGAGATTGCCGCATGACCACGCCCGAGAATGAACTGGTCCGACTGGTCAAGCCGCGCGCCCTGCCCGCCGGTGCGATGACCATCGTGGCGAGCGCAGCCGAATGCGCGGCGCTGGCCAGACGCTTTGGCGTGACCGCAATCCATGCGCTGAAGGCCGAAGTCAGTTTTGACGAGAAAGATGGAGCAGTGCTGGCCGATGGCACGCTGGCCGCCAGCATCGAACAGCCCTGCGCGGTGAGCCGCGACGATTTCACCTATGACGTGACAGAGCCGCTTTCGCTGCGCTTCGTCCCCGAAAGCTCGGGCCGCGCCTATGAGCCGGACGAGGAGATCGAACTCGACAGCGACGATCTCGACGAGATCGAATATGCGGGAGAAACCTTCGATATCGGCGAAGCCATCGCCCAGACGCTCGGCCTCGCCATCGATCCCTATCGCGAAGGCCCGGGGGCCGAAGCGGTCAGGCAGGATGCAGGCATCGAAAGCGACGAGAACCGCGCGCCCAGCGGCCCGCTGGCGGAAGCGCTGGCGGCGTTGAAGGGTAAGGGCGATTAGGGGCTGTAAGGGGATGAGAATCTGACATTCATGATGAGGAATTTGAGCGCTCAGATCCGCAAGTTTGACTTGGAAGTCATGCCTCACTTTGGGCGAATGTAGACCTTCAAATTCTCGCGATTTATTTCATAGACACCGGTCTTCTCGATGAGAGCCAACAGTTTCGAGCACCCGTACGTCCGAGGGTCGAAGTCGGGCATCAAAGTGGCAAGCCGCGTGCCTACTGCGCCGAGAAAATACCACCCATCCGCATCATCTAGTTGAATCAATGCGTTTTGAATGTGCGGAATTGCTGCGGCCGGTAGCTGCTTCAGCGGCGTTTCGAGATTTCGATTTTCCGCTGAGTTTTCTGACGAGGAAGTGGAAGTCTCAACAGAGGCGACAAGGTTTTCGGTGTAGATGAAACGCTTGCACGCATTTCGGAAGCTCTCAGGTGTTTTCTGCTCGCCGAACCCATAGACGTCGAGACCTTGTTCACGGATACGAGCTGCGAGTCTGGTAAAGTCACCATCCGATGACACAAGGCAGAATGCATCGAATCGACCACTATGTAGTAGGTCCATGGCGTCGATCACCAACGTAATGTCCGACGCATTTTTGCCGACGGTGTTCGCGAAATTCTGATGAGGAATTATCGCATAGTTTGCCAACTGCTTCGACCAGCCGCTCAATCGTGTTCCTGAAAAATCACCATAAATTCGACGAGCACTAGCTTCGCCAATTGTAGCAATCTCATCAAAAATCGCTGACGCTGTTCGCGGCGATGCGTTGTCCGCGTCAATTAAGATCGCGAGCCGCTTGGGACGCTCAAAATCAGTAGCCATGCGACTTTTCTATTCGGTTTGGACTAACATCTAGTTTCCGAACCAAAGGGTTTAGCGTCCGCAACGCCCTCGCATGCCGACATTCGATCTTTCCTACAGCCGCTCAGCTGACGCAAGGTTGCCGGATGAGCGCCCTGCCCCGATCCATAAGCGGAATACCGGATTCGTCGGCAAACGCGGCACCTGCTCAAAGTGAAAGGTTACACCTGGCACAGGGAATATCGCCGCAAGTAGCTGTTTTGAAAGCCAAACAGACGTTTGTAGAGTTTTCCAAAACACCCCTGTCAGTGGTCCACGCCTCAACCTCGCAGCCGCGCAGACGACGCCGCAAAGCCGCGCAATCAGAACGGGATGTCGTCGTCGAGATCGTCGTAGTTCGAGCCGCCGCCCTGCTTGCCCGAGCCGCCACCCGAGGAGCCGCCGCCCTGGTCCCAGGCGCCGCCGGAGCTCTGGCCGCTTCCCGAACCCCAATCGCCACCGCCCCGCGAGCCGCCACCGCCTCCGCTGCCGCCCTGCGGGCCGTCAAGCATGGTCAGCGAGCCGTTCATGCCGCGGATCACGACTTCGGTGGAATAGCGGTCATTGCCGCTTTGGTCCTGCCATTTGCGGGTCTGCAGCTGGCCTTCGACATAGACCTTGGAGCCCTTGCGCAGGAAGCGTTCGACCACGCCCACCAGACCTTCGGAGAAGATCGCGACGGTATGCCATTCAGTCCGCTCCTGCCGCTCGCCGGTATTGCGGTCCTTCCACGTCTCGCTGGTGGCAATGCGCAGGTTCGCGACCTTGCCGCCGTTCTGGAAGCTGCGGATTTCCGGGTCTGCGCCCAGATTCCCGATCAGCATGACTTTGTTGAGGCTACCGGCCATCGAATCGTCCCTTTGTCTGTGTTGCGGGTGGCCTATCGGATGGAGGCCGGGCCTGCCAGTGGGCGCACCCCGTTTTTCAACCGAGCGCCTGTGCGCAACGCAGTCGCTCTTTGGTTTCACGCGAAGACACGAAGATGGCGGACCAGTTGGCCCGAACGCGCTGCATCTTCGTGTTATCGTGTGAGCAAATGCAGCTGCGCTGCCGGGCTACAATCCCAGCGCCGTCGCAGTCCAGAAGGTGAGGCCCGCAAAGACATAGGCCAATGCGAAGAGGTAACCGACCATCACCGCCGGCCACTTCCAGCCGTTCGTCTCTCGCCGTGCGACAGCGATGGTCGAGAGACATTGCGGCGCGAACACGAACCACGCGAGGAAGGCCAGCGCCGTGGGCAGGCTCCACAGGGCAGCGATCTTGTCGGTCACGCCTACTGCGGCGACATTCTCATCCTCGGCATCGACCGCATAGGTGGTGGCAAGTGCCGATACGGCGACTTCGCGTGCCGCCATCGCCGGGACCAGCGCCAGCGCGATCTCGTGGTTGAAACCGATCGGCGCGACGACCTTGTGCAGCCCGTGCCCGATATGGCCGGCGATCGAGACGTCGAGCTGGCTTTCGCCCGGATCGGCCTTGGGGAAACTCAAGAGTACCCACAGCGCTATCGTCGCCACGAAGATGATCGTGCCCGCGCGGCGCAGGAACACCCAGGCGCGCTGCCACAAGCCAATGGCCAGATCCTTGATCCGCGGCATCTGATAGCGCGGCAATTCCATGATGAAGCCCGATGCAGCACCCTTGGTCACCGTGCGGCGCAGCACCAGTGCGACCACCATCGCGCCGACAATGCCGGCAAGATAGAGCGCAAACAGTACCAGACCCTGAAGGCCAATGCCGGGGCCGACCGTCGTGTCGGGAATCACTGCGGCGATGATCACCGCATAGACCGGCAGCCGCGCAGAACAGGTCATCAGCGGGGCAATCAGGATCGTCGTAAGCCGGTCCTTGGGATCGGAAATGCTGCGCGTCGCCATGATACCGGGGATCGCGCAGGCAAAGCTGGACAGCAGCGGGATGAAGCTTTTGCCCGAAAGACCGACAAAGGCCATCAGCCGGTCCATCAGGAAAGCCGCCCGCGCCATGTATCCGCTCGCTTCCATCACCAGGATGAAGAAGAACAGGATCACGATCTGCGGCAGGAAGACGACCACCGCGCCGACGCCCGCCAGCACCCCTTCGGTCAGGAAATCGCGCGGGATGCCCGGTGGCAATGTGTCGATGACGCCTTGCGAGATCGCCGCTACGCCGGCTTCCAGCGCATCGGCAAAGGGCGTCGCCCAGGCGAACACGGCTTGGAAGATCACGAACAGCAGGCCGAACAGGATTACCGGGCCGAGCCACGGATTGAGCAGCACGCGGTCGACGCCATTCTCCACCGTGTGGCGCGCCGATTTCGACAGGATCGCGGCCTTGGCGATATGCTTGGCCGAGAGGCGGCGTTCAGGCAGCGTCAAATGCCACTGCTTGTGCCAATCCTCATCGGCATGGGCTTCGGCTTCGGCAATTGCGGCCACCAGTTCGTCCAGTCCCTTGCGGCGCACCGCCACTGTCGGCACGACCGGCACACCAAGCGCGGTGGACAGCGCCGCCGGATCGAGCGTCAGCCCGTCACGCTCCGCCAGATCGACCATATTGAGCGCGACCACCGTGGGTCGGCCCAACTCCAGCACTTCCTGCGCAAACACCAGATGCTGTTCGAGATTGGCCGCGTCGAGCACCACGATGAGCACTTCGGGGGTTGCCTCGCCTTCGAATTCGCCGTGGACGACCTTGCGGGTCACTTCCTCGTCAGGGCTGGCGGCATCGAAACTGTAGGAGCCGGGCAGATCGATCAGATCAACCGTATCGCCATTCGGAAGCGTCAGCCGCCCGGCCTTCCGCTCCACCGTGACTCCTGCGTAATTGGCGATCTTTTGCCGCGCGCCGGTGAGCGCGTTGAACAGCGCCGACTTGCCCGAATTGGGATTGCCGACCAGCGCAGCGGTGCGATGGCGGGTGGGGTCCGATCGGCTCATACCGCTTCCACCGTGATCGCCAGCGCATGGCTGCGGCGCAGTGCAATGGTCATGGCACCGAGTCGCAGGGCAATGGGGTCGCGCCCACCGAATACGCCGCGATGGAGCACGGCGACTTCTGCCCCTTCATCCACGCCCAGCGCTTTCAGGCGCTTGCCTTCATCCTCGGCCAGAACGGCCCAGTCCACGGCCACGATGCGCGCCGATTTGCCACTGTCGAAAGCGTCCAAGGTCATGCGCGTCGCACTGTCAGAGGCTCAAGCTAATTGCAACCGATTATCAATAGCGGTTTAGCGTGCTGGATAGCGCAGGCGACCAAGGAAGCGCGAGACGCTGAAATGCTCGCGTTCGGAATTGAGCCATTTGGCCTTGACCTTCTCGAAGGTCATTACGCCTTCGATCCGCCGATCGAGGAAGGCGCGGGTCTCTGTCTTGCCTTCGCTCTCGTCGTCGACAAACACCGCCAGCGTCGCGCCATAGAGCGACGCGAGGATCGCGCGCTTGGTGTAGTGATTGTAGTCGGTCGCCGTATCGCCAGCGAGCCGCCACATGACATCCGCGCTGTGCCAGCCGGTCTTGAGCGCAACAGGCACGTTCTGCGGCATGGCCATGATTGCCAGCGCGCGCCGCAAAGCCTCTTCGCGACCGGCAACCGCATCGAGCCGGAACTGCACCAGGCTGCGGATACGTTCGCGGATCTTCATCTGCGCCAGCTTCTCGGGCGGAAGCGCCGCTTCCATCGCCAGATCTATAGTGGCAATCCAGGCGCCGATCATCTCCATCGCCCCGCCTGGAAATGCGAGGCGAGCAACGTCGATATCAGCCCCGACCTGCTGCGCCGCCATGACTAGCGCATTGTCGCTCCAGCCGTCGAACACTGCCGCATCGGCGATGGCCGGAGCAAGTGCGAGCCGCAATTCGTCGAGCGTAAGGTCGGCAATATCCATGTGATCAGTTCGGACCATAGGCCTTGGCACTATCGCCCTTGCCCTTCTCGGCCTTGGCGATTGCTTCGGTGATACCTGCCCGATCGCCCAGCAGCGCAGCGTAATCCCGCGCAGAGCGGCCTGAATTGTCTGTCCGGTCAGGATTGGCGCCGTTGGCGACCAGTAATTCCACCATCGCTGCATCGCGTCGGTGGATGGCGCTGATCAGCGGCGTTTCACCAGTGGAATCGGGCACATCGACCTGAGCGCCTCCCTGCAACAGCCGCTCGACCCCTTCGACAAAGCCGAGTTGCACTGCGATCTGCAGAGGGGTGACGCCGTTCTTGTCGGCGATATTGGGATTGGCCCCGCGCTGAAGCAGAAAGCGCACCCATACCAGGTCGCGGCGCTGGACCACTGAATGCAATGCCGTTTCGCCTGAAGTGATGTCACGCGCATTGACGACGATGCTGCCCGGCTCGTCCAGCAAGCGGGTGGCTTCGGTTCCGTCACGATCCTTGACCGACTTGAGGAATTTGTAGCCGTCGCTCTGGCGCTGCGCCGCAACCGGCGCCGCCACAATGGCAAAAGCACCCAACGCAAAAACCAGAACCCGTTTGACCCAACTGCCTCGCACCGTAAATCTCCGCCTGTTTTCCGCAATCGATTGACTGACTCGCCCTTGAACACGGGCGGTTAGCAGACCATGAACCGTCCTGTCATGCCCCGCAAGTTCATCCCCTTCACCGCCGCCCTGCTTCTGGCCGGTTGCAATCCCGCGACGCAAGCCCCGCAGGGTGAAGCGCCACTTGCCGGTGCGGCACTTGGAGGCGACTTCACCTTGACAGGTGAGGACGGCAAACCTGTTTCGTGGAAGGATTTTGCCGGCAAATACCGGATCATCTATTTCGGCTATGCCTATTGCCCCGATATCTGCCCCACCGATGTCCAGCGCGCGATGGCCGGATTGAAGAAGTTCGAAGCAGAACAGCCCGAATTGGGAGCCAAGATCCAGCCGCTCTTCGTCAGCGTCGATCCCGAGCGCGATACGCCTGCCGTGCTGACCGAATTCACCGCCAATTTTCACCCGCGCCTTATCGGCATGACGGGTGACAACACCACGCTGGAAAAAGTCGCCAAGGATTTCGGCACCACCTTCTCACGCGGCGAGACACAGCCTGGCGGCGGTTATCTGATGAACCATTATGGCTACACCTATCTCTTCGGCCCCGATGGCGAACCGATCACAATGTTGCCCACCGACCAGGGCCCTGATGCCGTGAAAGCGGAACTGGACAAATGGGTGCGCTAAGGGATCGCTTCTGGGAGCTGCCGTTAACGCAGCTCAACAAACAGGAATGGGAAGCCCTGTGCGATGGCTGCGGGCGGTGCTGTCTGCACAAGGTGGAATACGAAGACACCGGCGAGATCGAGCAGACCAATGTCGCCTGCACACTGCTCGACTGCCAGACTGCACGCTGCACCGATTACGCTAACCGCAAGACCTATGTACCCGATTGCCTGCGGTTGACGCCCAAGCTGGTCAATCAGGTGCGCTGGCTGCCCGACAGCTGCGCCTATCGCCTGCGCGCAGAGGGCGATCTGCTGCCCGACTGGCACTACCTCATCTCAGGAGACCGCGAGACGGTGATCCGAGCAGGCGTATCGGTGGCGGGCCGGGTCATCAGCGAGGATGAGGCAGGACCGCTCGAACATCACATTGTCGAATGGCCAGAAGCCGATCTCGAGTGGGAGGATGACGCCGAATGATCGAGTGGCTGCGTTCCGAAGCACTCGAACCGCAGGTGACGCTGGCCGGACGGATATTGCCTATCGAACTGCGCCGCCATCCCACTGCGCGGCGGTTCACCCTGAGATTGGCGCCCGATGGCAGTGCTGTGCGCATCACCCTGCCGCGCTGGTGCGCCAGCAAGGAAGCGATTGCCTTTGCCCATGCCCGCATCGCGTGGCTCGAAGCGCAGTTGGCCAAAGTGCCCGAAGCGCGTAACCCGGCAGAAACAGGCTGGCTGAGCTATCGTGGCGAGGAAGTCGCGGTCGAGCATCGTCCCGGCCTGCCGCGCAGCGGTGTGCTCGACGATGGCGCACTGGCAATTGGCGGTCCAGGTGAAACGCTGGGAAAGCGGCTCAACCGCTGGCTGGAGCAACAGGCACAGCAGCTGTTTGCCGAAGATGCGGCCTTTTACTGCGAGCGCGCAGGTCTTGCGGTCGCACCTGTGCGCCTGACTCGCGCCAAGCGGCGCTGGGGCAGTTGCTCGAGCGAAGGCATTCTGCGGCTCAATTGGCGGCTGATACAGGCACCCGACCATGTGCGCCGCTCGGTCGTGGCGCATGAGGTCGCGCATCTGGTGCATTTCGATCACTCGCCCGCATTCCACGCACTGCTGGACCGCATCTTCGAAGGCGATGTGGATGCGGCTAACCGCTGGCTAAGCCGTCACGGCCGCTCGCTCTACGCCAGCTTCGGCTAGCGAAAACGCGCGGCTGCGCCTATTTAGCCTGTCATGAGCCTGATAAGCAGAATGAACCCCGTCGGCGGGTTTGCCGATTTGTGGCACGAATATCGCCGCCCCAACCCCTATCGCTGGCCGATACTGGCCGCATCGTTCGCTTTGACGGGCACCTTGCTGTCGTGGTTCGTGATGCAGGACTATTTCCGCCCGCCCGATCCGCCAACCGTCACTTACATCACCACCTACGCTGCTGGACGCAGTGACGAGGAAATCCGGCGCACCAACGTCGAAAACCAGCAACGCAAGGACGAGCTTGCAGCTGAGGCGGAAGCCATCGAGCAGCGCAAGCGCGACATGTACAAGGCGCTGGGCCGCGCAACTGGCCTCGATGTTGACACGATGGAAGCGGAGGCAAAGGCCGAGCGCGCGCGCGAAGAAGCGGCCAGGCAGGAACGGCTGGACGCAATGTTCCCGAAGGCAGAAAAGCAGGCGGATACGGTTGAAACCGGCAGCGAGTGACGCAGCATGGCTCGCTGCCGCTGCGCGACTGGCTACGCGCGGGCGGCCGCTTTCGCGCCCCAACCCCGCTGTCGCCTGCCTGATCGTAAAAGACGGCGTTGTCGTCGGCCGTGGCTGGACCCAGCCAGGCGGCAGGCCGCACGCCGAAGCAATGGCGCTCGCAGAGGCCGGTGACGCGGCGCGAGGCGGCACAGCCTATGTCACGCTTGAACCATGCGCGCACCATTCCGAACGCGGCCCAACCTGTTCCAATTTGTTGGTCAACGCCGATATTGCGCGCGTGGTGATAGGGACGGAAGATCCCGATGTGCGCACGGCAGGAAAAGGCGTTGCGAAACTTCGCGACGCCGGAATCGCGACGGAACTGGTCAATTCGGTCGAAGCTCGAGAAAGTCTTTCCGGCTATCTGACCCGCGCCCGGTTTGGTCGCCCTCATGTCGCCCTTAAGCTTGCGCTATCGCTCGACGGGTGCATCGCACGCGCCGATGGCGAGAGCCAGTGGATTACAGGTGAGGTGTCGCGCGCGCATGTCCATTCGCGCCGTGCAATGGCAGACGCTATCCTGGTTGGCGGAGCAACCTGGCGGCAAGACATTCCCCGGCTCGATGTGCGGCTGCCCGGCCTCGACCACCGTAGTCCGCGGCGCGTTTTGCTGTCGCGCGGTGTCGCGCCCGCAGGCGTGAAAGTCATCAATGCGCCCGAACAGATCGCAACGCTCGATGGTGTGCAATATCTCTATGTCGAAGGTGGCGCTGCCACGGCTGCCAGCTTCCTCGCAGCCGATCTTGTCGACCGGCTGGATATCTATCGCGCACCAATCCTGATCGGCGATGGTAAACCCGCGCTGAGCGATATCGGGCTTGCGAGCCTCGCCAACGCGCACGGCCGATGGCGGCAGGTCGAAAGCCGCCAGCTTGGCAGCGACAACTTCACTGCCTATCTGCGCACCCGCAAGGAGTATCGCTAGCACCATGTTTACCGGCATCGTTACCGCCCTCGGCACCATCAGCAGCGTCGAGCAGCGCGGCGACCTGCGCATCACGGTCGCCTGCCCCTTCGATCCCGATGCGATCGACATCGGCGCATCGATTGCCTGCTCGGGCGTATGCCTGACTGTCGTTGCGTTGGGCGGCACCAAGGGTGGTGCCCTGATTGCATTCGACGTGTCTCAGGAAACCGTCTCGCGCACGGTGCGCGGAATGTGGGAAGCAGAGCGCAGGCTCAATCTCGAACCGGCGCTGCGGCTGGGTGACGAATTGGGTGGCCACCTTGTTACTGGCCATGTCGATACCGTCGGCGAAGTGGTGGTGGCGCGCGATACCGGCGGTTCCAAAATGCTCGCCATCCGTATCAGCCGCGAATTTGCGCCCTTCGTCGCCGAGAAGGGCTCGATCACCGTCGATGGCGTGTCACTGACCGTCAACGACGTGCGTGATCGCACCGACGGCACCTGCGATTTCGCGCTCAACATCATCCCGCACACTGCCGAAGTGACCACACTCGGCTCACTCCAGACCGGCGAAACGGTCAATCTCGAGATCGACGTGCTGGCGCGCTATCTCAAGCGGATGCAGGGATTGGCCGGGTAAGACGCTGGAACGCGCAATGCCCGGGGAATTTCTCGAACGCCTGGGAATGACTATCCCGCTTGTGCAGGCCCCGATGGCCGGTGTTTCTTCGCCGGCGATGGCCGCAGCGGTGGCGAACGAAGGAGCGCTTGGTTCGATTGCCGTCGGTGCCACCGATGCAGAAGGCGCGCGCGCCATGATCGGCGAGCTTCGCGAGCAGACCGATCGTGCCTTCAACGTCAATGTGTTCACCCATGCAGCACCCGTGGCCGATGCCGACCGGGATGCGGAATGGCTCGCATGGCTGACGCCCTTGTTCGCCGAATTCGGGGCCGAGCCTCCGGCGGCGCTCAGGACTATCTACCGCAGCTTCAACGACGATCCCGAAATGTTGGCACTGCTGCTCGACCTCGCCCCGCCGGTGGTCAGTTTTCACTTCGGCTTGCCGCCTGCGGAGACAATCGCGGTCATGCGCCAGCGCGGTATCATCCTGCTGGCCACCGCCACCAATGTCGCGGAAGCGCGCGCAGCCGAAGCGGCTGGCATCGATGCGATTGTCGCGCAGGGGTACGAGGCCGGGGGGCATCGCGGCATTTTCGATCCCGATATGGACGATGCCATTGGCACCGCTGCGCTGACGCGGCTGATCGTGCGCGCGACGTCGCTGCCCGTTATTGCTGCAGGCGGGATCATGGACGGTGCGGGCATTCGTGCGGTGCAGGCACTGGGAGCGGTTGCGGCACAATTGGGTACGGCATTCATTGCCTGCCCTGAAAGCCTTGCCGACGATGCCTATCGCGCCACGCTGGCTGGGCCGGCCGCACACAGCACTGCAGTGACGCGGCTTGTCTCAGGACGACCGGCGCGCGCGCTGGCCAATCGTTTTACTGCCCTGAATGAAGTCGCCTCGGGCGTGCGCCTGCCGGATTACCCGATCGCCTATGACGCGGGAAAGGCGCTTCACGCGGCGGCCAAGGCCAAAGGCGAACTTGGTTTCGGCGCGCAATGGGCCGGTCAGGGCGCTCCTCTGGCACGAGCACTGCCTGCCGCAGAGCTGGTAAAAGTGCTGCAGGCGGAATGGGAAGCAAGCTGAAAGGTTAGCCGAGCGGACCTTCGGCAAAATGTTCGCGGTCAATCTCGTAATAGAGATGGACGATGCGTTTGCCCTGGTATTTGCCCAGCTCGTAACGATTGCTGCGCGCCGCGCCGATAGTTTCGAGCGCCTTGCGCGAGCGGTAATTCGTGTCACCCACGCGGAACTCGACCAGCTCCACATGCCCGAATGCATGCGCCAGCATCGCGCGTTTCAATTCATGATTGAGCCGTTTGCCCCAATATTGGGTAGCGAGGAAAGTCCATCCGATCTCGACCACACCGCCCTCATCCGGATCGATCTGGCCATAACGGCTTGAGCCGATCAGCGTGCCGTCATCCTTCAGCTCAACCGCCAGCGCCCCGCCTTCGCGCAGCGCTTCATCGAAAAAGGCATCGAACACATCGCGCCGCCAGCGGTCATGGATCGGGTGCTGCTCCCACACTGCCGGATCCGCAGCAATGGCATAGAGCGCCTCGCGGTCGGCTTCCAGCAGCGGTCGAATTGCCAGCCGCTCGGTTTCGAGATGCGGCTGGCGATCCATCTAGCCAGCTGTGACTTCCGCCAGTGCACCGATAAATTTCTCGGTATTCCCGGCATGGAGACCAGCCACATTGATGCGCCCCGATCCGGCCATGTAGATACCGTGATCCTCGCGCAGCTGGCCGATCTGTTCCTTCGACAGCGGTAGCATGGCGAAGAGACCATTCTGAGCGGCCAGCGTGGCAAGGCCCAGCCCCGGAGCTTCATTGTCTGCCGCAGCCAGCCGATCCCGCACGCGGCGCATGCGTGCGCGCATCTCGTCGAGCTCGTCGAGCCACATCTTGGTCAACGCTTCGTCCCGCAGCACGGTGCGTACTGCCGCGCCGCCGTGATCGGGCGGCATCGACCAATTGGCGCGCGCCAGCGCATTGGCGTTTGAGGTTATCGCAGGCAGCAAAGCGGGATCGCGTGCCATCATGTAGAATGCACCGACGCGGTCACGATAGAGGCCGAAGTTCTTGTCGCAGCTGTATGCCACCAGCGCTTCGGGCACGGCGGCGAGCACCTTGCGCACGCCTTCAACATCTTCCTCCATACCTTGGCCGAGTCCCTGATAGGCGATGTCGATGATCGGCAGCACGCCGCTGGAGGCGAAAGCCTGGGCAATCTGTTCCCACTGGTCGAGCGTATAATCGACGCCGGTGGGGTTGTGGCAGCAACCGTGGAGCAGCACAGCATCGGTTGGCTGCGCCCCGGCAATCGCCTCAAGCACTGCGTCGAGATCTGCCACGCCATCGGGGCGGTCATGCTGGAAACTCACTGCCTTCACCCCGACATCGGCAAGGATCTGCGCATGGTTGGGCCAGCTCGGCACACCCATGTGGATGCGCTTCACCCCGGCCTGCCTGGCCAGCGCCACTGCCAGTCTCACCGCACCGGTGCCGCCTGGCGTCTGCATCCCTTCGATCCGGCCACCCATCGTGGCATCGGCACCAAAGATATAGGGCATGAGCGCGGTGACAAAGCCGGTGTCACCTTCAGGGCCGAGATAGCTCTTCGAATCCTGCGTATCGACCAGCTTCTGTTCCGCTGCCTTGATCGCGCGGAACACCGGGGTTGCGCCTTCATTGGTGCGATAGACACCCACGCCAAGGTCGATCGTGTCCGGCCGCATATCGGCGGCGTGCATCTTGATCAGGGCGAGCAGGGCGTCGGGCGGTTGTGCGTTCAGGTTCTCGAGCATGCGGCGCTCTTTGCGCATGAATGACATGGGCCGCAACCGATATTGCGGTTGCGGCCCCTCAAGCGCGGCTTGTTGTCCGTTTTGCGATCAGAAGGGCAGCCAGCGATGCTCCTTGGAGAAACGCATGTACCCTGCATTGACGCCCAGCCGCAGCCCTGCACCCACTCGGATCGGAATCAGCACCACATCGCCCTTGCGCAGATAGCTGGCGGTCATGCCGCCCACGGCATAAAGCTGGCCTTCGGCGCTGGGATAACGTTCGTAGAGTTCCTCGGTGTCATAGAGATTGTAGACCAGTACGAAGGTGCTGCCCGCATTGGCGCCCGCATCGAAACCGATGGAAGGGCCCGTCCAGTAGACCGGAAGCTCGCCTTCGATCTTGTGGAACAGCGTACCCGAGCCATAGCGCGCGCCGAGCACGAAAGCCCCGCTCGCTTCGCGGCCGACGATATAGCCATTGGGCTCGCCCTGATCTGCCAGCAGCTTGCGGATCATATTGGCGACGCCTTCCGCGCCTTTGCCGAACACGCCTTCCGCCGCCCCGATCAGGTCGTCTTCGCGATAGGTGGTGCCGGGATCGTCGACATTCGCACTATCGACCGCGGCAGATGCGGCTTGTTCGGCCTGCTGCTCCGACCACGGCGCAGAAGCATCCGCTGCGGCTTCGGCGCTTGGCAATTCGGCTGATGCAGCGGGTTGGGCATAAGGATCGGTTTCGCCCGGAGCTTCCTCGAGATCGCCGTCGATCGGTGCATTATATGCCGCGTCCGGATCGACAGTTTCGACCTGCGCGGTAAGCGGCGTCGCGGCAAGCCCGAAGGCGGCGATCACGGCGGTGGCGAGTTTCCTGGCGGTAATCATCGAAACATTCCCTTCCCTTGCCCGGCGATGGCGAAGCGCAAGGCTGCGCCGTCGAGGAGAATCCTTTTCCAGCAGAGCGGCAATGAAACGGCGATGAACCGAATCCGAAATGCGGCGAGACGAGTCCTGCGGGCGGCGAAAAGGCGATTGAAGCGCCACTGGATTTATGCCTTGAAGGGCAAGGGAGCGCTGGCTATAGCGCGCCCCTCGCAGCCAGGGCTTGCCCCGGCACGCGAATTCCGGAGACGTGGGTGAGTGGCTGAAACCAGTTCCCTGCTAAGGAACCATACCTGGTAACGGGTATCGTGGGTTCGAATCCCACCGTCTCCGCCATCATCCTGTTTCCCATTTTCCGCTGAAGCCAAGAGGAATCTTGTGATTCTCCAGGTTTAACTCGGCTTGTGCACAATTCCTCTCGGACCAACTGACCGCGACTCAGCTCGACATCAGTCCGCTGAAGATTGACCGGTTCGAAACGGCAAACTCGATCAGGCGATGCGAATGCTCCTTACGCCTCTGGCAAGTTCTCCAATCACTTGAGGTAGGCTGGTCTATTCCGAAGGCCGGCGCGCCCATACAGCTGCACGCGGCGAACCACTGCCCCGAATTGCCACTGATGATAGTGCTGAACTACACAAAGCGCGGCCTGTTCGAGCGTTATTGCAATCGATTGCAATTTCCTTTACCTCCCGATTCCTTGGGAGAGAAAATCAATGCTGGAAGAACGCAAGCCGCAGCTTGGAATTGCCCAGATTCTGAGCATGAACCTCGGATTCCTTGGGCTTCAGTTCAGTTTCGGGCTGCAGCAAGGAAATATGGGGCCGATCTATTCCTTTCTCGGCGCGGAGGAGAGTCAATTGCCGCTGCTCCAGCTTGCTGGACCGATTACCGGATTGGTGATCCAGCCAATTGTCGGCGCACTGAGCGACCGGACGCTTTCGCGCTTCGGTAGACGCACGCCCTATTTCCTGGTCGGCGCAATTATGTGCGCGGTGGGGCTGTTCTTCATGCCGCTGTCCGCCTCGATCATGTCGGCGGTTGTCTGGTTGTGGATCCTCGATGCCGGCAACAACACCACGATGGAACCCTATCGCGCCCATGTCGCCGACCGGCTCAATCCCGAGCAGCGCCAGACCGGCTTCCTCACGCAAAGTGCGTTTACCGGGCTGGCGCAGATGCTGGCCTTTCTTACCCCGTCGGTGCTGGTTCTGATGGGAATGGATCGCGACTGGGTGGATGAACACAACATACCCTATACCGTGCGCGCCGTGTTCTGGGTGGGTGCAGTGCTATCGCTCACAACGATCGCCTGGTCGGTCCTGCGTGTGCCAGAACTCCCTCTGACCGCAAAAGAGCGTGGCTGGATCGAAGATCAACCCAAGGGCTTTGGCGCCACTTTCGCCGAAATCGGCTCCGCAATCCGCGCCATGCCCACGCCGATGCGCAAACTGGGCATCATGATGGCGTTCCAGTGGTTCGCCATGTCCGGTTACTGGGGCTACGTCATCTATTCGATCAGTCGCAGCGTCTATGGAACATCGGACGCCACCAGCGACGGATTCAGGCAGGCGGTGCTGACCAACGGTGAAATGGCAGCCTTTTACAACGGCATCGCTTTCCTCTCCGCGTTTGCCATGGTGCCGATAGCCAAGCGGATCGGCGCCGGACCCTTGCATGCACTAGCGCTTGCGGCGGGGGGCATCAGCATGCTGGTACTGCCTGATATCGCCGACAAGGCGATGCTGTTCGTGGCCATTGTCGGCGTTGGAATCGCCTGGGGCAGTATCATGGGCAATCCCTATGTCATCCTGTCTAACTCGATCCCGCCCGAACGCGTGGGCGTCTACATGGGCATCTTCAACATGATGATCGTCATCCCGATGCTCTTGTTCGCTTTCATAATGAGCTCTGTCCATCTCGGTTTCTTAGAGATTGGCCTCGGTTCATACAGCGGTGTGCTGGGCGGAGATCCGCGCAATGTGCTGCGCGTGTCGGGGGTATGCATGTTTATCGCGGCCCTAGCAGTGCTGTGGGTACGCGAGGGCTGGCGAGCGGGCGATGCGCTGAAGACCGAGCCGGACATGGCCTGACCGATGAACAGACTTGTTTCCCTACATACCGACGAGGCCAGCATTGTGCTGGAGCACGACACTGAGCGCGGCGTGCTCTGGCGCCATTGCGGCGCGCGGGTCGATCCCGGCAGACTCCCCCCGCTGGGCGAATGTCGCGGCCCGGCGTCTTTCGCGCCCGATCTCGATCTGTCGCTAGCGCTGGTCCCCGCTGCCGGACTAGGCTGGTTCGGGCCTGCTCTTCTCGAATTGAGGAGCGCGGAAGGGAAGAATCTGCTGTTCGCGCCGCAAGCGTTTGTGGTGACTGCAGACGACAGGAAGATCGCCGTCGCAGCACGCGATAGCGTTGCAGGCATCACGCTGGAGGTGGAGATCACTGCGCTTGATGGCGGTGCCTTTCGCTTTGCCAGTTCGCTGCGCAATGACGGTGCCGAGCCAGTCACTCTGGACGCGATGGTCAGCGCCCAGTTGCCGCTCGCCGCAAGCAGTGCCGAAATCGTCTCGTGGCGCGGAAGGCATAATGCCGAGCTGGTGGAATGCCGCGAACCCATGCCCGAACATCGCTGGGAGCGGGTCACCCGGCGGGGTATTTCGGGCCATGGCGGCGCGCCAGGACTCTATGTTCTTGGAAGCGACACTGGCTGGCACTCGGGGCTCGCCATGGCGTTGCAGCTGGCATGGTCAGGCGATTCATCGCTGCATGTCGAGCGCGATGACGAAGGTTACTGGACGCTTGCGGCCTCCGCTCGCCTGGACTCGGGGGAAGTGCGGCTTGATCCGGGTGAAAGCCATGCCACGCCCGACGCGATCCTCGCGATCTCTACCTGCGGGCGCAATGGCGCCATGCAGCAGCAGCACGCGGCGGTGCGTGCGCTGCTGCGCTGGCCGGGCGGACAGATGCGCGCGCGCCCGGTGCATCTCAACAGTTGGGAAGCCTGCTACTTCCCACATGATGCTCGTCGTATCCTCGCACTGGCTCAGGCGGGTGCCGATATCGGTGTCGAACGGTTCGTTCTCGACGATGGCTGGTTCAAAGGCCGCCGCGACGATACCGCAGGTCTCGGCGACTGGGAACCTGATCTGGGCACCTATCCCGAAGGCCTTGCCCCGCTTGCTCGCAAGGTAAAGGCAATGGGTATGGAGTTCGGGCTGTGGGTCGAACCCGAGATGATCAATCCCGACAGCGATCTTTACCGCAGCCATCCCGATTGGGCGCTGGCGGCCGAAAGTCGCGAACGGTCCACTGCGCGGCACCAGCTGGTGCTCGACATGCGCCGCGAAGAGGTGCGCGACCATCTAGTCGATCGCCTCGGCGCGATCCTTTCCGACGCGCCGATTTCCTATCTCAAATGGGACCATAACCGCGATCACGCGCCATCGGGCGGAATGGCGCAGACGCGCGGGACCTACGACTTACTTGCGCGATTGCGGGCGGCCCATCCCGATGTCGAGATCGAAGGCTGCGCCGGCGGTGGCGGCCGCAGCGATGCCGGCCTCCTCCCCTATGTCCACCGCTTCTGGGCCAGCGACAATATCGACGCGGTTGCGCGCGTCGCGATGCAGCGCGGCTTTCTCGCCTTTCTGCCGCCAGAGATCATGGGATCGCACATCGGCGCCAGTCCGGCGCACGCGACCGGGCGCAGCCAGACAATGGCCTTCCGCGCCGCCGTGGCCTGCATGGGGCATCTCGGCGTCGAACTCGATCCGGCAGCGCTGGATGCGGCCGATCGCGCCGAACTTGCGCGCTGGATCGGCTTCTACAAGCAATGGCGCGATCTGCTCCACGCAGGCGTAACCGATCTGGGCGATGGGCCGGACGGGCTGAGGTGGCAGGCCCAGGGAAGCGCGCGCGAAAAGCTGCTGTTCTGCATCCGCACCGATCCCCCGCATGACCGCCGCCCGCAACCGCTGCCATTGCCCTTCGCTGCGGACGGGGAAGGCTGGAAGGTGCAATTGCTCGCCATCGCCGAACATGGCGACCATGGCTTGCCGCGCGCCGCGCTGTTCGACCGGATGGCGCGCGAGGAAGTGGAATTTTCCGGCAGCTGGTTGGCGAATGCCGGCCTGCCCATGCCGATCCAGAAAGCCGAAAGCGTAGCGATCTTCCGTCTCGAGGCGATGGCATGACGCAGGCCGATTTTCCGCATCGCCGCCGCAATCTGCTGACCGGCGAATGGGTGCTCGTCTCGCCGCATCGGGCGAAGCGACCCTGGCAGGGCGAGCAGTCGAGCGTGCCGCAAACCGAGGCACCAAACCACGACTCTGGCTGCTATTTGTGCCCCGGCAATGGCCGGACCAGCGGCGTACCCAACCCCGATTACGCGGCCACATTCGTGTTTCCCAACGACTTTCCGGCGCTGCTCGGTGAAAGCGCGGTAGAGCAGGAAAGCTTTGAACCGTTCCAGAGCGCCCCGGCGACCGGCGAAGCGCGCGTTGTCTGCTATTCGCCCGATCACGCGATGACCCTGGCGCGGATGGATGACGCCGCGCGACTGGCGGTGATCGACACATGGTGCAATCTGTCGCGCGAACTCGGTTCCGCCTGGGCGCATGTCCAGCTGTTTGAGAACAAGGGCGCGATGATGGGCGCCTCCTCGCCGCATCCGCACGGGCAGGTCTGGGCGAGCGACTTCGTGCCGCAGTTGGTCGACCGCGAAGATGGCTGCCAGCGCGAATATCTTGCGACCCACCGACGCAACCTGCTGGAAGACGTGGTCGACGCCGAGATCCAAGGCGGCGCACGGCTGGTCGAGGCGAACGATCACTGGCTGGCGGTTGTGCCGCATTGGGCGGCCTGGCCGTTCGAGACGCTGGTGGTGGCGCGCACGCCGGTCGCGCGGCTCGAGGAGATGGACGGAGAATCGAAGGCTGACCTGTCGGCGCTGCTCGGCAGGCTGCTGCCCCGGTATGACGGGTTGTTCGGGATCGATTTTCCCTATTCAATGGGCTGGCACGGCGCGCCCCACGCGCTGGGAGAGGACAGGTCTCACTGGCGGCTCCATGCCCATTTTCACCCGCCGCTACTGCGCAGCGCCACGGTGCGCAAACATATGGTCGGCTTCGAGCTGCTCGCCGAAACCCAGCGTGATCTGACCCCCGAACAGGCGGCCGCACGGCTGCGGGAGGTGCAACTGTGAGCCTTGCGATCGAGCGTGCGCGGGACGGTTTCACTGCGGCGCATGGTGCTGCGCCCGAAGGGGTTGCCTTCGCTTCGGGACGGGTCAACCTGATCGGCGATCACGTCGATTACAACGACGGTCTGGTGCTGCCGATGCCGCTCGAGCTGGGCACGGCGGTGGCCTGGCGACCACGCAGCGACGGGCGCATCGCAGTTACCGCAGGCGACTACAACAACGATCGGCACGAATTCGGCTTCGGTGACCCTCCTGACGGACAATCGGGCTGGCAATCGCTGGCGCAAGGAATGGCGGCGGTCATGGCTAGCGAAGGACTGGCGTGCAACGGGGCCGATCTGTTCATCGCGGGAGACCTGCCTCGCGGATCGGGCCTGTCCTCTTCGGCTTCGCTGTGCATTGCCATCGGGCGGGCCTTGATCGCGGCGCAGGCGGGTGCGGATATCTCGCCGCGGCAACTCGCGCTGATGGCGCAACAGGTCGAGCATCGCTTTGCCGGCGTGGCGTGCGGAATCATGGACCAGATGGTGATCGCGGCGGGTGAGACGGGCAAGGCCATGCTGCTCGACTGCCGCAGCCTTGAATGGCGCAATGTGACACTTCCGGCGGACTGGAGCGTAATCATCGCGCAATCGGGTGTCACGCGCGAGCTGGTCGAGGGAGCCTACAACGCGCGGCGCAGCGAATGCGAGAATGCTGCGAGCGGTCTGGGTGTCGCCAGCCTGCGCGATGTCGATCCCAACGCAGCAGACGTGTCAGGTCTGGGCGAAGTCGAGGCCCGGCGCGCGCGCCATGTAATTGGCGAGATCGAACGCACGCGACTTTCCGCTTCGGCGATCGAGCACGACCGGATCGAGGAGCTTGGCCAGTTGTTCCGCGCCAGCCACGCTTCAATGCGCGACGATTTCCAAGCAAGCCATCCACAGGTCGACGAACTGGTCGAACGCATCAACGCTCTGGTCGAGCCGCAAGGTGGCGCACGGATGACCGGCGGCGGCTTTGGCGGTGCAATCGTCATCGTATGCCATTCGGCCGAGGCGGACGCGATTTCACAACAGCTTTGCAGGATCATCGGCCCGGGCGAAGGTTCTTCCGCGATGATAATCCGGGCCATCAATTGAACAGGCATAGAATGAACGACAACACTCCCGATCCGGTTTTGCATGCATCGCACTGGCAAGTCGGCGCGCCCTGGCCGCGACCGGAATTGCCGTCTGTCGGACCATCCGAGGCGAAGCCGATCATGCCCCTGCTCGACCTGTGGGACAGCTGGCCGCTGCAGCATGAAGACGGCTCGACCGCGCTGATCGAGGGCGCGCAATACTGGTTCTTCCTCTCCTCGCCGCGCTTCGATGATCCGGGTCAGCGTCATTTCCATGCGAAGATTCGGCTGTTGCGGCTGAAGGATGGCACCTGGGAAGATCTCGGCAATGCGCTGGATGCGGCGGTAACGCCCGGCAATGCTGAATGGGCCGGCTCATGCGTCCTGCACGGCGATGACAAGACGGTGACGCTCTACTTCACCGCCAGCGGTCGCAAGGGCGAAGGGCCGAGCTTCGAGCAGCGCATCTTCGCTTCGACGGGTGCAATGACAGGCGCAGGAGGACCGGGCAATTTCGGCCTCGCCAAAGAGCTTTTCGTTGCTGACGGCACCGTCTTCATGCGCGCCAGCAGCGCCGAAGGGGCGCCGGGAATGATTAAGGCATTCCGCGATCCGGCATGGTTTCGTGATCCGGCCGATGGGCGAGCATATCTACTGTTCACAGGGAGCGCTGGATGGAGCGACGATCCGTACAATGGCTTGATAGGTTATGCTGTGCAAGATGGTGGAGAATGGCGCCTCGGTCGCCCGCTCGTCCATGCCGTCAGCGTCAATAACGAGATGGAGCGTCCGCATATAATTATGCACGACGGGCTATACTACCTGTTTTGGTCGACGCAGAGGCACACGTTTTCGCCGAAGGTCAATGCTGGGCCGAACGGGCTCTATTGCGCTTTTGCCGAGCGGTTCGACGGCGCATGGACTCCGGTAAACTCGGGCGGACTGGTTGCGACCAATCCCGCTAGCGAGCCGACGCAAGCTTACAGCTGGTGGGTGACCGGCGAAGGTGAAGTATGGAGCTTCATCGACCATTGGGGCATGAACGGCCGCAATTTCTCTGATCATCCCGAAACGCTCAGGGATCAATTCGGCGGCACTCCCGCCCCGCCATTCAGGCTCGCGTTCGACAGAGGGCAGGTAACGATCGCGGATTGAGCGTCCTGATCACGCGCTGGCGCGGACGACCTCGTGATCGACGTG
>CBFGON010000024.1:0-29468 GCA_965650395.1 uncultured Qipengyuania sp. | reverse complement strand
ACCTTGCCCAGGCTACGCCCGCCCCTTCCGCGCCCGGCATTGATCCGCACCTCGAGCATTTCGGAATCGACGATGATGCCCGCATTCATGCGGTGCCGCGCCGCCTGCTCGGGATGGGTCAGCCGCCATACGCCTTCGCGGTCGCGCACAATCCGCTTGAACTTGTCATAGGCCATCAGTGCATAGCCGCCGGTGGCGACGAATCCGAGCACGCGTTGCCAAGCCGTGTCATCGACCCAGGCATAGGCGAGACTGGAGCGCACTTCCGCCAGCAGAGCCTTCTCCGCAAACGGCCCCGCACAGGCGCAGGACATGACATGCTGCGCCAGTACATCGAGCCCGCCCGGACGGAAATCCTCGCCATCGCGCTGGCCTTCATCGACCGCATCCTTGGCCGCGGTCGCTTCGAGAAATTCGAAACGATTGCCCGGTGCCAGCAATGCGCGGCTGGGCTGATCGAGCCGGTGGTTCGCCCGCCCGATACGCTGGAGCAGGCGTGATGAACCCTTTGGCGCACCCATCTGCACCACCAGGTCGATATCGCCCCAGTCGACCCCAAGATCGAGACTGGCAGTGGCCACCAGCGCGCGCAACTTGCCGCGCGCCATCGCGCCTTCAACCTTGCGCCGCGCCTCCTTCGACAGCGAGCCGTGGTGGACACCTATGGGCAGATTGTCGTCATTCACGTCCCACAGCTTCTGGAAGATGAACTCGGCCAGAAAGCGCGTGTTGCAGAACACCAGCGTGGTGCGATTGGTGCGGATCTGCTCGTATAGCTGCGGGATCGCCCAGGTCGCGGCATGGCCGCCCCAGGGCACGCGCTCTCCGTCTGGCAGGAGGATTTCGACCTCGGCAGGCGCTCCAGGTTCGCCTTCGACCAGCGCCACGCTGTCGATGTCCCCCCACGGCGCCAACCACTCGCGAAACCCTTGCGGATTGGCCAGCGTGGCCGAAAGCGCAGCACGCTGCATTTCGGGCGCGATCGCCTGCAGCCGCGTCAGCGCCAGCGTCAGCAGATCGCCGCGCTTGCCCGTGGCGAAGGCATGGACCTCGTCGACAACCACACGCTTTAACCCGCGGAACAGTTCGAAACTGTCAGGATAGGAAAGCAGCAGCGACAGGCTCTCGGGCGTGGTCAGCAACACATGCGGCGGGCGGCTGCGCTGGCGCTTTTTGCGATCTGATGGTGTATCACCGCTGCGGGTCTCGACCCGGATCGGCAGGCCCATTTCCTCGATCGGGGCGATGAGGTTCCGCTGCACGTCATGTGCCAGCGCTTTCAGGGGCGAGACATAGAGCGTGTGCAGACCATCGGGCGGTTCTGCTCCGCCAAGCCGCGAAGGCGTGAAGTCCGCCAGCGTCGGCAGGAAGCCCGCCAGCGTCTTGCCGGCCCCGGTATCAGCCACCAGCAGCGCATGGCGCGCTGCATCGCTTGCTTCCAGCATTTCCACCTGATGCCGCCGCACGCGCCACCCGCGACCGGCGAACCAGTCGGCAATTTCGGGCGGGATGGCAACGTCGCTCACGGCATCAGTGACTAGCCGAATGCAGGCGTCGCGTCACAGCCCGCGTAGTGTCTCTATAGGAACGCGCGACGGCGCGGTCAGCGCACGCTCGATCAGCACCCGCTGTACCAGACAACGGTTAGTGTCTTCCGGATTGCCCAGTGACTTGCGGAAATCATCTATCGACAGGCCCGAGCGTTCTTGCGCCTGCTCGACTAGCCAGCCGGGGATTTCATAGCTGTACTCACCCGTCTTCACGTTTGCGTTCAGCAGCTTCGCCTCCAGCAAATCGCGCGCGAAACGTTGCTCGCGTTCTTTGTCTGTCTCGGTCGTGCCGGGAAAGTCATTGGCAAAGCTGCCATCGAGAACAGCTTTGCACGACTGACGCCCGTGCTTGCTCGCCATTCTGAGCCATTCCATCTGCTGCTGCTGTATCTTGATCAACATCTCGAAATCGGCGGTCTGGCGCGCTGCAAGCATCTGCTGACGAACATATGCACGCGGATCGCCGTAGAGCGCAGCCCCTTCTGACTTGCCCGTTGCCTTTCGAAAATTCTCGGCAAACTGGGGGTCCGCCGCTTTGATGTCGGCAAAGGTGAAGCCAGCGCCGAAGGCGGCAGCCGCTGCAGTATCGCGACCTTCGGTCAGATCGATCGAAATACGCGGGTCCGGCTCGCGATCGTTGCTCTTGGTGCAGAAAGCCACCAGCTGGAACATCACCAGCAGGATGATCAGGCGCTGCACCACCCAGCTGCCCCAGCCTGGTGCCTCGCGCGTCCAGCCCTCTACCCGCTCCTCATTGAGCAGTGTTTCGAGCTCGGGGAAATGCTTGCGAATGGTGGCGACGAGATCGACCACATCGGTGCGCTTGACCTTGAACCGGTCGAGTATATTCGGTTTGCCGGGGCGCGAAAGTTCGTTCCACGCGACATGAAACTGGTGCCCGGGCTGCTCCACCGCATCGTGGAAGCGCATCCCTTCGATCCGCGCGTTGAGGAACACTAGCGGCGCGCGCTCGTCCAGCGATCCTTTCTCGCCAAGCCAGTGGAACACATCATTGGCGCTGGTCACCAGCGGCGCAGACCGCGGCCAGCTTTGGGCGAGCATTTCCGCCAGATTGTTCTCGATCGCATCGTGCTGGACGATATCACCCGCTTCAGCCGCCGCAATCAAGCGCGCGAGCGCGGCTTCCGCATTTTCGTATTCGGCAATGGTGAAGCCTTCAGCCGAGTGTTCGCCGTCGGGGAACAGCAGGTCGGACAATTCATCCCATCCATCGGGTCGACCGGCCGACGGCGATTCGCCGGCGCCACCAAACTCGACCCGGCCAGTGTCGTAAGCGGTCGTTGCAAGATCGCGCTGGTCGAATTCGTCGAAATCGATTTCCCAATCGAAATCTTCATCGTCCAATGCATCATCATCGTCATCAAGCGACCCGAGGCCACTATCGCCCGCCGCTTCCCGTTCCGACAATTGCTGCGCAAGATAGAGCGCCGTGTCGCGCGCTTCGCGCAAATTCGCGTATTCATCGATCTGGCGGTCGAGATCGAGCTGCTTGAGTCGCGCGGCATAGGCGCGGCGTATTTCCGCCCGGTCAGAGGTTTCGCGCAGCCCCAACTCGCTCCATGGCCACTGGCTCATAGCGGCGGATCGGCCTCCAGTTCGTCGAGCGCCTTTGCCAGTGCCTCGCGCGCTTCGTGGATTGCACGGCGATCCTGGCTGTCGAGCGCACCCTGGAACTCGGTCAGCCAGTTGCCGATCACCTGCCGCACATGGCCGGTGAAGCTTTCATATGCGCGTTCGGTTCGCGCAATCAGCGCAGCATTCTCCGCTTCCTCGCGCGGGTGAACCTTGAGCTTCTCCAGCGCCTTGCGGCTCGCCTCCAGATCCTTGGCGCTGCGCTTGTCCTCTTCATCCACGATCACGAGATTGCGCTTCAGCCCCGACGCCGGAACATCTACATCGACCTCCAGCAGCCCGTTGGTGTCATAGGTGAAGCGGACATTGATCCACACTTCGCCTTCGGGTTTGGGTGGCACCGGCACCTTCAGTTCGCCCAGCCGAACATTGTGCTCCACATCGCGAGCTTCGCCCTGATAGATGCCGAAGCGTATTTCACGCTGCATATCGCCCATTGTCGAATAGCTGTGAACGCGGCTGACGGGCACCGGCGTATTGCGCTCGATAATCGGCGAGAAGATGCCGCTGTGAATCTGCCCGTGACGATCACGATCGGCCACGTCGATCCCCAGCGTGAACGGCGCGACATCGGTGATGCGTATTTCCTCCAGCCCGTCACCGCCTGCGAGCAAGCCTGCCTGGATGGCCGCGCCCAGCGCCACGGCGTGATCGGGATGCACGGTCGAATTGGGGAAGCGCCCGAACATGCGAGTCAGTGCCTTGCGCACCACCGGCATGCGGGTGGCGCCGCCGACCAGCACGATGTCGGACAACGTCTTCACATCGACATGGCTGTCGCGCAGCGAACGGATCACCGGATCGCGCAGCCTTTTAACCAGCGGGCCGGCGGCCTCCTCGAAAGCATCGGCGGAAATATCCGCACTCAATTGTTCGTCACCCACGGTCACGGTGAAAGGTGCTTCGCTGGCTGATGACAGGGCGCGGCGGGTCTTTTCGGCGGCGAGCTGGAGCAGCGCCTTGCGCCGGTCTGACGGCAGGCTGTCGAGCGACGCTGCGGCATCGAGCTTCGGTTCGGCCAGACGCACCATGATGTCGTCGAAATCATCACCACCCAACCGGTTGTCGCCCGCGCTGGCGCGTACTTCGACAATCCCGTCGAACATCTCGACAATCGAGACGTCGAATGTGCCGCCGCCAAGATCGAACACGAGGAACGGCTCGCGGTCACCGCGGTCGGTGAGGCCGAATGCGAGCGCAGCAGCAGTCGGCTCGTTGATCAGCCGCTCTACCTTCAATCCCGCAATCTCGCCCGCGCGGCGCGTGGCGCGGCGCTGGCGTTCGTTGAAGTAGGCAGGAACGGTGACGACGGCACCCGCCGGACGCTCGCCCGTTGCGGCTTCGACATCATCTGCCAGGCTACGCAACACCAGCGCGGACAGTTCCTCTGCGCGAAAATCGCGCTTGCCGAGTTTGACGGTAGCTTCCGTGCCCATCATGCGCTTGAAGCTGGTGACTGTTTCCGCCGGATGCGTGGCCAACCGGTCAAGTGCGGCGCGGCCGACCCAGCTTTGCCCGCTGGCGTCGATCGACACTGCCGAAGGCGTCAGCAACTCTCCCAGCGCATTGGGCACCAGCTCGCTCGCCCCATCGCGCCAGATCGCCACCGCGCTGTTGGTGGTGCCCAGATCAATCCCGATAATCATGCGACCCTCATTGCCATTGCAGAGTTTCGTCGTCGAAACCGTCGATTATTCGGACTGGCCGGTTTCGCCGGCTTCATCCTCCGCACCTGCGGCATCCATGCCATATTGCAGATCTTCCTCGGTCAGGCCGGTCAGCTCGAGGATGCGCGCCTTTTGCTCGGGCGTGAGCGTTTCGAAGGTCTTCTTTTCAGGCAGATCGGCCACTGCTGCCTTCATATCGGCCTCCATCGCGGCGAACTCCTCCATCATCGAGGGAAACTCCGCCATGGCAGCCGATAGGATGCGTGGATCATTCGCCATTGCGTAGGACTTCTGGGCGAATGCAGCACCGGTTTCGGTCGCAAAGAAGGCATCAAGGTCGGTCAACTCCTTGACGGAGAAATGCACCGCATAGGCTTCGCTCATGCCCTTGCGCATGCCGGGCTCCATCGCAGTCATGATCTTGCCCATGGCAAGCTGCATCATGTCCATCTCGCGCTTCTGGCGTTCCTTCCACTCGGGATCGATGATGGCGGCGATTTCGGAGGCCTGCTCGTCGCTGAGTTCGAGGTCGTCATTGGTGTAACCGATGTGATCCTCAAGGTCTGGCCCTGCCGCTTCTGCCAGCTTTGTGATCGGACCCAGAAATCCGTCGAACATAGAGCCCATGACCTTGGCCATCGCACCTTCGGGCAGCATCTTGGCGACCACTTTCTGCGCCAATGGCAGGCGCGATTCCTGCTCCGCTGTCAGCGGTTCGGCAGCGAATGCGCCCATAAACGCTTCCAGGCCTGCCGCTTCATCCTCAGGCGTGTCCTGAGCGGTGAGCGGCTGCCCGAACAATGCCAACGGCGCTACCAGCGCCAATATCCAGTTCTTCATTCCTGCTCCCCTGTGAAACGTAAACTCAGTGCCCGACGCTCTCGCCGCGTTCGATGCCTGAAGCTGCCAATTGTTCGTCGATCTGCGCCATCAGCCGGGCAAGGCCTTCCTCGCTCTCGCTTTCGGCGCGAGCGACCAGCACATCCTGCGTGTTCGACGCGCGCAGCAGCCACCAGCCATCGGGCGTGTTCACGCGCACACCATCGGTGCCATTGACTTCGGCGTCAGTGCCGCTGAGGCGCTGCTTGACCTCTTCGATCGCCGCGAATTTGCGGCTTTCATCGACCTGGAACCGCAGTTCGGGCGTATTGATCATCTGCGGCATTTCGCCGCGCAATTGCGTAACCGACTTGCCCAGTCGCGCGGCCGCCGCAATCAACCGGACACCAGCATAGAGCGCGTCGTCGAAGCCGTAATATTCATCGGCGAAGAAGACATGGCCGCTCATCTCGCCTGCCAGCGGCGAACCTGTTTCTTTCATTTTGGACTTGATCAGCGAATGGCCGGTCTTCCACATCAGCGGCTCGCCGCCATGCGCTGCGACATGGTCGAACAGGGCCCGGCTGGCCTTCACGTCGGCGATAATCGTTGCGCCGCCGATCCCTTTCAGCAGATCTTCGGCATAGATCATCAGCAGCTGATCGCCCCAGATCACGCGCCCTTCGCCGTCGATTGCGCCGATGCGATCGCCATCGCCATCGAAGGCTACTCCGAAATCGAGGGATTTTGCGGATACGAGGCTTCGCAAATCGGCAAGGTTTTCCTCGACAGTAGGGTCAGGATGATGATTGGGAAAATTGCCGTCGACTTCGGTGTAGAGGACGTGATGCTCGCCCGGCAGCAGGGCGACGAGCTTTTCCAGCGCCGGGCCAGCGGCACCATTACCGGCATCCCAGCCGATGCGCATGCCTTCGAGCATGGTCCTGTCGATCCCGTCGATAGCCATGGCAACGCGCGCGACATAGTCGTCGATGATCTTGCGATCCTCGACCTCGCCCGCCCCGTCCAGCCACTTGCCGGCAGCCGAACGACGGCCGAGCTCCTGAATGTCCGCGCCGAAAAACGGACGGCCCTGGAATACCATTTTGAAGCCGTTGTAATTGGGGGGATTGTGGCTGCCGGTTATCTGGATGCCGCCATCCACGTCCTGGTCGCTTGCTTCGGCGTAATATAGCATGGGCGTCGGCCCCAGCCCCACGCGCACAACATCGCATCCAGCCGAGGTCAGCCCTTCGACGAGCGCATGTTCCAGCATGGGCGAGCTGACCCGCCCGTCGTAACCCACCGCCACGCGCAGACCGCCCTTCTCGCGCAACATCGAGCCGAAGGTACGTCCGATCGCACGAGCATCATCTGCTCCCAGCGTTTCGCCAATCACGCCGCGAATGTCGTATTCGCGCAGGACGGTGGGGTCGAAAGTGTGCTGGCTCACTCGGGGGACTCCGGCGTTTCGTAAGGCAGTTCATTCAACAAGAGATCGCGCGCGGCATTAAGTTCCTGCATCGCGGCCTTGTCACCGCCCTTGTCGGGGTGAAGCATTGCAGCCATGCGACGATGCGCTTCGCGGATTTCGCGGTGATCGGCATTGGCTTCGACATTGAGCAGGCTGCGTGCCTTGAATACTGCCTGCTGCCGCGTGGGGGTGGGCCTGAGATAATCCCACGGCCATTTGCCCAGCGCCCATTTGCAGAACACCGACACGGCGATGGCAATCAACAGCAGTCGGATCATTGTGCGGCCTCCTCCGACGCCGGGAAACTGCTGCCCGGCAAACGCAATGCGGCCACCAGACCGCGCAATTCCTGGCGCGCAACCAGATGGCTGGTGCCCAGATCGCCGAGATGTCCCTTGTCGAGCAGCGTCAGCCCGCTCGGGAACAATTCGCGATAGATCACACGCTCCGACAAGCCCTTGGCAGTGCGGAAGCCGACCCGCTTGGACATTTCCGCCAACGCCTGTTCGATCCGCGCCATATTACGCGCTTCGGTATAGCCGGTGCGGTTGCGCACCACGACCCAATCCATCGGTGCGCGCTGCTGTTCGAGCTGCACCCGTCCGCGCTTGATCCGCGCTTCCCAGATCAGTTCGGCGTAGAAGGACAGTTTCTTGACCTTGAAGGTCTCGCCTTCCACCTGCCCGATCAGGTCGAAGTCGACAAAGCTGTCGTTCATCGGCGTGACCAGCGTATCGGCCTGCGTCGCGGCATGGCGCGCCAGCGGATCGTCGCGCCCGGGCGTGTCGATGATGATGAAATCGGCGCCTGCGCTTTCCTCGCGCACGAAGGCTTCGAATGCGTCTTCGTCCATTCCCTCGATCGTGTGGCAGCGCACCGTCGGCAGTTCGATCCCGCGCCGCGCGGCGGTGTCGGCGCGGTTCTCGAAATAGCGGTGCATGGTCCGCTGGCGGTGGTCGAGATCGAAGGCGACCACTTCTGCCCCGCGATAGGCCAGCGCCACGGCGACATGCACGGCGGTGGTCGATTTGCCCGTCCCGCCCTTTTCATTGGCGAAGGTAATCCAGTGAGGCGCAACGTCGGGCAAAGGCGGTCCAGCAGGTAAGCGGTTGAACGAGGCCCCGGCTCGGCGCTAGGGCAGCAGGCAATGGTCCTTATCCAAGGGGATGCACGCGTGCAAACGGCCCGTGAACTGGAAGTGTTGAGGAGCGCGATCGCCGCATTGCGCCAGGGCGGCGTCAGCGTGGCGCTGGTGCCGACAATGGGCGCGCTCCACGAGGGGCATCTGACGCTGGTGCGCCGCGCGCGCGAGGCGGCCGATCATGTGGTCGTCTCGATCTTCGTCAACCCGCGCCAGTTCGGCCCGAACGAGGATCTCGACGCCTATCCGCGGCAGCTGGCGCGCGATTCCGCCTTGCTCGAGGCTGAGGGTGTCGCCGTGCTATGGGCGCCTGCCCCGCAAGAGGTCTATCCCGCCGGCTATGCCACCAATATCTCGGTTGCCGGGGTCAGCGAAGGGCTGTGCGGCGGCGACCGGCCGGGCCATTTCGACGGCGTGGCAACCGTGGTGTGCAAGCTGTTCAACCAGGTCAGCCCCGACATGGCCTTCTTCGGCGAGAAGGACTGGCAGCAACTGGCCGTAATCCGCCGCATGGCGCGCGATCTCGATCTGACCCTGCCGCATGTCGATGCAATCCACGGCGTGGCCATCGTGCGCGAGGCCGACGGGCTGGCGATGAGCAGCCGCAACGCCTATCTCACGCCCGACCAGCGCCGCAATGCGCGCCATCTGCCGCAGGTGATGCAGGAAACCATCGCCGCGATCCGCAGGGGCGAGCCGGTTGGCCCGGAGCTTGCCAATCTGGCCGAGACGCTGGAGGTTTGGGGCTTCCAGTCGGTCGATTACGCCGAACTGCGCGATGCCGACAGTCTTGCCCCGCTAAGCGCCGACAATGGCAACGCCCGCCTGTTCGTGGCCGCCCGCATCGGCGGGACGCGGCTGATCGACAATATGCCGGTGTGAGGATCACGTGCGGGTCACGTAAGGGTCATGGGTGCACAGCGCCTTCACCCGCGCTGCCCGGTTCGCGACCCGTTCCGGTTTCCACCATTTCGTCCACCGCCACCCACTGGCCATCGGCGCCCCGTTCGAAGGGCACCCAGTTTTCGCCAAAGCTCCACCAGTCCCTGTCGCCCGCCAGAAAGGCCTCGCGCTGGCATTCGTGGACCTTGCGCCAATTGCCCAGCATGTCGAGCGCCGGCGCATCGTCGGGGCGCTGCTCGTTCATCTGGTGGATCACGCGCAGATCGGGATCGAAATGCGGGCAGTCGCGGCATCTGGGCCAGTCGGGCGTGCTGCAGCAGGGGCCGGGGATACCGGCGCAATTGACCGTGGGTTCCCATTCCCCCTCATATTCGCGGAAATGCGGCTGGCCGTTGTCGTTCCCCGTCTGCGCGCCCGGGCAATCGCATTCGAGATATTCCTCGTCCTCCTCAAGATAGGCGGGCGCCGGTTTCGGCCCGTCTCCACCCGGAGACATGGACCGCGTGTTACACTGTGCAGGCGAAATATTTTCCGCCGCGCACTCCTCCACCGGCGGATCGATCGGCCCGCCTGCCCGCATCCGGGCGATCAGCCCGTCGAAATCCTCCGCCAGTGCCTCGATCCTCGGGTCGGTGCGCAGACGGTCGAGCCGCCCGAGATGGGCGAGCAGCAACCGGTCGCTCACGCGCCGCCGCTTGCCCACGATCTCCCCGTGGTACCACACGTCCTCTTCGATGCCGCCCAGCGCGTAATCGGCCAGCAAGGCCTCGGCCTGCCCGCGCGCTACCACCATCGCCGCATCCCAGGCACGGGCGAAGGCGGCGCTGGAACGGCGCCCGCGATAGCAGCTCTGGTGGCTCACCCGCACCCGCCGCGCGGCCGATCGCACAGAGCCGCTGACTGCGAGCGATTCAAGGAAAGCAATCTGCAGCTCGAGCGTGAACTGCGTCTGCGGCGCGCGCGTATCGTCACCCGGAAGGGCGGCGATCAGCGCGGGGAGATTGGTGACGGGCGGGCTGGCGTGCAGTGTGGCAGCGGCGTTCATGGCGGTTCTCCAGTGGACGGAAGAACCGGCTTACCTATGCCACGGTGGGGCCTGTAGGAAAGTGATTAGGGTTTGCGGCAGGAGACGCCTACGGACCGGGCAAAGCAGCGCGACGCCCCTCGCCGTACCCTCAACCGTCACCCCGGACCTGATCGGGGGCCGGGCTGCCTGACGCAGAGGATCAAGTATGTTGTCCCGGGAATTGCCCATCGGGGTGCCATCGGGCGGGGCTATCGCATCATCCCCGAGCGATCAAATAGGTATACTGCCTCCCGAATACCCCTGTCCTGTCCCCGGAATACCCGCAGAAAGACTAGGCGAGACACTACTCGCCAGCGCGATATGACCGTTCCCAGCAAACGGTTTCCCACAGTAACTCATCGACAGTCTCAGGCGGAATTGATTGATAAGGGCCACCGCTTGGATTCTGAAAGCTATCGACCACGCTGCCATCGGGCATGTTGGAGAAACCTTCGAGTGTTCGACTACGCCTCCCACTGCAATTGATCGAAAGGTAAGATTTGGACGTTCGATACTTTGTCGTTTTGTCAGCGCCATGGTCGTGTCTAATCCATACGTTCACCGTCGACCCTGTGACAGTCAGCGAGTCCACATCGAATAAATATTTGGTTCCGTTACCATCCCAAGCATACTCAATCCAGCGATCATCAGCATACTGCGCCACCATGTCCAAAACGTCATTTCTATCCGCAGTCGTCGGCGCAGTAACGTGCCAAATCGCGCCAGATTCGCTGTTCGTGAACTCAAACTTTTGAGGCCTTCCTTGATGCCCCCACATCCAATTTAGCGAAGGATCGGGCTTGCTTGGCGGAACCCTAATCACGATTGCGGGAGGTGACGGAACCCCGCGCGCGGCATTCGCGCCCCAGCCGGTAGGGAGGCGCTCGAAGCTAAATCCTGATTGAGGGCTGTTTGCTTTTGTAAGCCACAAGATTTCAGTTGGCGATGCGCTGGTTCCAAATACGACAGCCTTGGAAGGGTATCCCAAAACTGTGAGATAATGTCCGATCAGAGCATTCGCCACGCCAGATTCAACAAGTTTGCCGTCCTCGTTTCTGTAACTTGCATGGAATCCAACGCGGCCTTCATCGGACAGCCAGCGGGTCGACCCAGCGGCCCAAATGAGGGCGCAAGCAGAAGCGCAACTATCTTGCTTGCCGACAACAGTCTCGTAACCTGCCAGCCTAATAAGCCTTCCCATTTCCAAGGCTGGTCGTATCTCTCCACCGTTGCTCCGCAACACGACGAATGCAGATGGATGCTCGCGCGAAATTTGCCGAAGATTATCCTCGTCACCGGAGGCAATGGGGCCATCAATCTGAATGACCGCCTTGCCTTCGATTGACTCATCCCAAACGGTGATTTCAGCCGCACTGACATCCGCCGGATTTGGGAAAGCGAAGCATCCTGCCGCGATGAAGAAAATCGAACGAAACATTACCCGCCTTACTCATATCAGCCAATTGGCATCCGAGCTTACCGGCCAAAGCCTAATTTGTGATTAGCTCATCCGTTCGGCAATTTCTCAGGCTTCGGTTTTCCAACTGCTTTCGCCTCTTCTGCGTCGCCCCGATCAACTGCGCAGTGCCTCGCTAGCATCGATGTGCCGGAATGCCCCAGCCGCCCTGCGACGGTTCTAGGATTGATGTTATTGTGGATCAAAATTCCGGGGCAGCAGGAATTCCGGAAATTCCGGGGACAGTATACCTAATTCCCGTCATGCCGCGATCTTCTCCCTTAGCCATCCGGTGATCTGGTATAGCCGCTTGGGCCAGAGTTGGCGATCACTGCACGCATGGAGCCACCGCGGGCGCTGCACCGCGCAGAGGTCGAAACTGCAAGGCTGGAGCGGGTAAGGGGAATCGAACCCCTCTAGCTAGCTTGGAAGGCTAGTGCATTACCACTATGCTATACCCGCTCACGATGGACGAACCATCAGGGCCGCTTGGGCGGATGCGCAATTGCCATTGGCACTGCCTGTTCGTCAACCGCTCATTCTGTCTTTGGTTCGATCACCCCGGGCGCGCCGGTTTTGCCGGGCTCCGGCCTGGTCAGCGTTTCGATCAGAGTCTGCTCGCGGGCACCCTGTGCAGCTGCGTTGCCGGCACTTGTGACAGTGATGTCCACCCGGCGGTTGGCGGCCCGGCCTTCCTCATTGGGTGAGCCATCGGGCAGGGCATTGGGCTGGACCGGGTTCTGCTCGCCGAATGCAATCACGGTAATGCGCCCCTCGGCGACACCGTTTGCGATCAGGAAATCGCGCACCGCCCCGGCCCGGCTTTGCGAGGCGCGCAGATTGGCGGCATCGCTGCCTCCGGCGTCCGAATGGCCGCCCAGCACCACCAAACCGCCCGCTTCGAGCTGGTCCGATTCCAGCACCGTCGCCAGTTCACCGCGCGCCGCCTCGGTCAGTTCGGCGGTTCCGTCAGCGAAGGAAATGGTGGTTTCGAGTGGCGGCAGTTCCGGCGCGAGCGCTGCACCAAGCGCTTCGGCCTTGGGCTCTTCCCGGAAGATCGAGCGTGGCTCGTCGGTCGACGCGGGCTGAGGGGCAGGCTCCTTCTTTTCACCCCCGCAGGAGGCCAGAGCAAGAGAGAGTGCGGCCAGTCCAGCCAGATGCCTGTTGCTTGTCATTTTCCGGGTCATGCGGGTTGCGCCCCCTGTTTCCTGCCTGCCTTTTTCGCCGCAGCTTCTTCTGCCGTGCGTTTCTGCGGCGGGGTGAAGCTGAGGATCGTGTCGCCCGCGCGCGGCTCGGGCCGGACAGCGTGGGTAAAGAACCGGATATTGCCGTCCTTGCGCATCAGCAGCAGCATGTTTGCCGCATCGGGCAGGCGTTGCTGGGCGGCATCGAAGTCGAATTCTTCGGACAGGCGGGTCTTGCGGAACACCCAGCCCTGCCGCTGGCGCTCGCTGACGTCTTCCACCCCGAAGCCCGATTCGAACAATGCACGGCCGCGCAGGCTGGAGGGGAGGACATGGCGGCTGTTGTCGTCCACCGCCTCGCCCAGCTGGAACACCTTGTCGCGCCCGATCTCATGCGCAAATTCGTTGCAGACGAGGGTGTTGTAAGCCTCGTTCTCGGTTGCGGCGACGAGGTTGTGATAGGGCGCGAGCTCCAGATTATGCTCGGTCGCCTCGTTCAGGATTTCGCCGTGATAGAACGGCAGACCCTTCTGCCGCGCAAGCGCAAGCCGCTGCCAGCTGGCATCGACCACCATCACCGGCGCCTTCATCTCGCGCATCTGTTCGGCCAGAGCGATCGTCCAGGGCGTGCTGCCGACGATGAGAATGCCGGGCCGCGTCGCGCCTTTGACGCCGAGCAATCGGGCAACAAGATCGATGGTAAAGCCGTGCGCCACGATGGTGGTCACCACCACTGCGAAGCTCAGCCCGATAAGCAGGTTGCCGTCGGTAAAGCCGAGGTCAGACAGACGCAGCGCGAACAGGCCCGAAATTGCCACCATCACGATCCCGCGCGGGGCGATCCAGGCGAGGAACAGGCGCTCGTTCCACGGCAGGCTGGTGCCGAGCAGGCTCAGCAGGATGGTGGCCGGGCGCACGAGGAACAGGATCGCCAGCAGGAAGAAGATGATCGGCCAGTTGATATAGCGGATATCCTCGATCCCGAGCGAGGCGGACAGCAGGATGAAGATGCCCGATACCAGCAGGACCGCGATATTCTCCTTGAACGGATGGATCGAGCGCATGCTGGAAACATTCATGTTGGCAAGCGCGATGCCCATCACGGTAACCGCCACGAGCCCTGCTTCGTGCTCGATCAGGTTGGAGATCACGAACACGCCGATCACCGCGGTCAGCAGCACCGGCACCTTGAGATATTCGGGCACCGCACCGCGCGGGAAAGACCAGGCGATGGCGAGCGCGGCGACATAGCCGATCAGCCCGGCCAGCGCGGCGGCAATGATGAGCGGCGGGACCACTTCGAACAGCGTGGCGCCGGGCGTCTCGGACAGTTTGCGGAAATATTCATAGGCGATCACCGCGCAGAGAGCGCCTGTCGGATCGTTGACGATCGCTTCCCATTTGAGGATCGAAGCCGGACGCGACTTGATCGAGCTTTGCCGCAGCAGCGGGATCACCACAGTCGGTCCGGTCACCACCAGGATACCGCCGAACAGGATCGCCACTTCGGGTGCGAGCCCGGCAATGTAAACCCCCGCCAGCGAACCGAAGAACCACCCCAGCACCACGCCGACCGTTGCCAGGCGCAATACGGCGCTGCCCGAGTGACGCAATTCGCGCAGGTCCAGGCTCAAGCCGCCTTCGAACAGGATCAGCGCCACGCCCACCGCCACCATCGGTTCGAGCAATTCGCCGAACGCATGTTCGGGGTCAAAGATGGCGAACACCGGCCCGGCAAGGAAACCCGCCGCCAGCATCAGCACGATCGCCGGCCAGCCGGTACGCCACGCGACCCATTGGGCCCCGATGCCGAGGATGCCTACCAAGGCGATGACGAGTGTCTGTTCCATGCCCCTCGCGGTGTGGATTATGCCCGCAAGCGGACCGCTTACCTGTTCAATGCCCGAGCGGCGTCATTTATCCAAGCATTGCGCAAAAAGGCGGTCAATGGCCTTCGAACTGCATCAGCGCTGCAGTGCCAACACCGAGATCCGCCAGCCTTGCTGCACCGCGCAGTTCGGGAAGGTCGATCACGAATATCGCGCGGTCGATCTGCGCGCCTGCCATGCGCAGCAATTGCGCAGTGGCACTGGCAGTGCCGCCCGTTGCCAGCAGATCATCGACAATCGCGACCTTTTGTCCTTGTCTCACGCCTTCCGGATCGATCTCGAGCCGGTCGGTGCCATATTCCAGCGCATAGTCGACGCCGATGGTCGCGCAGGGCAGCTTGCCCGGCTTGCGCACGGGAATGAACGGCAGCGCGAGATGCGCCGCCACCGCCGCGCCGAAGATGAAGCCGCGCGCTTCCATGCCGGCAATCGCTTCCGCTTCGTCTTCGCGCACGCGCGCGGCAAGCCATTCGACAGTAGCGGCGAACCCTGCGCCGTGGCCGATCAGCGTGGTGATGTCGCGAAACTGGATGCCTGCGACCGGGAAGTCGGGAATGGTGCGCACCAGCGCCTTGAGTTCCGCGGGCGTCATTCCCCCGTTCCCCAAATGGAAACGCCCCTCGCATCGCGTGGATGCAAGGGGCGCTTTATTGTTTCGCGAGCCTGCAGGATCAGTGCTTCTTCGGCTTCACCGCAGCCCAGATCTGCTGCTTGGAGAAATAGGCCAGCACGGTGGCGAACAGCAGGAAGATCAGCACCGGCCAGCCGGTCTGCTTGCGCTTGATCAGTGTCGGTTCGGCGGTCCAGGTGAGGAAAGCTGCAACGTCCTGCGCCATCTGGTCGACAGTCGCCTTGGTGCCATCGTCATAAGTCACCTGATCGGCAGCAAGCGGCGGAGCCATCGCGAGGCCGAGATTGGCGAAATAGGGGTTGTAATGGCCGGTGGGCGAGAGCGCAAATTCCGGGAATTCCCTGGTCAGTTCGGCCGGAATTTCCTGATAGCCGGTCAGCAGCGATGCAACATAGTCCGGACCACCGTGACGCGCCTTGGTCATCAGCGAAAGATCGGGCGGGATCGCGTTGCCATTGGCAGCAGCCGCCGCCACTGCATTGGGATAGGGCGACGGGAAGTAGTCGGTCGGCAGACCGGGGCGCGTGGTGACTTCGCCGGTTGCCGGATCCACGCCCGGAACCTGCTTCGATGCGGCAAAGGCCTTAACCTGCGCTTCGTTGTAGCCGATCTGTTCAAGGTCGCGGAAGGCGACGAACTTGAGGCTGTGGCAGGCCGAGCAAACCTCGTTGTACACCTTGAAGCCGCGCTGCAGCTGTTCGGTGTCCCACTTGCCGAACGGGCCGTTGAACGACCAGTCATACTGCTTGGCTTCCTTGTGGAACTCATGCTCGGCAGTCGGCGCGACAAACTTGCCGTGTTCGGCAAAGGTCGAGAACGCAGGGCCGACGCCGAATGCCAGCGCGAGCAGCGCCACAAAGGCGAAGCCGATGCCGACGATAATGCCGACGAGGCGGATGGAGAGAAGTTGGCTCATGGGTCAGTCTTTCTCGTGTCGTTCCGCTGCGGCCTTAAACGGCCGGCTCCGTTGTTGCGCCAAGCTGGGCCTTGTCGTCCGAACCCAGCACCGCTTCGGTGATCGAATAGGGCAGCGGCTCGGGCTTCTCCACGCTGCTGATGATCGGCAGGATCACCAGGAAGTGCAGGAAGTAGTAAGCCGTCGCGATCTGGCTGAGCATGATGTAGGGTTCTTCGGCATGCGCGCCGCCGAGATAGAACAGCGCCGCCATACAGGGGATCAGGCCGAACCAGAAGAACTTGCGGAACAGCGGGCGATAGCTGCCGCTGCGAACCGGGCTGCGATCGAGCCAGGGGAGGAAGAACCACACCAGGATCGCCGCGAACATGGCCAGCACGCCCCACAGTTTCGCCGGGATGATGAAGTCGAAGGTGAAAGCGCGCAGGATCGCGTAGAACGGATAGAAATACCATTCGGGCACGATCAGTGCCGGGGTCGAGAGCGGGTTCGCTTCGATGTAATTGTCCGGGTGGCCCAGCGCATTCGGTACGAAGAACACGAAGGCGAAGTAGATCAGCAGGACAACGCCCAGTCCGAAACCGTCCTTCGCCGTGTAATAGGGGTGGAACGGAACGGTATCGCTTTCGCTTTTCACTTCGACGCCGGTCGGGTTCGACGAGCCCGGGATGTGCAGCGCCCAGATGTGCAGGATCACAACGCCTGCGATCACGAAAGGCAGCAGGAAGTGGAGCGAGAAGAAGCGGTTCAGCGCGGCATTGTCAGGCGCATAGCCGCCCAGCAGCCAGATCTGGATCGGCTCGCCTACCACAGGGATTGCGCCGAACAGGCCGGTGATGACCTTGGCGCCCCAGAAGCTCATCTGGCCCCAGGGAAGGACATATCCCATGAAGGCGGTCGCCATCATCAGCAGGAAGATCACCACGCCCAGCAACCACACCATTTCGCGCGGCGCCTTGTACGAGCTGTAATAGAAGCCGCGGAAGATGTGCAAATAGATGACGATGAAGAAGAAGCTGGCGCCATTGGCGTGCGCATAACGCATCAGCCAGCCCCAGTTGACATCGCGCATGATGTGTTCGGTCGTGCCGAAAGCAACCTGCGCATTGGCCGCATAATGCATCGCCAGCACCACGCCGGTGACGATCTGCAGCACGAGGAAGAATCCGGCGAGGACGCCGAAGTTCCACATGTAGCTGAGGTTGCGCGGAACCGGATAGCCGGCGCCGACTGCGTTATAGACGAGGCGCGGAAGCGGCAGCTTCTCGTCGACCCATTTGGTCAGCCCGGTCTTGGGTTCGTACTGGCGTGCCCAGGGAAAGCTCATGGTCTAGTCTCTCGTCTCTAAAGCTCAGCCGACCTGGATAACGGTATCCGAGGTGAATGCGTATTCCGGCACTTCGAGGTTGCTCGGTGCCGGACCTTTGCGGATGCGGCCCGCCGTGTCGTAGTGCGAACCGTGGCACGGGCAGAAATAGCCGCCGAACTCGCCCTTGTTCTCGCCCTCTGCGGCGCCCAGCGGAACGCAGCCCAGATGGGTGCAGACACCCATCGTCACGAGCATGTCCGAATGGCCTTCCTTGGTCCGTTCCTCGAGGCTCTGCGGATCGCGCAGCGAGTCTGTGGGAACGGCGTTGGCTTCGGTGATTTCCTTCGGCGTCAACCGGCGCACGAACAGCGGCTGCTTGCGGAATACCGCCTTGATCGCCTGACCCGGCTCGATTGCCGAGACATCGACTTCGGTCGAGCTGGCGGCGAGCACATCCTTCGACGGTGCCATCTGGCTGATCAACGGATACACGGTGGCAAGGCCACCGATGCCCGCGGCGCTTACAGCGGCGATGTCGATAAAGTCACGGCGGCGATAACCTGTTTCGGTCGTCGCCAGTTCGGGATTAGCGGTTGCAGTAGTTTCTGCCATCAGCGCGTTGCCTTGCCTGCCTTGCATGCCGCGCCCGCGGCGCAGCGTCGAATAGAGTTGCGAACCATTTACCGGAGGTATTGCCGGAAAGCCCAGCCCATGCCGAAAAAGCCTGTGCGAAAGCCCCCGGTACTCCCGGTTTGGTCCGGGCCTCTAGCGACAATGCGACAGGTTGCCAACCGCCATTTTGGCCGGGTGCGGCCTTCGGTCAAAGGGCCGCTACGGCAGGGCGATGACGCTCAATTGTCGTCCACCCGTCGCCTCGCCGCGATGTGTGGCACGGCGGAACGAGAAGAAACGCCCCTCTTGCGCATAGGTGTCTTCGGCCAGATTATCGATTCGCCCGACGCCTGCTGCATTGAGGCGCGAAGCGACATAGGCGGGCAGATCGAATTGAAAGTGCCCTTCCCGACCCTGAGTGAAAAACGGCTCGTCGGCAGCCTCGAACTGCGCGCGAAAGCTGGCGTCGACCTCGTAACTCGGCTGCGCGATGGTCGGCCCGATGGCGGCTGTGATCCGCGCTGGCTCGGCGCCGAGCTTCACCATCGCATCGACTGTTGCTTCGACCACACCGGCACGCGCACCGCGCCATCCTGCGTGCGCCGCCCCCACCACACCCGCCTGCGCATCGGCGAACAGCACCGGCGCGCAATCGGCCGTGACAATGCCGAGCAGCAGCCCCGGCCGGTCGGTCACCAGCCCGTCGCCTTGGCGAATGTCACCTGCGGCATCGCGCATCACCAATACGTCAGCCGAATGGATCTGCTTGAGCTTCACCAGCGGCGCGCCCGCCAGCACATTGGCGCTTTCCAGCCCCGCACTGGTCGAAAACCCATGCGGAACGCCTGCCAACACGGAGGAGCGGAGCACGTCAGCCAAGCGAACGGGTGACCTGTTCGAACGTGTCACGCGACAGATTCGGCGCGGCTGCAATCCGCTCCAGCTCGCTGCGCATGATGGCCGCACGCCCGGGTTCGATCCGCCGCCAACGCCCCAATGGAGGCACGAAGCGTGCCGCCGTTTGCGCGTTTATCGGGTCCAGCGCGAGAATGAGATCGGCGATCATGCCATATCCTTCGCCCGATGCGGCATGGAATCCCTGCGCCGTGCCAGTGAAAGGCATGTAGAGCGAGCGCACCCTGTTGGGATTGCGCAAAGTAAAGTCGGGATGCTGTGCCAGCGCCTTCACATGCTCGACCACATTGGGGTGGAGCGAGCTGGCCTGCAGCGCGAACCATTTGTCCACCACCAGCGCATTGCCCCGATAGCGATTGTAGAAATCGAGCAGTCGCGCGGTGCGCTCGTCCACCTCAAGTCCGGTCAGCGCCATCAGCGCGCCCTGCCGGTCCGTCATATTGTCGGCACGATCATACTGATAGGCTGCCAGTTCGGCGGCCTTGGCCGGATCGCTGGCGGCAGCATAGGTGAGTACCAGCGTCTTGACCTTGCGCGCACCCTTGGCCTCTGCATCGAGCGAGAAGGGCAGTTTCTCGACCCGGTCGTAGAGCGAGTGGAATTCGCCCTGCAACCGCGTGCCGAGGTCGGCTTTGAGCGCCTCGCGCTCTTCATGGATGCGGCCCGGATCGGCTTTATGCATCTGCTCGGCAACATAGGTCTGGCTGGGCAGCATCATCAGCTCGCCGCGCATCAGATCGTCGAGCCGCTCGTCCTCGATCACTGCGCCCAGCGCGCGGGCAATATCGGCGCGGCCCGCTTCGCGCTCGCTGTCGCCCAGATTGCCTTCGACAGCAGCGACCAGATAGCCGGTCATCAGTTCCTGCATCGCTTCGTATCGCGCGAAGGGATCATCATCGCTGGCGGCAAGGAAGACGAGGTCATCACGATCAACCTGCCGTTCGATCGTCACAGGGGCAGAGAAACCGCGGTTTATCGAAAGCACCGGCTTGCCGCTGAAACCGGCAAAACGGATTTTGGCCGACCGGCTGTCGAGGATGAACAATTCCTCGCCCGAATGGCCGCCAGTGTCGCGGTCGAACAGGGCCAGCCGCAACGGGATGGGCATCGGGCGCTTGTCGGGTTGACCGGGTGTCGGAGGGACGTGTTGCGACAGGCGCACAACCGCCTCGCCGCCCTCCATCGCCAGATCGGCCTTCACCTTCGGTGTGCCGGCCTGCGAATACCACAGGCGGAACTGCGCCAGATCCAGCCCCGCTCCATCCTCGATCGACTTGACGAAATCCTCGCAGGTCGCGGCTTCGCCATCGTGGCGGTCGAAATAGGTGTCGGTGCCTTTGCGGAACGCCGCTTCGCCCGCCATGGTCCGCATCATACGGATGACTTCGGCACCCTTGTTATAGACGGTGGCGGTGTAGAAATTGCTGATCTCGCGATAGGAATCGGGGCGGATCGGGTGCGCCAGCGGCCCGGAATCCTCTGGAAACTGCACCCCGCGCAGCACCCGCACATCTTCGATCCGCTTGACCGGTGCGCTGCCCATGTCCTGGCTGAACAACTGGTCGCGCAGCACAGTGAAGCCCTCTTTCAGGCTCAGTTGGAACCAGTCGCGACAGGTGATGCGATTGCCCGACCAGTTATGGAAATATTCGTGGCCGATCACGCCTTCGACCCCGTCATAATCGCCATCGGTGGCGGTTTCGGGGTCAGCAAGGACGTATTTGGTGTTGAAGACGTTGAGCCCCTTGTTCTCCATCGCTCCCATGTTGAAATCGCTGACCGCGACGATGTTGAACAGGTCGAGGTCATATTCGCGCCCGAAGACCTCCTCGTCCCATTTCATGGACCGTTTCAGGCTTTCCATGGCATGTTCGGTGCGTTCAAGATCGCCGTCGCGCACCCAGACGTTCAGCTCGACCTCGCGCCCCGACATGGTGGTAAAGCTGTCACTGCGGGCGACAAGATCGCCTGCGACCAGCGCGAAGAGATAGGACGGCTTGGGCCAGGGATCATGCCATTCTGCCCAATGCGTGTCGCCATCCTCGCCGCCGCCGGTCCGGTTGCCGTTGCACAGCAGGATCGGGAACTGTGCCGCGGGTCCGCTCATCCGCACGGTATAGGTGCTGAGCACATCAGGCCGGTCGGGGAAGAAAGTGATGCGGCGGAAGCCCTCGGATTCGCATTGCGTGCACAGCATCCCGTTCGAGGCATAGAGCCCCATAAGCTGGGTGTTGGCCGCAGGATCGATCTCGGTGACGATGGTGAGCGTGTGGCTATCGCCCGGCAGGGTTACCACCAGATCGTCGCCATCGATCATGTGCCCTTCACACGTGCCGCCATCACAAGTCAGGCTCACCAGCCTCAGCCCGTCGCCATTGAGGCGGATGGTCGGCGAAGGCTCAGCCTCAGGGTTACGCTCCAGCTTCAAAGTGGCGGTGACCCGCGTTTTCTCCAGCCCCAGTTCGAAATCGAGATGCGTCTCCGGCACGCGCCAGGCGAAAGGCCGATAATCCTCGCGCCGGATTTCGGGCGGCGCCTTGGGCTCGATTGCGGCATCGGCCATTTCGGGATTGCCATCAGGCGTGGCGGGGGTGCGCGCGATATCCATAGAGGTCCTGTATTGCTGACAAATATTTCGGAAACTGCTGTGTCATTTCAACCAACGCCCGTCGAGCAATTGCGTTCACTGGTCGGGGTAGCTCCGCCGGGCGATTGACAGCCACGCCGGTTGCGCGCAGCCCCTCTGCGGGAGGAATTTCATGCTCGACCTGCTTGCTGCTGCCGCCACGAGCGCTGCGCCCTTCGATGTCGAAGCCGCGACGCGTGCCTATCTCGATACGCTGCAAGGCCCGGCCCGCGCGCAATCCGACGCCTATTTCGAAGGCGGCTACTGGCTGCCGCTATGGGGCATGCTGGTCGGGGTGCTGGTCGACTGGATATTCCTCAACTTCCGCATCGCCAGCAGCATCAGGGCGTTCGCCGAACGGATCAGCAAGCGCATGTGGCTCGTCACGTGGATTACCGCGCTGCTCTATTCGATTCTAGCCGCGGCGCTGACTCTGCCGTGGGTCCTTTACACCGGTTATTTCCGCGAGAAGCAATACGGCCTGCTCGACCAGACATTCGGCGCGTGGGCGGGCGAATTCGCCATATCCAATGCAATATCGCTGGTCATCGCGCCGCTGCTGATCGTGGCGATCTATGCCGTGATCCGCCGCGCGCCGAAAAGCTGGTGGCTGTGGGGCACAGGGGTCATAGGCATCTTCCTGATGATCGGCATGGTGCTGGGACCAGTGTTCATTTCGCCGCTGTTCAACACCTATACCGAGATGGAGCCCGGCCCGCTGCGCGCCAAGATCGAAGCGGTGGCGCAGAAATACGACATCCCCGCCGAACACATCTATGTTTTCGACCAGTCGAAGCAGCACAAGCGCATCTCGGCCAATGTCTCGGGCCTTGGGCCGACAATCCGCATCTCATTGAATGACAATCTTCTCGAACGCACCAGCGAGCCGGAAATCCTGGCGGTGATGGGTCACGAGATGGGGCACTACAAGCTCAACCACGTGTGGTGGATGGTCGGCATATTGCTGGGCATTTTCGCGCTCGGGCTGTTCCTGACCAGCCGCATCGCGCCGCGCCTGATAGCCCGCTTCGGCCAGCGCTGGGGCGTGCGCGATGTGTCGGACCCCGCATCGCTGCCGGTACTGGCGATCTGTCTGGGCGTGTGGATGTTCCTGATGACGCCCGCGCTCAATACGCTGGTGCGCGTCAACGAAAGCGCGGCCGACGTCTTTGGACTTGATGCCGCGCGCGAGCCGGATGGCTTCGCCAAGGTCGCCATGCGGCTGAGCGAATATCGCAAGATCGAACCCGGCCCGGTCGAGGAATTCCTGTTCTTCGATCATCCCAGCGGCGCAACGCGCGTGCGCATGGCGATGGAGTGGAAGGCAAGGAACGTTGATAGCCCGCAGATTGTCGTGCCCGAAGAAGGCTATCTCGAAGCCAAGTGAGCCGCCTGCTGATCTTCGGCCTCGGCTATACCGCCCGGCATATTGCCGACAGGGTGGTGGCAGATGGATGGCAGGTCCAGGCGACGGGCAGCGCAGGTAATCTTGATTTTGCCAACCGCGATGCGGTGTTGGCCGCACTGGCGGGCTCGACGCATGTGTTGAGTTCGGTTCCGCCGGTTGAGGGCCGCGATGTGGTGCTTGGCACCTATGGCGGCGCGGTGGCCGGAAAGTGGCTGGGCTATCTCTCCTCCACCGGCGTTTATGGCGATGCCCGAGGGGCATGGGTCGATGAAGCCACGCCCATTGGCGGCGGGCGCAGGGCCGCCCGCGCCGAATGCGATGCACGCTGGCTGGAGGCAGGTGCGATAGTGTTTCGCTTGCCGGGAATATACGGTCCGGGGCGCAGCGCGCTGGACCGCGTGCGCGAAGGCAAGGCGCACCGGATCGATTTGCCGGAACAGGTGTTCAGCCGCATCCATGTCGAGGATATCGCGTCGGGCGTTGTCGCCGCGATGGAACAGGACGCGCCGCCCGGCGCTTATAATCTGGCCGATGATTGTCCGACCAGCCAGAACGCGGTGATCGAGGAGGCCTGCCGCCTGCTGGGCGCCACCCCGCCGCCGCTGCAGTCGATGGATGAAGCAGGTCTCGGCCCGATGGCGCGCGGTTTCTATGCCGAGAACCGCCGCGTCGCCAATGGCAAGGCCAAGCGCTTGCTGGGCTGGAGCCCGCGCTATCCGTCCTACCGCGAAGGACTGGCCGCAATCATGGCTCAGGCGTAGCGCGGCGCGGCGGCGCAGCTCGCCCGCGCATTGCCACAACCATGCCAGCCATTGTCACCAGAGCGCCAGCCGCTGGCAGCGGGCCCCAGACAAAACCTTCGAAAATGGTCGATAGCACCATCGCCACAACCGGCACGATCACGGAGGAATAGGCCGCCGTGCCCGCCCCGACCTTGCGCACCAGCCCGTAGTAAAGCGGGAAGGTGACGACCGAACCCATGATGCCGAGATAGACCACGCCCAAGGCATAGCCGGGTCGCGGATCGAATTGCGGCGGGCCCTCGGCGATGAGTGCGTAAACCACATTGATCGCCACACCGGCAACCATCGACCATGCGAGCAGCGTCAGCAAAGGCAGGCGCTTGGCCCCTTCCATCGCCTGAACGATATTGGCCAAGCTGGCTGACAAGATGCCACCCACGGTCAATCCCGCGCCGAGCAATACTTCGCCCAGAGTGGCAGGCGACGCGCGATATTCCTGCGCGAACAGCATCGCCACGCCGATGGCCGCAATCGCCGAACCGAGCACGAATTCGCGACGGATTTCCTGCCCCAGCAGCAGCTTGCCAAGCACCGCATTGGGCACCACCAGCAGCGCGAACATCACAGCTACCAGACCCGATGTTACGAAATGTTCGGCATGATAGACGAAGGTGAAATTGAGCGAGAACTGGAACAGGCCCAGCAGCGCCGCCCAGCGCCAGCCTTCGCGCGGCAGTGCCAGCGGCTCGCCACGCAGCTTTGCCAGCACGAACATTCCCGCCGCCGCAACGACGAACCGCCAGGCGATCGACCAGCTTGGCGGGACGGAAGAAATCTGGTCGCGGATCACCAGCCAGGTCCCGCCCCAGATGAGACTAACGAGCAGGAAAGCGGCAAGGTTGCGCGGCGCAAGCAGGCTTTCGCCGCCGGATGGAACTTTCATAGGCTTGCGACGGCCTCTGCCAGCGCGCGCGCATCTTCTTCGCGCGTATTCCATGCGGTGACGAAGCGCGCTGCATCATCGCCCCAGTCATAAAAGCCGAAACCACGGCTGCGCAATTCTTCGCGCTCGGCGGCGGTGCAGCGCATGAAAATCTCGTTTGCTTCGACCGGATGCATCAACCGGTCGCCGCAAGAGCCCGCAATCTCCGCCGCGGCCGCATTGGCAGCTCTTGCATTTGCGAGCCACAAATCGCCGTCGAGCATGGCGAGTATCTGCGCGGCGAGGTAGCGACCCTTGCTCTGCAGATGCCCTGCCCGTTTTCGGCGATAGCGCGCAACCTCTGCCAAAGCCGGATCGAAGAAGACGATGGCTTCCGCGCTCATCCCGCCGTTCTTCACAAAGCCGAAACTGAGCGCGTCGACCGGCCCGGCAACTTCGGCTGGCGGCTGGTCAAGAAAGGCCGCCGCATTGGCAAAGCGCGCGCCGTCCATATGCAGGCCAAGCCTGCGCTCCTTCGCCAGCGCTGCAATCGCACCCACTTCATCGGGCCGATAGACGCGGCCATATTCGCTCGCTTGCGTGATCGAGATTGCGTGCGGCTGGACCTGGTGGACATCGGCACGGATCGGCTCGATCACAGCGCGGATAGTTTCGGGTGTCAGTTTCGCACCCTCGCCCCCGGCCAACATCAGCTTGGCCCCGTGGAGATAGAACCCCGGCGCGCCGCCTTCATCGGTTTCGATATGCGCCTCTTCATGGCACACCACGCCGCCATGCGGCTGGACCATCGTAGCCAGCGCGAGGCAGTTGGCGGCCGTTCCAGTAGCCGCCCATAATACCGCACAAGGACGCCCGAACAGCTGGGCGAATCGGTCGTCGAGCTGCGCACTCAAGCGGTCGCCGTCATAAGGTGCATCGGGCGCATCAGCGGCGCGCATCGCCTCCCACACAGCAGGGTGGACCGAAGCGGCGTTGTCGGACAGGAACTGCATAGGGGAACGGCCCTAGCGCGCCCGACGTTGCTTGGACAGAAAGGATATTGTGTGACCGATTCAATCGAAATCCAGCACGAGGGAAACGCCAGCGAGGGACGCTATTTCGCCCGGATCGACGGCAGCGAGCAGCAGGCCGAACTAACCTGGAGCGAGCGGGGCGGTGTGCGCCACGCCAGCCATACATTCGTGCCGCCCGCCCTGCGCGGACGCGGCATTGCCGCGCGGCTGGTCGAAGCAATGCTGGCTGATGCGCGCAAGCAGGGGTTCCGGATCGCGCCAGACTGTTCCTATGTCCGCGGCTATTTCGACGATCGCCCGGACCTTGCGGAGCTGCGCGCCTAATTGATCTCGGCGAAATCGCGCTGCTGCATCGAGGCGAGCAATTGCGCACGATATGCACCCGCATTCGATGAGGCCATACCGGGAATTTGCAACGAGGATCCGGCGAGCCCCAGTACCAGCGTCGAATAATCCGCCCGCCGCCCTATCGGCCCCTGCAGAACCGAAACGCTGTGCAGTTTCTCGCGCGGGCAGGTGGTGAGATGGGGCGACAGCCAACCTCCGGCGAGATAGAGTTGGCTGTCGTCCATCGCATAGCGGGTGCGCAACAGCGACATGGACAAACGCAGTGCACGCCACAGGCCAATCACCAGCGGAACTGCAGCCAGCCAGGGCGAACCAAGCAGGTCATCGGGCCGTGCGAAATGCTGGAACAGCAGAATCGCGACCGTCGCCACGAGCCACCAGCGCAGCGCCATCAGTGCCTCGGCCAGCACATATGTCCGCGAAATAGCGTTCCATACCAGATCGTCAACTGGCAGACTCAATTCGGTCTGACGGACAAGCAATGCCACTTCGTCCTGCTTCGCCAAAGGCGCTGCTTCATGATGGCTAGCCCCCGCATCGGCTGCGAGGCTGACCAGAGACAGCGCGTGCCAGCCGAACCGCACGCGCACTACTCCGGTGTGGACGATGATCGCCTGCACCCGGCGCACCGGCATCATCACATCGGTCCGCGTCAACAACCCTCGGCGGCGGCGGAAGCCCTTGTCGGTCCGCTCCAGCCGGAAATTCCATTCGGCCAGCGCCGTGCGCACAATCCCCGTCGCCACGCCGGCAATGCCCAGCACCAGCAGCAGCAGCACCACGCCGATAGCCTGCGCCAGCGCGCCCAGCCCGGCGAGCCATGCGCCCGGCCCGGCCAACCGGTGTTGCCAGCCTTCGATATCCCACAGGTCGAACGGCAGAAAATCGTCGAACTGCGCCAGCAAGGCACCGACGCCGCCAAAGACCACCAGCGAGAAACGGAACAGCCCCAGCGTGAATACGCGCGTCGGCCCCATGGCGAACAGCAGTTCCGACTGCTCGTCCTCCCCGGCGCCGTCGACAATCTCGCTCGTTTGTTCGCGCCGGTCGCGCACCAACCGCCGCAAACGCTCGCCCTCCGCATTCGAGAGATAGGAGAGCGACAGATCCTCACCCGCGCCCGAGCCTGTTTCGAAAGTCAGCTCGACCAGACCCAGCAGCCGTGCGAGTGGCTTCTGCGTGACCGACACGTCCTGGATGCGGTCGTAAGGAACGGACCTGACCTGCCGCTCCAGCAAGCCGCTTTCGACACGGATTTCGCCACTGCCGACAGTGTAACGCAGTCTGGTCCAGCGCAAATAGGCGAACAGCGTGCTGAGGACATAGATGCCGAACATCGAGGCGGACAGCACCACCAGCGAGGCGGTCCAGTGCTCGCCGCGGGTATAGATGATTGCGGCAATCGGCAGTAGCGCCTGCCCCAGACCGCTGATCCCGCGCAGCAGGAAGCCGCGCGCATCGGTGCGCTGCGGTACATCGAGTTCGAGCGCAGGATCGCTCACACGCGGTTGGCCCGCATCTGCGCACGGATGCTGTCCCGCATGGAGAGCGCGTCCTCATGTGCCAGCCCGACCAGCTCGACCGACGAATTATCGGTCCCCGCCGTGTGCAGAACCAGCGAGCCGATGCCATTGGCCCGCTCGATCGGACCCTGGTGTACGTCGATATGCTGGACGCGCCCGAACGGCACGGTGGTATCCCAATGGAACAACACACCCTGCACAATGCGCAGCTGATCGGCATCGAGGCGATAGCCACGGGCGCGATAGCGGCGCAGCGGCAGCAGGCCCACCGACATCGCGCCCCACGCGAGAACCGGTATCCAGAACACGCCGGTCCAGCCATCGACCGCGATCTCGCCAATTGTCGCCGCGACCAGCAACGCCGCCAGCCAGATCGCGGCATTGATCCGCAGCACGGTCTTGTAACGCGGGTCGAGCGGTGTGAGTTCGGCGGTGTCGTCCATACCGTGCTGACTATGCAATACAGTGCGGCGTATCAACGCCTTTGGTCGAAACGGCGGCCGACAATTGCGGCAGCGATATTGGTTTTCTGCACATCGGTTGTCCCGCCCGCGATGCCCCATGCAAAACCGTCACGCACGCGCTGCTCCATGCCGTAATCCTTGTGATAGCCGTAGCCGCCCATAACCTGCAGCCCATTGGCGGTCACTGCGCGGACCATGTCATTGGCGAAGCATTTGGCGGTCGAGCTTTCATAGACGCTCGGCAGGCCATCGGGATTATGTTCGGCATTGGCGGCAGCGCGATAGATCAGCAGCCGCGCAGCTTCGACCTGCATCGCCATTTCGGCGAGGCGCATCTGCACCGCCTGGAAATCGACGATGGGTTTGCCAAAAGCCTTGCGCTCCTGGACATAGTCCGTCGCCTGTTCGAGCGCGCCCGCCGCAACGCCAAGGCTCTGCGTGGCATTACCGCAGCGTTCGAGGCCAAATGCGCTCATCAACCTGCCGAAACCGCCTGCGGGTACGATCAGATTTGTCTTGGGCACGCGCACGCCATCGAAAGCGATGTCGCGCGTGTCGATCCCGCGAAAACCCATCAGCTGCTCGCGCTTGCCGAAGCTGACGCCCGCCATCTCCTTGTCAACCAGCAGCGCGCCAATTCCTTTCGCCCCCGGCGCGTCCGAGAGGCGGGTATAGACCACATAATAGCGCGCATGGCCTGCACCGGAGGTCCAGCGTTTGGTGCCGTCGAGAATGAAATCACCGCCATCCTCGCGGGCGCGGGTGGTGAGGTCGGTCAGCGCGGTCCCTGCATCGGGCTCGGACATCGATACCGCCACTGTCGCTTCGCCCGCGACGACCTGCGGCACGATTGCGGCCTTGAGCGCATCGGAGGCAAACCGCTCGACCGTTCGCACCGGCCCGACCAGCGCCTCGAACAACGGAAAGGCAACGGCGTTGGAGATCATAGCGAACTGCTCGAGCACCAGCAGCGCTTCGAGGTGCCCCAGCCCCAACCCGCCATATTGCTCGGGCAGGTTGACACCGAGAAAACCCATTGCGCCATAGCGCCGCACCATCTCGGCAGGGACCGGGAAGTCCTTCTCTTCCATCTCGCGCGCCAGATCGGGCAATTCCTTGCGCGCAAACACCCGCGCCGCATCCTGCAACTCACGCTGCTGCTCGTTCAGGCGAAAATCCATTGGTGCGCTCTCCCGGTGATTAGGGAGATGGCTG